>NC_007950.1 GCF_000013865.1 Polaromonas sp. JS666
CCGTTTGTAGTTCAGCCAGTCCGCACCTTGTGTTTACTCATCGCTGTCGCCAATAAGAGGTTTCGTTTCTACCCGCTGGTTCCAGACAATATGGCGACTCATGCATGCAGCTCGTCAGGGGAAAATGCTGCTTGACTTCGGGAAACGCCCTTGTAGTTATTCTTATTTTCAAACAAATGTTCTCATATCAGAACTTCAGAACACAAGGAGACCTTGGTTCCAGCAAGAAATTAGCGACAGGCCTTCAGGCCTGTCGGTCAAACATGTTTTGGAAAGGGTTTGCATCCCCTCCCAAAACGCTCGCCTGAAACCCCGGCCTTCAGGCCGGGGTCGGCTCTCATCGCCCTGAAGGGCGAGGTTTCAAACCAAAAGCAGATTTTCGATGAACATGCCCACGGCCAGCTTGCGCGAATGCACAGGCATCAATCCCAGCGCGGAGGCTGCCCCCATGGCAGTGACCCGCGTGCTGCGGCTGCTACGGATACTGGCCGACCGCCGTGCCGGCCTGGCCCTGACCCCCTTGTGCTTGGCCTTGAATGCACCGAAGACCAGCGTGCTCTCGCTGTTGCGCGGCCTCACGGCGCATGGCTACCTGCAGCGCAGCAATGACTTGTATGAACTCGGCCCCGAGGCGTTCTCGCTGGGGGCATCGCTGGTGTCGGCCCGCTCGCTCGACATCGTGGCCCTGCCCTTCCTGCGCGAGGCGGTGGCACGATCCGGCGAGACCGCCCTGATCGCCAGAATCGACCGCACCGCAGGTCGGCTGGTCTACAACCCGATCATCGAGAGCGAGCGCCCGATTCGTTATGCCGTGCCCGTCGGCACGACGCGGCCGCTGTTTGCGTCTTCCTCTGGTCGCGTGCTGCTCGCCTTCCAGGACGAGGCCTGGCGGCGCGACTACCTGCGCCGCGCCGACCTGCGGGCCATGACCGAACACTCGGTCACCAACCGGGCGCAACTGGCGCGCCTCATTGAAGAGGTCAGGGTCAGCGGCGTGGCCGTTACCTTCGGTGAAGTCACGCCCGACGTGGCCGGCTTTGCGGCCCCGATCTTCGAGCCCGACGGGCGCGTGAACGCGGCGCTGATCATCGCCACCCCGATCGAGCGCGGTCGCGCCAGCGCCGATGCGCTGCAACGCCTGGTGGTGACGCTTGCACAAAATATCTCGCACGCGCTCGGCCAACCTGCGCGGTCAGCATCCAGCACTACTTGAAAAGGAGACAAGCCAATGAACAACGAACTTCTCTATGAGGTAAACGACGGCATTGCCGTCATCACCATCAACCGCCCCGAACGGCGCAACGCCCTGAACCGCGCCGTGCGCGAAGGCTTTTTCGAGGTCTGGCGCCGCTTCGAAGCCGACGCCGAGGCCCAGGTGGCCATCCTCACCGGGACCGGTGACAATTTCTGCGCCGGCATGGACCTGGTGGAAGCCGCCGACACGCAACTGCGCATCCCGCCCGCGGGCTTCATCGCCGTGCTGGGCGACAACATCGAGGTCACCAAGCCCGTCATCGCCGCCGTACAAGGCTATGCCTATGCCGGCGGCTGGCTGCTGTCGCAGATGTGCGACCTGTGCGTGGCCGACGAGACTGCCAAATTCGCCATCACCGAGGCCAAGGTCGGGCGCGGCATGCCGTGGGCCGCGCCGGTCATCCACATGCTGCCGCAGCGCATCCTGATGGAAATCGCGATGACCGGCGAGCCGCTGACGGCGCAGCGCGCCTACGAACTCGGCTACATCAACCGCTTGACGCCCAAGGGGCAGGCATTGCAGGGCGCCAAGGAACTGGCGGCCCGGCTCATGGCCAATGCGCCGCTGCCATTGGCAGAGCTAACTGGCTGTTCGCCGGATCGCTGCGGGCCGGCCAGCGCGCCGCTGCCATCATGAGCCTGATCCAGAGCGCCCGGCTCAACGGGCATGACCCGTACGCCTACCTCAAGGATGTGCTGATGCGGTTGCCCACCCACAAGAACAGCCAGATTGCACAACTGCTGCCCCATCCCTGGCAACCTGCTCAGGCACCCCCCTTGCCATAATGATGGCGCTGGATTCAAGGTGTATTGCCCGGTCGCTTACAACCGGTGACAAATTTTCACTGATTCACCTCTCCCGAGGCCAGGTCGTCGGCGCCAGTTGCGTCAACAACGCACGCGAGTTCACGTCCCTGAAGCGCCTCATCACTGGCGACTCCCTGCCCGACCGCTCAGCACTGGCGGACCCTGGTATTGACTTGCGCAACCTGATCGCCCGCACAGCCTCGCAACCGGCGTGATCTCAGGCGCGGCAGATGGTTGAGCTCGTCGACCCGCCTTACCCACGGATTCGTGTGCGTTCGCTTGCCCAGCAGGTCGTGTTGGCGCTGCTGCAGCGGCAGCACTTCGCGCCCGACGAAGCGCAGCACCGCCTCGGCAATCGCCACGGTGTCGGGATCGATGGTGAAGTCCATGCGGGAAACCTCGTTGTTACAAGAGCCGGAACTTCGGCAGCGTGACCTCTTCGGTCACGTCGTCGTACTGCACCGTCACGCGCTGGCCGATGCGCACCGCCTCCACATCGTCGGTGACGATGTTGGTCATCATGCGCGCGCCCTCATCCAGGTCGATCACCGCCACAACGTAAGGCGTGTCGGCCTTGAAGGCCGGACCGGCCGGCCGGCGCGCGATGGTGTAGCTGTAGATGGTGCCGGTGCCGCAGGCATCGACCCATTCGACAGCGTCCGAGTGGCAGTGCGGACACAGGGCGCGCGGATAGAAATGGTGCTTGCCGCAGTCTTGGCAGCGCTTGAGTGTCAAGCGGTGCTGTTTCAGGGCGTCCCAATAGGGGCGGCTTTCGCCATCAATGACGGGCAGGGGTTTGTCGTACATGGTGCTCACCGGGTGGAAAGAATGCAAGTGGCACCGCTGGAGAGCGTGCCGCCGGTGCCGTGGACCAGCGCGGTCACGGCATTCGCGATCTGGCGCGGGCCGCATTCGCCGCGCAACTGGCGCACCGCCTCGATCAGCAGGAAGATGCCATACATGCCAGGGTGCGCGTAGGACAGACCGCCGCCGTTGGTGTTGAGCGGGAATGCCCCACCCGGCGCGGTGCGCTGGTTGGACACGAAGGCGCCGCTCTCGCCGCGCTGGCAAAAGCCCAGCGCTTCGAGCGTCAGCAGCACGGTGATGGTGAACGAGTCGTAGACCTCGACCACGTCAATGGCGTCATGCCCGATGCCCGCCATGGCAAAGGCGTCGCGGCCCGCCACCTCGGCCGCTGTGAGGCGTGCCAGATCGGGCATGGCGGCAATCGTCCAGTGCGTGTGCGATTCGCCATAGCCCCGCACATGGACCGCCTTGCGCCCGAGCGCCCTGGCGTGCTCGGCCGTGGTCATGACCACGGCACCGCCGCCGTCAGTGACCAGACAAATATCAAGCAGGTGCATTGGATCGCAGACCATCGGGCTTTTCAGCACGTCCTCGATCGACAGCGGGTCGCGCATGGTGGCCGCCGGGTTGAGCGCCGCCCACTGGCGCGTGGCCACGGCAATCTCCGCTAGCTGCTCGGAGGTGGTGCCGTATTCGTGCATGTGGCGCTTGGCCGCCATGGCGTAGCCGCCCACCGGCGTGGGCATGCCCCACGGCGTCTCATACTGCATGGTCAGCACGGCGGGCCGCCCGGCCAGGTTGCGGCTCATCTCGCTCTTTTGCAGGCTGCCGTAGGTGATCAGCGCCACCTCGCAGCGGCCGGCCTCGATGGCCATCGCCGCATGGGCCACGTGCGCCTCAAAGGCCGAGCCGCCGATGTTGGTGCTGTCGATAAAGCGTGGGGTGATGCCCAGGTACTCCGACAGCGTCACGGTCGGCAACTGGCCCGGACCGGGCACGCCCCACAAGCCGGCGGTCAGCAGACCATCGACCTCGCTCATCGGAATGCCCGCGTCCTTGAGCGCATCACGCGCCACCAGCGCCTGGGCCTCAAGCACCGACATCGGCCTGAGTACCTTGCCGTCCTTCAGGGGCAGGTCGGCAACGCCGACGATCACTGCTTCTCGTTTTTTCATCTCTGGAATTCTCCTTTTGTTCGTCTATTCTTCCGTTCAATAGCGACGGCCCGTTCAGTCTGTGGCAAGCACGGACCCGAGGTGGGATCAATCGGTCTTGTTTTCAGCACGCGCCATCTCGCGCAAGCGGAACTTCTGGATCTTTCCGGTGGGTGTGCGCGGCAAGTCGTCCAGGACGATCAAGGTTTCCGGCCAATACTGCTTGGTCATGCGCTGCTCTTCAAGAAAGCGCTTCATCTGCTCGAACGTGAGACCGTGACCCGGCCTGAGCGTGACATAGGCCACCGCGCGCTCGCCCAGCCGCGCATCGGGCACGCCGACCACGGCGGCCGTCTGTATGGCCAGATGGCGGTGCAGCATCTGCTCGACCTCGACCACCGGCACGTTCTCGCCGCCCCGGATGATGATGTCCTTGGCCCGGCCGGTGATGCGCACGCAGCCGTCGGCGTCGATGCGCGCCAGGTCGCCGGTCTTGAACCAGCCCTGATCATCCATGTCGTAGCGTTCGGGGCGCTTGAGGTAGCCCACGAAGTGGCTCGGCCCCCGCGATTGCAGCTCGCCCTCCTGGTCCACGGCCAGCGCCTGCCCCGCGGCATCGACGACGCGGATTTCCATGCCCGGCACTGGCACGCCGTCGGTGCCGAACACCTTCTCGGGAACATCGTCCAGTCGTGTGCCGGTGACCAGGATATTCTCTGTCATGCCCCATGCCGACACGATGTGCGCCTTCAGGCGCTCAGTGGCGCGCTCGACCAGTGTGCGGGGGATGGGCGCGCCAGCCGAGATGAAAACATCCAGCGTGGAAATGTCATAGCGCGGCAGGTCCGGATGATCCGTCAGGTCGGCCAGGAAGGGGGTGGCCGCCATCATGAAGTTCACGCCTTCGTCCTGAATCCGCGTCAGGGCCAGTTCCGGCTCCCAGATGTCTTGCAGCACCATTTTGGCGCCCAGCATAAGCGGCAGTTCCATGCCGATGGCAAAACCCGTCTGGTGCGCCATCGGTGAGGGCATGAAGCACACATGCTCGGCCGTCAGGCCGCAACGCTTGACAACCTCGACGATGTTCGCGAAATGGGTGTTGGAGGTGTGCAGCGCGCCCTTGGGCTCACCGGTGGTGCCGGAGGTGTACAGCAACTGCATCACTTCGTCCGGGCGCAGGCGGCGCTCGGCCAGCACCTGGTCGGCATCGGGCGTTTCCTGCTCCCAGCGGCGCTCGATGAAGTGCTTCTCGAACGACATGTCGCCTTCGCCGCCAATTGCAAAGATATGCTTGAGCTGCGGCAGCGCCGGCTGAATTTCGCGCAGCATCGCGGCATGGTCAAAACCGCGAAACTCGCGCGGCACGATCATGACCTTCGATTCGGCCAGCCCCAGCATGAAGGTCAACTCGTGATGGCGAAAGATCGGCATCACCGGGTTGGTGACCGCGCCGATACGCAGGCAGGCCAGGTGCAGTGCCACGAACTGCCACCAGTTGGGCAACTGGTACGAGACCACATCGCCCCGCTGCACGCCCAGCGCCGCCAGACCGAGCGCGATGCGTTTGGACAGGCGCAGCAGTTGCCGGTACGACAAGGTGTTCGCCTGCCCGGTCATGCTGTTGAGGTCGGTCACGGCCACTTTGTCGAGGCGGCTGGGCGCGACTTCATCCAGGAAGTCGAGCAGGGTCTTGTTGTGCCAGTGGCCGCCGGCCCGGGCTTGTTGAACCAGTTGGGGGCTCAGTTGGGATTCGATCATGTTGTCTCCTTGTCGTTGCATTGAAATGAATTGAACCTGGCCGTGCCGGATGGCTGACGGCCGGGCCCGCGAACTTTGAACGTCGGGGTCACGCCGTGCCGGCCTCCCTGGGCAGGAAGGTCAGGGTCTCGGTGAAATCGGCGATGGTTTCGCCACGCTGGTTGATCACCAGGTGCTCGATCTCCATCAGCGTGTAGCCGCGCGAGGTCGGCGGACGCAGCCGCGCCTCGCCCTCGACGTGAATCGTGTCGCCGGGAAACAGCGCGCCGCGCAGGCGCGCTTGCAGGCCGGTCATGCCGCCAAAAGCGCCTACTTCATGGCCTTTGAGCGTGCGTTCGATGATGCCCGCCACGTAGGTCGCCAGCAGCCCCATGCCCAGCGAGATGATCATCGGCCCGGGCGCAAAGCGGCTGCGGTGGGCGCCCTCCATATTGTTCTGGATGTACTCCATGTCAATGAAGAAGGGCTCGTGCAGTCCTGCCACATTGACGAAGTTGACGATGTCGGTTTCGGTGATGGTGCGCCGGTGCGTCTTGAAACGCTGCACCGGGTCGTCGTGGGATGCCTGGGTCATGTTGTCGTCTCCTTCTTGGCTGATTCAGGTTGAAAATCGTCCGCTGCGAGCCGCGTCAGGCCTGGCCGTGCCCGGCCTTGACGGCCGCGCGGTCCACCCCGCCGACAGCGGTGCGAGGCAGCGCCGCTACAAACACCACGTGCTTGGGTTTTTTGTAGCGCGCGATGCGCCCGCCCACAAACTCGATCAATTCCTCGGCACTCAGCGTGTGCCCCGCATTCAGCACGCAGACGGCCTTGACCGCCTCGCCCCACTGAACGTCCGGCACACCGATGACCACCGCCTGCGCCAGCGCCGGGTGCTCCAGAAGGGCCCGCTCGACTTCAGCCGGATAGACGTTTTCGCCGCCCGGCTTGATCAACTCCTTGGCCGGTGAGCGCCCGCTGTACCAGAGGTAGCCCTCGGCGTCGATGCGCCCCATGTCACCGGTGTGGTGCCAGCCATTGCGCAGCGTGAAGGCGTTGTCTGCGTCGCAGCGCCAGTAGCCCTGGAACACCATCGGCCCGCGCACCACGATTTCGCCGGTGGCGCCTGTGGGCAACGGGCGGTCCAGCTCGTCGACCACCGCGACCGTGTTCAGCGCGGCGGGCCGCCCGGCGCTGCCGGGGCGCTCGTCAAACGGCGCCAGACTGATCGAGCCCGAAGTCTCGGTCTGGCCGTAGGCACTCCAGAAGGTCGCCTGGGGATAGTCCGTGCGCAGGCGCGCGATGGTTTCGGGCACGTCGATTCCCGACACCACGCGCAGGCTGTCCAGCGCCGAACCCTGGGCCGCGGCCGCGTCCAGCAGAGCGCCCAGCATCGGCGGAAAAGTGCCGATCAGGCTGCCGCCGTCCTCGTCGATATGCTTGACCAGACTGGGCGGATCGAAACGTGTCAACAGCAGCGTCGCGCCGCCCGCCTGCTGCGTGGCCAGCAGGAAGCCGATGGCAGCCACGTGAAACAGCGGCAAAACGCCCAGGTTGATGTCCGCCGGCGTGAGACGCCAGGCCAGTTGCGTCTGCAGGCTGGCAGCGATCAGGTTGCGGTGCGAGAGCAATGCACCGCGCGGCCGCCCGCCCACGGCGGCGGTGTGGATGATGACAAGCCCCTCATCGTCATTCAGATCGGCAGGCGGCACGGTGCGATCGAGATACAGGGCGCTGACCGGCTGCCACGGCGCCTGCGCCGCGCCCGGCGCCGTCCCCAGCGTGTAGCGCTGCATGCCGTCCAGCCCGTGCTGCGGCAACAGCGCCTTGAATTCATCGGCCACGATCAATACCCGGGGGGCCACGTCCTCGATGACGTAGGCGACCTCCTCGGCCGACAGCCGCCAGTTGATCGGCACCACGATCGCGCCCAGATGGGCGGCGGCACCAAACAGGTCGACATACTCCAGGCCGTTTTGGGCCAGGATCGCCAGCCGGTCGCCCCGGCCCACGCCCGCAGCGGCCAGACCGGCGGCCAGGCGCGCCGTGCGTTCGGCGTACTGGGCATGCGTGACCCGCTGATCGCCGAACACCAGGGCGGTGTTCGAGCCGTGCAGCCCGGCGTTGCGATTGATGAGATCGTGCAAGGTGAAAGATCGCAAACTCATTGAATGCTCCTGGTTCAGATTCCGCTCGCCGGGGACTGTGCCGGCGACATCACTTCATGCAGAAAGGTCGCGACGCTGGCGACAAAGGCATCGTTGGCATCACCCGCAATCATGTGGCCGGCGCCCTTGAGGTCGACAAAGCGCGCACGCGGCAGGGTTTGCACCAGGGCGCGCGCATCTTCTTCGCTGATGACGTCGCTGCGCTGGCCGCGCAGCAGCAGGGTGGGCGCCTGCAGGCCGCGCAAGGCGCGCTCGTAGCCGTCGGCGTCACGCCGGTGGTTGTGGTTGGCCTCGCTCATCATGAGCGGATCCCAATGCCAGTTCCAGCGGCCTTGCGCGTTGAGGCGCAGGTTTTTCTTCAGGCCCTCGACCGGGCCTTCCATGGGCCGGCCCCGGTAAGCGGCAATATGCTGGGCGGCTTCTTCGAGCGACGCAAAACCCTCGGGCCGCGCCCGCATGAAGCGCACGATGCGCTCGACACCGGCTTGTTCCATGCGCGGCGCAACGTCCACCAGCACCAGCGCGCTGATCGGCGGCGCATCGGCCCGGCCCACGGCGGCCATGCTGATGAGGCCACCCAGCGAGGCACCGACCACCGCCAGCGGCGTTCCCAGCTCGCGCCAGATGCGGCACATGGTGTCAGCCAGCGTCTCGATGCGGTAGTCGCCATCGGCGGCCCAGGCACTGTCGCCGTGACCCGGCAAGTCCAGCGCCACGGTGTACCAGCCGGCGTCCCCCAGCACCTGTCCCGCCTTGCCCCAGGCATGGCGGGTTTGTCCGCCACCGTGCAGCAGCAGCACCGTGGGCGCGCCCACCGGGCCGTAGACATCGGCCACCAGGGGGCCGCCCGCGAAACCGGAAAATTCCCGGCGCGCCGTCATGATGGCTTGCCCACCTCTTGCGCGAAGTCGGCCCCGCCGTCGGCCGCGACCTGACCCCAGTCGGCGAAGGTTTTGTAATGCACGCGCCACGAGGCCAGCAGTTCATCGCGCGGCAAGTCGGCGTAGGTGCCGTGGTCGTGCACGTACTCCATGTGCCGGCGGCCGCTGACATCGAATTCATGAAAGACCGAATCGGCGCTGCCGTCGAACTCCAGCGGATGGATGCCCGCCTTCTCGCACAGGGAGCGGTTGAAAGCGGGCGTGGCCTTGAGCCACTGGCCGTCCACCCACAACTCGGTGTAGCCGTGAAAAACAAACAGATCGGTGCCCATCATCTCGTACAACCGCTGGCTGGTCAGGTGGTTGCGCACATCGGCATAACCCACCCGTGCCGGAATGCCCAGGGCGCGGGCCGCCGCCGCCAGCAGCGCCGCCTTGGGCACGCAAAAGCCACGTCCGGCCTCGATCACGTGGCTGGCCTTCAAGCCCTCGACCGTGGTGTCGAAGTAGTAGGGATCGTAAAGAAACTCGTCACGCACAGCGTAATAGAGCTTGACCGCGATCTCGCGCGGCGTCATTGAGGGGTCGGCCACCCGGCGCGCGAACGCAATCACCGCCGGGTGATCGCTGTCCACGTACCGGCCGGGCGCGAGGTAGCTCGACAAGTCGTTCGAATTCGTGGTTTGTGCCGACGCCTTCATGTCCTCGATCCTCCATGCGCTTCCTCGCTTAGGCACTTCGGCGCCTGCGACAGCGCAAAGCCGTTGAAGGGCTTGGAGCGATCATGCGCCTGCAGTTTCCAGGTCGGGCGGGCATTGGGCACGCCGCCATCGACCCGAATGCACGAGCCGGTGATGAAAGCCGCCGCCTCGCACAGCAAAAATACAATCGCCGCCGACACCTCGGACTCGGTGCCATGACGCTGCAGCGGCACCTTGGTTTTCAGACTGCGCAGTTCGGCCTGCATCTCGGGGCTGTAGGTGTCAAAGCCGCTGCTGGCAATCCAGCCAGGCGCCACGGCATTGACGCGCACACCGGCGCAGGCCCATTCGCAGGCCGCCGTCTCGGTGAACGACAACATGCCGGCGCGTGCCGCGCCGCTGTGCGCCATGGTGGGCATGCCGCCCCAGATGTCGGCGATGATGTTGACGATGGCGCCGCCATGGAACGCCATGGACTGGTTGAAGGCTTCGCGCGCCACCAGAAAACCGCCAGTGAGGTTGCTGCGCACCACCGCATCCCAGCCCTTCAGGCTGATGTCCTTGACCGGCTGCGGGTACTGGCCGCCGGCGTTGTTGACCAGGCCATCGATCTTGCCATGGCGGGCGATCACGTCGGCGATCATGGCTTTGACGCCCGGCTCGTCGCGGATGTCACACGAATGAATACTGGCTTGGCCGCCGGCAGCTTCGATTTCAGTCTGCACCGCCTGCAGCTTCTCGATCTTTCGGCCCACTAGAGCCACACTGGCGCCGAGGTTGGCCAGCTCGTGCGCGGTGCAGCGGCCAATGCCACTGCCACCGCCGGTGACGATAACAGTCTGACCTGCAAACAGGCCAGGGCGGAACACGGATTGATAGACAGATTGACTCATGGGTTTTACTCTTGAAAGGGGTTCATGCACTGAGCATGAAATTGCAATGGCCGAGCGCGATCGGTTTGTCGGGGCTCGACTGCCAGGCCTCGATGCGCAGGTTGGCCACGCGCCGTCCCTGCTTGACCATCACGACGTTGGCATAGGTATCTCGCGGCAAACCGGTGCGCAGGTAGTCAATGTTGAAATCGATCGTTTTCGGCAGGCTGCTGGTTTCCGTCTGCAACAGCAGATAAAACAGGCCGGCACACTCCAGAAAGCCGCCGGTCGCACCGCCGTGCAAGGCGGGCAGGACAGGGTTGCCAATCAGCTTCTGCTCAAAAGGCAGGATGCAGGTGAACGCGTCACCCTTGACATCGATGCGCAGATTCAGGAAGCGTGCGAACGGAATGGCTTCGACGAGCGGCGCCCAGTCGTTGGAAGCCCGGCAGCGGGTCACGATATCGGAATAATTCATCGTGGAACCTCCTCGTTGCTGATCACCGGTCGCCCCTCGGTGAACATGTAGATGCCCACTGCGGTGGCGATGGGGTCCTCCAGTGACTCGTGATAGGCGCAGCCTCGCACAAAAGCCAGCTCCGGGGTCAGCTTGTAGCACACGGCCCCGCCCAGCACCGCGCGCCCGGGCGTGGCAGGCTTGAGGTAGTCAATGCGCAGGTCCAGCGTGGCCATCGGCCGGAACGCCGGCAGCTTGACGAAAATCGCGAATCCGAATGCGGCGTCGAGCAGCGCGGTGACCACGCCGCCATGCAACACCCGGGTCTGCGGATCGCCCACCAGCGCGTCCTGGTACTCGACTTTGAGCACGCACCAGTCAGGGCGCACCACGTGTGGCAGCAAGCCCAGCTCGCGGTTATAGGGCGACACATGGGCGAATTTTTGCCATCGCCTGGCGATTTCTTCTTCGTTGATGCTGTATGTTTCTGTCATCTCGACAGGTCTCCAGACAAGGTGAGGGTGGGTTCTATGCCGGCCGCAGGCACTGCAGTCCAGCGGGTCACGCCCGTCGTTTCTTCACGGCGCACAAAGCCGGCACGCTCCAGCCACAGCAGGTGCGCCAGGGTTTCACCCATGGCCAGGTAGGCATGCAGCGGGTCGCTCTGCGCGCCATAGACCGCGTGGCCGAGTTCGCTGGCATTCATGCCCTGCGCGCCCAGGCGCGCCATGAACTTGCGCAGCGCTTTTTGATGGTGTGCCACCAGTCCGTGTGCGCGCTTGACTCCGGCGTGGTAGACGTCGTGGTGGGCCGGCAGCACGTGCTCGATCTCCAGCGCGGCAATGGTACGCAGGCTGTCCAGATAGCGCGGCAGCGGATCGGTTTCGCCATAGGGCCAGACGCCGATGTTGGGCGTGATGCGTTCGAGCAACTGGTCGCCCGTGAGCAGCAGCTTCAACTGGGGCTCATACAGGCAAATCTGTGCAATGCTGTGACCGCCCAGCACCAGCACCTCGAACACATGCTCGCCGATGCGCAGCGTCTGGCCGGCTTCGAGCGGCTCGACGCGCGCCGGCACGGCGCAGGCCATGTTGCTTTGCAATACGCCGCCCACCACATAGCGGGCCTCCGCGACGGACAGTCCATGGCGGCACATAAGATCGACGCAGTAGGCACGGTCAGCGTCGCTGCTCACATGCGTCTGCCGCGCCACCGTCAGCTCTTCCTCGCGCATCAGGATGGTCGCGCCGGTGCGCTCGTGCAGCCACACGGCCAGCCCGAGGTGGTCGGGGTGGTGGTGCGAGACGATGATGCGCGTCAAGCCGGCCGCTAGTGGTCCCTCCAGGGCGCGCAGCCACAGAGCCCGCGCCGCCTCGCAATCGGCGCCGGTGTCGAACAGGCACCAGCCCTGCCCGTCGCGAATCAGGTAGATGTTGACGTGGTCGATGCCGTAGTCCACCGGCAGCGTGAACATCAGGATGCCGGGCAGAACTTCGCGCAGCGGCAGTTCGATCGGCCCGTCGATGACCGGGGTGGAAGGCGTGGTGCTCATGTTCACAGCCGCTTCGCCACTTCTTCGAGCATGACCTCGGTGGCGCCGCCGCCGATGGCCTGCACGCGAGCGTCGCGCACCATGCGCTCAATGGCCGCTTCGCGCATGTAGCCAAAGCCGCCGTGGAACTGCTGGCAGTCATAGACCACGTCGTTGACCAGATTGCCGCACAGCGCCTTGACCATGGACACTTCCTTCACGCACTCGCGCCCCTGCGCGTCGAGCCAGGCCGCGTGGTACACCAGCTGGCGCGCCGCCGCCACCTGCGAGGCCCGCATGGCCAGGCGCTGGCGAATCGCCTGCTTGTCCCACAGCGTGGCGCCGAAGGCCTTGCGCTCGCGCACATAGTCCAGCGTCAGCTCGATGGCGCGCGCGGCCTCGCCCATGGTTTGGGCGCCCAGCACCATGCGCTCGTTCTGGAAGTTGCGCATGATCTGGTAGAAGCCCTTGTTCTCTTCGCCCAGCAGGTTGGCCGCCGGAATGCGGCAGTTCTCGAACACCAGCTCGGCGGTGTCGCTGCACAGCCAACCACTCTTGTTGAGCGCACGGCCGACCCGGAAACCCGGCGTGCCCTTCTCGACGATGAAGATCGAAATGCCGCGCGAGCCCTTGGCCGTCGGGTCGGTCTTGGCGGCCACGAAGTACACGTCGCCCTGCACGCCGTTGGTGATGAACATCTTGCTGCCGTTGATGACCCACTCGTCACCCTCGCGCACGGCGCGGGTGCGGATGCCGGCGACATCGGAGCCGGCATCGGGCTCGGTCACCGCCACGGCGCAGATCTTCTCGCCGCGGATGATGGGCGGCAGGTAGCGCTGCAACTGTTCGGGCGAGCCGAAGTTGGCCAGGTGCGGCGAGGCCATGTCGGTGTGCACCATCACCGTCACGGCGAAGCCGCCAAAGGTGGAGCGGCCGAGTTCTTCGGCCAGGATGGCGCTGTACACGGTGTCGAGCTTCGAGCCGCCGTATTGTTCGTCGTAGCGGATGCCCAGATAGCCCAACTCACCCATTTTGCGCAGCACCGCGCGCGGCACCATGCCCTGCTCTTCCCAGGGCGCGGCCTGCGGCACCACTTCCTGCTCGACGAAGCGGCGCAGGTTGTCGCGGAACTGCCGGTGTTGCTCGTCAAAATAAATCGGGTCGTTCATTGTTTTTCCTCGGTTTCCATTGCTTCCATCACTACCAATACATCACCACCGCGCACCGCGTCGCCGACGCGGCAGCGCAGCTCGGCCACCCGTCCCGGCGCGGCAGCGCTCAGCGTGTGCACCATTTTCATCGCTTCCATCTGCACCAGGATGTCGCCCGCGTTCACCACCATGCCCACGCTGACCTGCACCTGCGTCACCAGGCCGGGCATGGGCGCGAGCAGACGGTTGCCGCCCCGCTCATCGGCGCCTGCCGCGCCCTTGAGCGCGCGCTGCCAGCGGTCAAGCCGGCGCCAGGCCCAGGTGCCGCCCGGGCCGGCCAGCCACAGCTGCTCACCCTGCGTGGCGTGCTGTGCCGCCGCCACCGTGAAGCGAACCGTCAGGCCATCGCGCTGCAACGCCAGGGTGTCGCCGCTCAGCGTCGCCGCCAGGCTCAGGTCATGCTCGCCAACGCGCACGCGCCAACCGTCGCCCTGCGGCGACACGCTGGCTTCGTGCACGCGGCGCTGCCCGTCTTCAAGCAGCACCTGCGTGCTGCCGACGCCACTCCCAGCGCCGGCCGCCCGCCAGGCCCCGAGTGACTGCCAGGCCCCAGGCGACTTCTGCCCGGCCATGGCCTGCGTGGCCAGCACGCCATGCAAGGCGGCAGCGGCCATGGCCAGCTCATCGTCCGCGCGCGGCTGCCAGCCGGCGGGAAAGGCACGTTCGATGTAGTGCGTGCTGAGTACTTGCGCAAAGTGCTCGTGGCGCAGCAGATCGGCCAGAAAGCCGAGGTTGCTGTGCACGCCGAGCAGCACCGTGTCGTCCAATGCCGTGGCGAGCCGCCGTGCGGCGGTCGGCCGGTCGTCGGCATAGGCAATCACCTTGGCCAGCATGGAGTCGTAATAGGGCGTAACCCGGCTGCCGACACGCACGCCGCTGTCGACCCGCACACCCTCGCCGCGCGGCTCGCGGTAGCCGATCAGGGTGCCGATCTCGGGCGCGAAACCGGCCGCCGGATTCTCCGCGCAGACGCGCGCCTCGATCGCGCAGCCGCGCTGCGACAGGTCGGCCTGGCCAAAGCCGAGCACCTCACCGGCGGCCACCCGCAGTTGCCATTCGACCAGGTCGATGCCGACCGTCAGCTCGGTCACCGGGTGCTCGACCTGCAAGCGGGTGTTCATTTCCAGAAAGAAGGTGTCACCGCTGCGGCTGTCGTGAATGAACTCGATGGTGCCGGTGCTGTCGTAGCCGATGGCGCGCCCCATCGTCAGCGCGTGCGCGAACAGGGCCTCGCGCACGGCCGGCGGCAGGTGCGGCGCGGGCGCTTCCTCGATCACTTTCTGGTGGTTGCGCTGGATCGAGCATTCGCGCTCGAACAGGTGCACCAGTTGCCCGTGCTTGTCGCCCAGCAACTGCACTTCGAGGTGGCGCGGCTCGTCCAGGTAGCGCTCCAGCAGCACGCGGTCGTCGCCGAACGAGGCCTGGGCTTCGCGCCGCACGGTGTCCAGCGCGGCCGCGAATTCAGCCGCGCTGCGCACCACCCGCATGCCCTTGCCGCCGCCGCCGGCCGAGGCCTTGATCAGCACCGGGTAGCCGATGTCACTGGCCGCCGCCTGCAAGACCCCAGGGTCCTGGTCGTCGGCGTGGTAGCCCGGCACCACCGGCACGCCGGCGTCCAGCGCGATGCGCTTGGATTCGATCTTCGACCCCATGCGCCGGATCGCCTCGCGCGAGGGGCCGACAAAAATAAGACCGGCGGCTTCGCAGGCGTCGATCAGGGCCAGGCTCTCCGACAGGAAGCCGTAGCCCGGATGGATGGCCTGCGCACCAGCGGCGCGCGCCGCGGCCACGATGGCAGCGGCATCGAGGTAGCTGCGCGCGGCCTCCAGCGGGCCGATACGCACGGCCGTGTCGCACAGGGCCACGTGCAGCGCGTCGCGGTCCGCGTCGGAGTACGCCGCCACCGTGCGCAAGCCCATGCGGCGCGCGGTGCGGGCGATGCGGCAGGCAATCTCGCCGCGGTTGGCGATCAGTAAAGTTTCAAACATAGTCAATGTGTGTCTGTTGGGCGCGTTGCGTTCGACCTCAGGCCTGGCGCCACGCCGGCAGGCGCTTGCCGAAGAAGGCGGCGATGCCGTCGCGTCCTTCCTCGGTTTCCCAGGCATCAGCCAGCTTGTCGGCGGTGTAGATCATGTTGGTGGGCAGATCGTGCGTATGCACATAGGCCACCAGTTTCTTGGTGGCGGTCACCGCGCCGGGCGCGCACTGCAGCAGATCAGCGAGTTCGCGCTCGACGGCAGCGTCGAGCTGATCCGCCGCCACCACTTCAGAGAGCAGGCCCAGGCGCTGCGCCTCGGCCGCGCTCATGCGGCGCGCCGTCAGGAAGGTGCGCCGGGCGTTGGCTTCACCCATGCGCGCCACCACGTAGGGCGCGATATTGGCCGGCAGCAGGCCCAGGCGCACCTCGGTCAGCGAGTAGATGCCGGTATCGACCGCGATCGTGATGTCACAGACCGAGATCATGCCGACGCCGCCGCCATACGCGGGGCCGTTGATGCGGCCAATGACGGGCATCGGCAGCTCGTTCAGGGCGCGCAGCATCAGCGCCAGATCGCCGCTCTCGCTGACGCGTTCGGCCCGGCTCTTCTTCATGTTGTCCTGCATCCAGCCCAGGTCGCCGCCGGCGCAAAAGGTCTTGCCGGTGCCGGTGAGCACCACCGCGCGCACGCCCGGCGCTGAGGCCAGCCAATCGACGGCACGACGCAGCTCGCTGATCAGGGTGGCGTTGAGCGCGTTGTGGGTGTCGGGGCGGTTGAGCGTGAGGCGAGCCACGCCGCGCGCGTCGACGGCCAGTTGCAGGGTCTCGTAGGTGGGTGTGTTCATGGTGGTTCTCTTACATGCGGTAAACAGGGGTGGCGGTTTTCGGCAGCTCACGGCGCGCCGCCAGCGTCAGCGCCAGGCCCAGCACGTCGCGCGAGGCGGCGGGTTCGATCAGGCCGTCGTCCCACAAGCGGGAGGTGGCGTAATAAGGGTCGCTCTGGCGTGCGTACTGCTCACGCACCTTGCGTTCGGTATCCAACAGCCGCGCCTCGTCGGCCGGGCCGCGCAGGTTGGAGCGCGCCAGCTCGACCATCACGTTGCTGGCGATGTCGGCGCTCATGGTGGCCACCTTGGCGCTGGGCCAGGCAAACAGGAACTCGGGCTCGAAGCCGCGGCCGCACATGCCGTAGTTGCCGGCGCCGTAAGAGCCGCCGACCACCAGCGTCAGCTTGGGCACGCGCGCACAGGCCATGGCGTACACCATCTTGGCGCTGTGCTTGGCAATGCCACCGCGCTCGGCCTCGGTGCCGACCATGAAGCCGGGGATGTTCTGCAAGAACAGCAGCGGCACGCCGCGCTGGTTGGCCAACTCGATGAAATGCGCGCCCTTCAGGGCCGACTCGGCCAGCAGCGCGCCGTTGTTGGCGAGGATGGCCACCGGCTGGCCGTGGATCGCGCCAAAGCCGGTCACCAGCGTCTCGCCCCACAGCGGCTTGAATTCATGGAAGGCGCTGCCGTCGAGCAGACGCGCAATGATCTCGCGGGCGTCGTAGGGTTGCTTGGGATCAGCCGGCACAATGCCGTTGAGCTCGACCGGGTTATGGCGCGGCGGGCTGGGCGGCAGCGGCGGCACCATGGACGGCTCGGGCGGCAGGCTGGCCACGATCTGGCGCAGCATGGCCAGTGCCTGGCGCTCGTCCTCGGCCAGGTGGTCGCTGACACCGGACACGCGGCTGTGCATCTCGGCGCCACCGAGGGTTTCGCCATCGACCACCTCGTTGATGGCAATCTTGACGATGGACGGGCCACCCAGGTGGATGCGCGCATTGCCGCGCACCATCACCACCTCGTCGGACAGCGCGGGGATATAGGCGCCGCCCGCCGTGCAGCCGCCAAACACGGCCGAAAGCTGCGGCAGGCCGGCCTGCGACATGCGGCACTGGCGGTGAAAGCTGTTGCCAAAGTGGTCCTTGTCGGGGAATACGCGGTCCTGCTCCGGCAGGAAGGCGCCACCGCAGTCCACCAGGTACAGGCAGGGAAGCCGCAGGCGCTCGGCAATTTCCTGCGCCCGGATGTGTTTCTTGACGGTTTCATGGAAGAACGAGCCGCCCTTGACGGTGGCATCGTTGGCAATGAACATGCAGGGCCGCCCGGCCACCATGCCGACGCCGGTGACGATGCCCGCGCCCGGCACCTCGTTGCCGTACTGATCCCAGGCCGCCAGCGGCGAGAGCTCCAGAAAGGCGCTGCCGTCATCAACGATGAAGTCGATGCGCTCGCGCACCAGCAGCTTGCCGCGCGCGCGATGGCGCTGGATATGCGCGTCACGCCCGCCGGTGGCCACCCCGGACAGGCGTGTGCGCAAGGTCTCGACCTGGGTGCGGCCGTGCGCCAGCGCCTGGTGGTAGGCATCGCTGCGGATGTCGATACGGCTTTCAAGTGGTGTCATCTGTGTCATCCTTTCATTGCAGCGAGCGAGCCGCTGTGCATCACATGGCCCGACAGGGTGCGGCCGATAATGCGTTCGGCCAACCGCGCCGCCTCGATCAGCGCCTCCAGGTCGATCCCGGTCTCAATCCCCAGTTCCTGGCACATGAACACCATGTCTTCGGTGCAGATATTGCCGGCTGCGCCGCCGTGCTGGTGGCCCGCGAACGGACAGCCGCCCAGACCCGCGACCGAACTGTCGAACAGCCGCACGCCCATCTGCAGGGCGGCATAGATGTTAGCGCCGCCGACACCGCGCGTGTCGTGTAGGTGCAATCCAATGCTGGCATCCGGAACGATCTCGCGCACCGCGCCGATGCGGCGCTTGATCTCCTCGGGATTTGCCCAGCCCATGGTATCGGCCAGGTACACCGCCGGCAGCGCGACACCCCGGTCGGCGCAGGCATCGACCAGCCAGCGCACCTGATCGGTGACCATCGACAGCGGCACGGCGCCACCGAGATTGCAGCCAAAGGCTGTAATGACGTAGGCCTTCTCCACCGGAATGCCCAGGGCGACGTAGCGGTCCAGCCAGCCGAGCTGGCGTTCGCGCATCCCGGCCACGCTGCAGTTGTTGTTGCGCTGCGAAAACGGCTCGGTGGTGTAGAACATCAGCTTGCCGTCCAGGTCCACCTGTTCGCAGGCGCGCGCCCGATCGAAACCGTTGTCGTTGAGCCAGAGCGCCGTGTAGCGGGTGCCGGGACGCTTGGCGATGGCGGCAAACAGCTCGGCGGTGTCTGCCATCTGCGGCACCGCGCGCGGACTGACGAAGGACGCCACCTGGATCTGCTTCAGACCCGATGCCGCCAAAGCATCAATCAGCGCGGCTCGATCCGCCAGCGAATAGGTTTTCGGCTCCATCTGGAAGCCCTCGCGCGGCCCTTCCTCATGGAACTCGACGGAGGTAGGTAATTTGCTCATTGCTGACTTCTCTTTCCATCAGGAGGGGCTGACTTCGGCCAGCATCTGGTGGCGCTCGACCATGTCGCCGACCCGGCAGCGCAGGCTGCTCAGGCTGCCTTCGAACGGCGCCGTGACGTGCAATTCCATCTTCATCGATTCAAGCACGATCACTGTCTGGCCGAGGGCGACGGTCTCGCCGACCGCAGCCTTGACCGCGACCACCTTGCCCATCATCGGCGCGCCCAGTTGCCCGCTGGCGGCGGCGTCACCGGCAGCGCCCCCCAGATAGGGTTGCGCCGTGAACACGCCGCTGCCCAGCGCACTGGAGAGCTCGACCTGCCGCGCATCGCCCCGGATCGTCAGCTCCAGCGCCCGCCCGTCGCAATGCAACAGGGAGCGCCCGGCCGCGAGCGGCTGCAGCGAGGCGTTCACTTCCTGCTCGCCAATGACCAGGGTGCAAGCGCCCTGGGCGTCGCGCCTCGAAAACCGCACCGGCCACTCGGCCACGCCCGCCTTCAACACCAGGGCCGGCTGGGGCGCGGCCTGAATTGGCCCACTGCTCAGGCGCCAACCAGTGAAGCCGTCCCACAGGGTCCAGCAGCCCAGCGCGGACCACCCGGCGCGCTGCTGCGCCAGCCAGTGCAGGGCGGCGGCGGCCAGGTGCTCGATCGGCGGCGCGGCGGGAGCCACCACGCCGCGCTGTGCATGGCGTTCATCGATCAGGCGGGTGTGGAAACTGGCGTCGCGGGTTTCCGGCCACTCCAGCAGTTCATGCAGGAATTCCAGGTTGGTCACCAGCCCGATCACCGTGCTCTCTCGCAATCCGGCCACCAGCGCCCGGCGCGCCGAGTCGCGGTCGCTCGCATGCGCGATGAGCTTGGCGATCATCGAATCGTAGTGCGGCGAGATTTCGTCGCCACTGTCCACCCCGGACTCGATGCGCACGCCCGCGCGTGAAAAATCGACCACCTGCAGCCGCCCGGTGGCAGGCAGGAAACCGGCATCGGCGTCTTCCGCGCACAGCCTGGCCTCGAAGGCGTGGCCGGTGCAATGCACATCGGCCTGCGCCAGCGGCAAATTGCCGGTGGCGGCAATGTGCAGTTGCAACTCCACCAGATCGAGGCCAGTCACTTCTTCGGTCACCGGGTGCTCGACCTGCAGGCGCGGATTGACCTCCAGGAAGTAATGCTCCCCCCCGGTGACAACGAACTCCACCGTGCCCAGGCCACGGTAGTTCACGCCGGCGGCCAGCTTCACCGCATCGGCCAGGATGGCGGCGCGCAGTTTGGGGCTGAGACCGCTGGACGGCGCCTCTTCGATCACTTTCTGATGGCGGCGCTGCAAGGTGCATTCACGCTCGAACAGGTGAATGGCGTGGCCCTGGCCATCACCGGCCACCTGCACTTCCAGATGGCGCACCTGCGGCAGATACCGCTCGACGATCAGCTCGCCATTGCCGAAAGATTTTTCAGCCTCGCGCATGGCACTTTCAATGCGCCCTTCCAGCCCCTCCAGCGTCTCGACCACCGCCATGCCACGGCCGCCGCCGCCGGCCACCGCCTTGAGCAGCACCGGCAGCGTCATGCCGCGCACCAGGCGCAACACCTCGGTCGGGTCGGTCATGCCGCCTTCGCTGCCGGGAATGACCGGCACGCCCAGGCGTGCTGCCTCCCGCTTGGCGCTAGCTTTGCCGCCGATGCGCTCAATGGTGTCGGCCGTGGGGCCAATGAAGGTGAGCCCGGCCGCGTCGAGCGCGCGCACAAAAGCCGCGTTTTCCGAGACAAAGCCATAACCCGGATGCACGGCGTCGGCGCCGACGCGCTTGGCCGCCGCGATAATGGCGTCGATATTGAGGTAACTCTCGCTCGGCGCGGCGCCCCCGAGCTCGACCGATTCACCGATCTCGCGCACATGGCGGGCAAACCGGTCGGCACTGGAATGCACGGTCGCCACTTCCAGGCCGAGCTTGCGGCAGGTGCGGGCGATGCGGCAGGCGATCTCGCCGCGGTTGGCAATGAGGACTTTCTTAAGCATGGCGGGCGTCCTGATTAAAAGCGGAAAATGCCGAACGGCGTCGGCTTGGCGGCGGTGCGGGAGGCGAGGTCGAGCAGCAGCCCCATGGCGTCGCGGGTTTCCACCGGATCGATGATGCCGTCCACCCACAAATTCGAAGAGAAGTTCGTGGCGGGCTGGAAATCTTCGTAAATTTTGCGTACCGGGGCTTTGAATGCCTCTTCTTCCTCGGGCGTCCACTCTTTGCCCTCGGTCTTGTTGATCTGCTTGCGCACCAGCGCCATCACGGTGGCGGCCTGATCCGGGCCCATGATGGCCGCGCGGCCGGTCGGCCAGGCGAACATCGCAGTCGGGTTGAACGGGCGGCCGCACATCGCCAGGTAGCCGGCGCCGTAAGAGGCGCCCATGATGATGGTGTACTTGGGCACGTTGGCCGAGGCCATCGCTGTGATCATCTTGGCCCCGGCTTTGGCAATGCCTGCCTGCTCGGCGGCGCGCCCGACCATGAAGCCGGTCACGTCGGCCATGAACAGCAGCGGGATGTCACGCTGGCAGCACAGATCGATGAAGTGCGCCGCCTTCATCGCGCTATCCGGGAACAGCACGCCCTGATTGGCCAGGATGCCGACCTCGTGGCCATGGATGCGCGCAAAGCCGGTCAGCAGGGTGTCGCCATACATCGGCTTGAATTCCTGGAACCGGCTGTCGTCGACAAAGCGCGCCAGAATCTCGCGCGTGTCAGTCGGAATCTTGGTGTCGCGGCTGATGATGCCGTAAATCTCGCGCGGGTCGAAGCGTGGCGGCACCGACGGCTGGCGCGTCCAGCGCGGCTTGGGCTGCTCACCCAGGTCCCGTACGATTTCACGCGTGATGGCCAGGGCGTGGCGGTCATCTTCGGCGATGTGATCAGTGACGCCGCTGACACTGCAGTGCATCTTGGCGCCGCCCAGCGCTTCGGCATCGACCGTCTCGCCGGTGGCGGCAAAGGTCAGCTCGGGACCGCCGAGGTACATATAGCCCTGCTCCTTGACGATCACCGCCTCATCGCACAGCGCCGGGATGTAGGCGCCACCCGCCGTGCAGGGGCCCATCACCACGGCAATCTGCTGGATGCCTTCGGCCGACATGCGAACCTGGTTGTTGAAAATGCTGCCGAACTGCCCCACGTCGGGAAAGATGTGGGCCATTTCCGGCAGGAAGGCGCCACCACTGTCCACCAGCGTGATGCAGGGCAAGCGGTGTGCCCAGGCAATCTGCTGCGCCCGCACATGCTTCTTGCAGGTCATGCCGTAGTAGGTGCCGCCCTTCACGGTGGCGTCGTTGGCGATGATCATGCACGGGCGGCCCTGCACCAGGCCGATGCCGGTGATGATGCTGGCGCCCGGCGGCACGCCGTCGTACATGCCTTCGCCGGCCAGCATGCCGACCTCCAGGAAAGGCGAACCCGGATCGAGCAGCACTTCGACACGATGCCGCGGCAGGATCTTGTTGCGCGCCAGGTGTTTTTCCCGCGCTTTGGGTGGCCCACCGGCCAGCGCCAATTGACGGCGCTTTTGCAGGTCCGCGATCACGGCCTCATAGGCTTCGCGGTTGAGTCGGAATTCGTCGTCGGAAGTCGACACGCGTGAGGTGAGGATGGTCATATGCGCTCTTGCATCAGTTCGTAAGGAAAGTGTTCAGGGCTTGAACACCGGTGCGCGGCGCGCTTCGAAGGCCGCCAGGCCTTCACTGACGTCGTCATCAAGCAGGGCGGCACTGGCCAGGTCTTCCTCAAGTTGGAGGCCGACCTCCGACGAACCCTCCATGCCCTGACGCGCAAGGTGTTTCATGGTCGCCATGCCAATGCGGCTGCGCGTGGCGAGCTTGGTGCAGTACGCCAGGGCTTCCTCATGCAGCTTGCCAGGCTCGACCACATAGTTCACCAGCCCCCACTGCTCGGCCGTGTCGGCATCGATCCAGCGGGCCGAGAAGAACAGATCCAGACCACGTCGCAGGCCGACGATGCGAGGCATGCGCTGGCTGCCGCCCCAGCCGGGAATCAAACCGAACTGGGCGTGCTGGTCGCCAAAGCGCGCATCCTTGGCAGCAAAAATGATGTCGCAGGCCAGCATCAGTTCGCTGCCCCCGGCCAGGGTCAGACCCTGACAGGCCGCCACCACTGGCAGATCGCTGTGCTCCAGGCGCTTGAGCACGCTGTGGCCATAGCCGATGAAGTGTTTGAGGCTGGCCGGATCGCCACGCAGCGACTTCACCTCATCGAGATCAGCGCCGGTGCAAAAATGCTTGCCTTGCGCCCGGATCAGAATGGCGCGCACACCGGAATCGGGTTTCTCGAACCCGTCGATGGCGGCCTCGATGCCCGCATGAACGGACATCGACAGGCAGTTGAATTTTTCGGGTCGCGCCAGCTCGATGATGCCAACGGCGCCTTCACGGCTGACCACCAAGGAAGATGTCTGGCTCATGATTTGTTCTCCTTCGCATATTGCACCGCCGCGCGGCCCACGCGCTCGCGCGCAACGATCAGTTTCATGATTTGCGCCGTGCCGTCGCCGATTTCCAGGCCCATCACGTCGCGCAGGCGCTGCTGGTGCGGCAGATCCATTGACCAGCCATAGTGACCAAACGTCAGCAGGCACTGGTGGATCGCGTCGAAAGCGGTTTTGGGCCCCATCCACTTGACCATGGCCGCTTCCGCAGTGTGCGGCTGGCCGGCGTCGCGCAAGGCCAGGCCGTGGTAGCAAAGCTGGCGGCAGGCGGCAATCAGGGTCTCGAATTCAACAATCGGAAAACTCACGCCCTGGTACTGCGCCAGCGGCGCGCCAAAAGTCTGGCGTTCCTTCACGTACTCCCAGGTTTCGTCGATCGAGGCCTGCGCGGCGGCCACACACTGCAGCGCGATCAGGATGCGGCTGAAGTCAAAGCCCTGCATCACCTGCGTGAAGCCTTTGCCCTCCGCGCCCAGCCGGTTGGCGACCGGCACCCGCACGTCGTCGAAAAACACCGAGCCACGACCGATGATTTTGCTGCCCACGTCGTTGAATCGCGTGCGTTGCACGCCGGGCTGGTTCAGATCCACCAGAAAGGCACTGATGCCACGCGCACCCTCCTCGGGCTTGCCGGTGCGCGCGAACAGCACCATGGCGTCGGCCTGGTCGGCAAAGGTGATCGATGTCTTCTCACCCGAAAGGATGTACTCGTCGCCAACGCGACGCGCCTTGAGTTGCAGATTGGCGGCATCCGAGCCACCGCGCGGTTCGGTCAAACCCAGCGCAACGATGGCCTCGCCCGCCACGATCCGGCTGTTCCAGGTGCGCGCCAGCTCGGGGGACGCATTGGCATGGATGATGGCGCCCATCAGCGAACTGAGCAGCTGCATATAGCTGACGTTGAAGTCGCCGTAGGCAATTTCCTCGGTAATGATACCGGCCGTGACACCGCTCAGGCCCATGCCGCCATATTCCTCAGGCAGATCGACACCGATCAGACCGAGTGAGCCCATTTCCCTGAACAGCGCCCGGTCAATGCCCGGCTCCGATTCGCGTTTCTGGTAATCGGGCCTGAGTTTCTCTCGGGCAAAGCGGCGCGCCACGTCACGCAGCGCAATTTGATCATCGTCGAAAATCATCGCTAGTAGCTCCTAGTTGACTGTTGCCGAAACCGCCGCCGCCGACCCTACCGTCAACCCTATGAGAATTGAGGTAAGCGCCGATTGCAAAATCAGGCGACTCCATGTAATATAGCACCAAACAGTTGTTAGTTAGATATGCTGGAGAATTTCTGAATGCCCCACGAGCCCATGGCCCCTTTTCCACGACTGCTGTCTCCCCTGAAGGTCGGCGCGCACACCCTTGGCAACCGGACGCTGATGGGCTCGATGCACACACGCCTGGAGTCGCTGGACCGCTCCATCGACCGGCTCTCCCTGTTTTATGCCGAGCGGGCGCGCGGTGGCGTCGGCCTGATCGTCACGGGCGGCTATGCCCCTTGCCAGGATGGCCTGCTGGATGAAACGGGTCCCTTGCTCGTCACGCCGGAACAGGCCGATGCGCTCAAACCGATCCCACAGGCAGTGCATGCCGAAGGCGGCAAGATCATTCTGCAAATCCTGCACACCGGCCGCTACGCAAAAGTCGCCAGGCCGGTCGGCGCCTCCGACATCCCTTCTCCGATTAACCCGCGCGCGCCGCGTGCCTTGAGCACGGCCGAAGTCTGGCAAACGATTGAGGACTATGTGCGCTGCGCCGAGCTCGCCCAGCGCGCTGGCTTCGATGGCGTCGAGATCATGGGCTCGGAGGGTTACCTGCTCAACCAGTTCACCGTCACGCGCACCAACAACCGCAGCGACGAATTTGGCGGCAGCATGGAGAATCGCCATCGCCTGCCGGTAGAAATCGTGCAGCGCACACGCGAACGCCTGGGCCCAGAGTTTTTGCTGATGTTCCGGGTATCGGCGCTCGATCTGGTCGAAGGTGGCGCCCCGGCCGCTGAAATCATCCAGCTCGCGCAGGCGGTGCAGGCTGCTGGCGCCGACATCCTCAACACCGGCATCGGCTGGCACGAAGCACGCATCCCGACCATTGCCTACGTGGTGCCGCGCGCCGCCTGGCGCTTTGCGGCGGCCCGCATCAAAAAAGCGGTGACGATTCCCGTCATCGTCTCCAACCGCATCAACACGCCCGATCTGGCCGAAGAAATCCTGGCCAGTGGCGATGCCGACATGGTGTCGATGGCGCGCCCTTTCCTGGCCGATGCCGACTTCGTGCGCAAGGCGGCCGAGGGCCGCGCCAACGAGATCAACACCTGCATCGCCTGCAACCAGGCCTGTCTCGACTACATCTTCGCCGACCGGCCTGCCACCTGCCTGGTCAATCCACGCGCCGGGCGCGAACTGGAGTTTTCGCTCATGCCGCCACCGGCGGCGCGGCGCAAGGTGGCGGTGATCGGCGCCGGCGCGGCCGGGCTGGCCTGCGCACTGAGCGCTGCCGAGCGCGGCCACGCCGTCACCCTGTTCGAGGCCGGGCCCGAGATCGGCGGCCAGTTGAACCTGGCCCGTGCCGTGCCGGGCAAACAGGAGTTCAACGAGCTGCTGCGCTATTTCAAACAAGGCGTGGCGCGGCACGGCGTGACGCTCAAGCTGGACACACGGGCGGATGCCCCATCGCTCGCTGCCGGCCACTACGACCGCATCGTGGTCGCCACCGGCGTGCGCCCGCGCCTGCCGCAAATTCCGGGCATCCCCCACCCCAAGGTGGTGAGTTATGCCGACCTGCTGTCGGACCGGGTGCAAGCCGGCCATAAGGTGGCCGTGATCGGCGCCGGCGGCATCGGCTTCGACGTGGCGACGTTTCTGCTGCACGAATCCCCGGCCGATGCCGCCCGGCCGCAGACGGTCGCTCAGTTTCAGGCCGAATGGGGGGTCGACACCTCGCCCACAGCCGCAGGCGGCCTCAAACCGGCGCAGCCGGTCAGCGCAGCGCGCGAAGTCACTTTGCTGCAGCGCAAACTTGAGAAACCCGGCCGTACCTTGGGCATGAGCACCGGCTGGGCACTCAAGGCCGAACTGGCGCGGCGCGGCCTGCGCACGCTTTCGGGCTGCACCTACGAACGCATCGACGACACCGGTCTGCACCTGAGCGTCAACGGCGTGCCGCAAACATTGGTGGTGGACACCATCGTCCTGTGCGCCGGCCAGGACAGCGAGAACACGCTGGCTGCCGAATTGCGCGCGCTCGGCCTCGCACCCGAGATCATCGGCGGCGCCGATCTGGCCGCCGAACTCGACGCCCTGCGCGCCATTGACCAGGGCACACGCCTCGGTTTGGCCCTCTGACCCCACTGGAACACCCCCCATGGATTTCACCCCCAACCCGGAACACGAAACCATCCGCGAAGCCATCGGCAAAATCTGCGCCCGCTTCGACGACAGCTACTGGCTCGAACGCGACAAGGTTGGCGGCTTTCCGCACGAGCTGCACCGCGCCCTGGCTGACGGCGGCTGGCTCGGCATTTGCCTGCCGCAGGAGTATGGCGGCGGCGGACTGGGCATCAGTGAAGCCACCGTGATGATGCAGGCCATCTCGCAGTCGGGTGCCGGACTGTCGGGCGCATCGGCCGTGCACATGAACATTTTCGGCCTGCAGCCGGTCGCCGCGTTTGGCACCGAAGCGCAGAAATGCCGCATGCTGCCGCCACTGATCGCGGGCCGCGAAAAGGCCTGCTTCGCCGTCACCGAGCCCAACACCGGCCTGAACACCACCCGCTTGAAAACCCGCGCCGAACGGGTCGGCGACCACTATGTGCTGTCCGGCCAGAAGGTCTGGATCTCGACCGCCCAGGTGGCCGAAAAGATGCTGATTTTGGCGCGCACCACGCCAATTGAGGACTGCCAGAAACCGACCTTCGGCCTGAGTCTGTTCTACACCGACCTCGACCGCCGTTTTGTGCAGGTGCGCGAAATCGAGAAGATGGGGCGCAAAGCAGTCGACTCGAACGAACTCTTCATCGACGGCCTGCGGGTGCCGGTGGAGGACCGCATCGGCGACGAGGGCCGTGGCTTTGAGTACATCCTGCATGGCATGAACCCGGAGCGGGTGCTGATCGCTGGTGAAGCGATCGGCCTGGGCCGCAAGGCGCTGGAGGTGGCCGTCAAGTACGCCAGCGAGCGCGTGGTCTTTGACCGCCCCATTGGCAAGAACCAGGCCATCCAGCATCCGCTGGCGGAATCGTGGATGGAACTGGAGGCCGCCGAGATGATGGCGATGCGCGCGGCCTGGAAATACGACAACGGCCTGCCCTGCGGCGCCGATGCCAATGCCGCCAAGTACATGGCGGCCGAGGCCGGTTTCAACGCCTGCCAGCGCGCCATGGCCACGCTCGGCGGCTATGGCTACGCCAAGGAATACCACGTCGAGCGTTACCTGCGCGAAATGATGATCCCGCGCGTCGCGCCGATCAGCCCGCAACTCATCCTGTGTTTCATCGCCGAGAAGGTGCTGGGCCTGCCAAAATCCTATTGACACTCACGAACCCACGACCGATTTACTTCCCGCTGAGGCCAGCAATGCCCTCGTCAATACCCTCCTTTAACCCATGACAGCACCCACCCCATCATGACCACCACCCACGACAGCGAACGCGCTGAACAACTGACCCTGCTGCGCGAAAGCGCACTGAGTTTTGCCGCCAAAGCATCCCCACTCCATCGCGCCCGCGCCCTGCGTCAGCAAACGCCCGGCTTTGATCGCCAGTTCTGGGCCGCTCTGGCCGAGCAGGGCTGGACCGGGCTGCTGGTGTCCGAAAAAATGGGCGGCTACGAGCAAGGCTTCGCCGAGATGGCCGAGGTGGTCGCCGCCCTGGCCACCCAGGTCGCGCCCGAACCCGTGGTGCCGGTGCTGGTCTTCGCGGGCCGCCTGCTGGCCCATGCCGTCCCCTCAGACCTGGCCACGCGCCTGCTCACCGAGATGGCTGAAGGCCGCACCCTGCCCGCCGTGGCCTGGCAGGAAGACATCACCGGCGCCAAAGACCGGACGGATCAGGCGGCCACCCGGCTGGAACGCCAGGCCGACGCCCTGCTGTTGAATGGCAGCAAGCGCCATGTGCGCCCCGGCGCCGGCGCCGACGGCTACATCGTCAGCGCCACGGGGCCGGGAGGTCTGGCCCTGGTGTGGGTGCCCGCCGACACGGCCGACCTGACCGTGACCAGCCAGCCGCTGGCCGACGGCAGCTATGCCGCCCAGCTCGACTTCAACAACGTTCGCCTGCCCGCCAGCCACCTGCTGGCCGAAGGGCCCAATGCCGTCGCCGCCCTGACCCGCGCCTACGATGAAACCCTGGTATCGACCAGCGTCGAACTGCTGGCCCTGGTGCGCGGCATGCTGTCCATGACGCAGGACTACCTGCGCACGCGGGTCCAGTTCGGCAAGCCGATTGGCACTTTCCAGTCGCTGCAGCACCGCGCCGTCGACCTGCTGCTCCAGCAGGAGCTGACCGCCAGCATCGTGACCCAGGCCCTGGCCCTGCTCGACAGTCCGGACAGCGACGCCAGCGCGCGCTCGGCCATGGCCAGCCGCGTCAAGTCACGCGCCTCCGACGCCGGCTTGCAAGTGGCGCGCGAAGCGGTGCAACTGCACGGCGCCATTGGCGTCACCGATGAATACGACCTTGGCCTGTACCTGCAGCGCGCCCTGGTGCTGGCCGCCTGGCTGGGCAACGGCAGCCAGCAGCGCCGCCGCTACGCCGACCTCACCCAAAACGCCACCGAGCAGGAGCACGCATGAACACCACCGCCGCAACCACCACCGACTGGAATGCGCTCGATAACGCCAGCTTTCGCGCCACCGTGCGCGAATTTTTTGAGAAACACTTCCCCGGCGAATGGCGCTACCCGCAGCGGCG
Organism: Polaromonas sp. JS666; assembly: GCF_000013865.1. Taxonomy (NCBI): domain Bacteria; kingdom Pseudomonadati; phylum Pseudomonadota; class Betaproteobacteria; order Burkholderiales; family Comamonadaceae; genus Polaromonas; species Polaromonas sp. JS666. The sequence goes on from NC_007950.1 coordinate 29,361, forward strand.
CCTGCGCTGGTCCGAAATCGGACCGTGGTACCTGAAGCTTTCGGAAAAAGGCTGGGTCGCGCCGAGCTGGCCCACGCAGTACGGCGGCATGGGACTCTCGCCCGAGAAACTCATCATCTTCATTGAAGAGCAGGAGCGCTGGGGTGTCGCGCGCGCGCCCGACATGGGCATCACCATGGTCGGCCCGCTGCTGATCAACCACGGCAACGAGGCGCAGCGCGCCTACTATCTGCCCAAGATCATTGCTGGTGAGCACATCTGGTGCCAGGGTTACTCCGAACCCAATTCGGGCTCCGACCTGGCCAGCCTGCGCACCGAAGCAGTGGTCGACGGCGACGACTTCATCGTCAACGGACAAAAGACCTGGACCACGCTGGCGCAGGACGCCACCCACATCTTCCTGCTGGTGCGCACCGACAAATCGGCCAAGAAGCAGGAGGGCATCAGCTTCCTGCTGGCCGACATGACAACGCCGGGCATCACGGTGCGCCCCATTCGCAACATCGCTGGCAGCGAGGACTTCTGCGAGGTCTTCCTGGAAAACGTGCGCGTGCCGCGCACCAGCATCGTGGGCGAGCTCAACAAGGGCTGGACCATCGCCAAGGCGCTGCTCGGCTTCGAGCGCATCTTCCTGGGCAGTCCCAAGCAAAGCCAGTACGCGCTGGCGCGCGTGCGGGAAGCGGGGCAGCGGCTCGGCCTGTTCGAAGACACCGGCTTCGTGGACCGCTACACCAAACTGGCGCTGGACGTGGCCGACCTGGGCGCGCTCTATGGCCGATTCATCGAGCAGGTCAAACGCGGCGAAACGCTCGGCCCCGATGTCTCCATGCTCAAGCTGTTCGCCACCGAAACCTATTCGCGCCTGGCCGACCTGCTGGTCGATGTCATGGGCTCGAGTGGCGGCACGCCCGGCTCCACCGCCCTGCCGGGCGGCAAGACCGATGCGCTGACCACCTTCTACAACGCGCGCCCGGCCACCATCTATGGCGGCAGCAACGAAGTGCAGCGCAACATCCTGGCGGCCAGCGTGCTGAAGCTGCCGTCATGAGCATCGGCCGCGACCAGCCCTTCGCCGGCCCCGGCCCGGACGCGCAGTTCGCGCAGGCGCTGGCGCAGGGCCGCTTTCAGATCCAGCGTTGCAGCGCCTGCGGCCAGCATGTGTTTTATCCGCGCGCGCTGTGCACCCATTGCGGCTCGGCCCAGCTCGACTGGGTTGAACCCAGCGGGATCGGCAGCGTCTATTCCAGCACCACGGTGCGCCGCAAGCCACAGGCCGGCGGCGACTACAACGTGGCGCTGGTGGACCTGGCCGAAGGGCCGCGGCTGATGTCGCGCATCGATGGCATTGCGCCCGACCAGGTGCACATCGGCATGCGCGTGCAGGCGCGCGTGATCGACGATCCTGCCAAGGGCAAGTTGCTGGTCTTCATCCCCGAGGGCGCCACACCATGAGCACCACCTCTGCCCTGCGCGGCGCGGCCGCCATCGTAGGCGCCAGCCTGGGCGGCGTGCCCATGGCCCCCGGTCGCAGCGCGCTCGAAATTTTGGGCGAAGCGGTGCACGGCGCGCTGGCCGATGCCGGCTTGAAGCTGTCCGATGTCGATGGCCTGTTCACCGGCTCGTCCTACCACTTCCTCGCAGGTTTATCGGTGGCCGAATATCTGGGCATCCATCCCAAGTTCTGCGAAGCCACGATGGTCGGCGGCTCGTCTTATGTGGGCCACCTGCTCACCGCCGCCATGGCGCTGCACACCGGCCAGTGCGAAGTGGCGCTCATTTGCTACGGCAGCAACCAGGGCTCGGGCTTCGGCAAGCTCAAGTCGATGGCCGAAACGCCCTTGTACGAGGCGCCCTACGAGCCGCGCTACCCGATCTCCAGCTACGCGCTGGCGGCAGCGCGCCACATGCACCAGTACGGCACCACGCGCGAGGACCTGGCCCACATCGCGGTGGCGGCGCGCCAATGGGCGCAGCTCAATCCGCTGGCCCATGCGCGCGATCCGCTCAGCATCGAACAGGTGCTGGCTTCGCGCCTGGTGAGCGACCCGCTGTCGGTGCTCGATTGCTGCCTGGTCACCGACGGCGGCGGCGCCCTGGTGCTGGTGCGCAGCGAGCGAGCGCGCGACTTCCCCAAGCCACCGGTCTATGTGCTGGGCGCGGCCGCTGCCACCTGGCACCGCCAGATCGGCTCCATGCCCGACCTGACGGTCACCGCCGCCGCCGAGTCCGGGCCGCGCGCCTTTGCCATGGCCGGTCTGGCACCGAAGGACGTGGACGTGCTGGAGTTGTACGACGCCTTCACCATCAACACGCTGCTGTTCCTCGAAGACCTGGGCTTTTGCGCCAAGGGCGAAGGCGGCGCTTTCGTGCGCAACGGGCGCATCGCGCCGGGTGGCGCGCTGCCGGTCAATACCAATGGCGGCGGCCTGTCGTGCTGCCACCCCGGCATGTATGGCATGTTCCTGCTGATCGAGGCGGTGCAGCAACTGCGCGGCGCGGCCGGGGCACGCCAGGTGGCCGGTGCGGAGGTGGCGTTGTGCCATGGCAACGGCGGCGTTCTTTCAAGCCAGGTGACGGCCCTGCTGGGCACGGCTGCCACAGTCTGATTTTTTTACATCAACGTCATTTCGTATGCGCCCACCTCATGTGCTAACGGATCAAGCAGCCTTTTTGCATCAAGACTTCGAAGGAGACGCGACGAACCAGAAATGAAAAAAATTATTGACGATCGCGATGGCCTGTGTCCTGACGCTCCTGTGTATTGCGCTGCCACAACAAAACAGTCGTTACCGACACCGGTCTGTGTGCCTGTCCCGGTTAACGATCGAGCACTTGTATTTCAATGAGCGACCGCTTCTGCGGCGCATAACTAAACTTAAAAAATGGCGACAATCATGAAAAGTATCAATCACGGCTACAACCCATTTGTAAAAACAGCGATCTGCATCGCATTGTCCGGCAGCATGCTCGCCATCGCGCCCGCCGCGCGAGCGGACGCGATTTCGGACTTGAAGGCACAGATTGATGCCTTGCAGAAGAAGTTCGACGAGTTGGCGGCAACACAAGCAGCGGCAGCGAAAGCGCCACCTGCACCCGCCAATGTCGTCACCGGTGGCGCGACCCCGGGCTCGTTCAAGCTGCCCGGCTCTGACACCTCGGTCACTTTTGGCGGCTACGTTAAAGGGGACGCCATTTTCAGTAGCAAAAGTGCTGGCACGAACAGCGTGGGCGATCAGGCATTGTTCCCGGGCTTGATCCCGCTTACCGGGGATAACGAGGAAAAACAGCTCACGCTCCACGCGCGGCAGTCCCGATTCAACATCAAGACCGACACGCCCACCGCCATGGGCGCCCTGTCCACGTTCCTGGAATTCGACCTGTTCGGCACGGATGGCAATGAATCCGCGAGCAACTCCCACAATCTGCGCCTGCGCCACGCCTTCGGCTCACTCGGCGGCCTGCTGGTCGGGCAGACCTGGAGCAACTTCATGGACCCCGGCGCCCTGCCGGAGACGCTTGACTTCGGCGGCCCCGTCGGCGAGATGTTTGTCCGGCAGGCGCAAATCCGTTGGACGCAGGCGTTTGCCGGCGGCAAGTGGTCAGTTTCGCTGGAAAATCCAGAGTCGATCGTGGCGCTACCCAGTGGCGTCGGCTTCCGCGCCGACGATGATCGCATTCCTGATATCACCGGAAAAATCGACTTTAACACCGCCAAGGGCCGCTATTCGATCACCGGTATGGCGCGCCAGATCCGGCTTGACTCGCCGGCTGCACCAGCGGCCACCACCCAAAAATGGGGTGGCGTGATCGGCCTCAACGGCGTCATCCCGACTACCGGAAAAGACGATTTCCGCTTTTCTGTGAACTACGGCAACGTGATCGGCCGGTACAGTGGGAACGGGACGGCCTTCCGCGACGGGATTCTCGACGCCAACAGCAACCTTGATCTGCCAAATCAATGGGGAGCGATTGCCTCGTATCGTCATTTCTGGACGAGCAACTTGCGCTCAACGGTTGCACTCTCGGGCTTGGGCGTGAGCAATCCGTCCACCGCTCACGGCAGCCTCTTCAAGAACGCTCAGTCGGCGCACCTGAACCTGATCTGGAGCCCGGTCGCAAAAACCGATCTGGGGATTGAATACATCCATGCGCGCCGTGAGATCCAAAGCGGTCAGTCGGGCAATCTGAATCGCCTGCAGGCGTCTGCGCAATACGCGTTCTGATCGGTGTTATCAATTTCGGGCGCGTGCTACACCGAACTTCTCGCGCTGTAGCACGCGCCTGAACTCTCCTCAATTGCAGGCTTATGTTTTTTTGAAATTTCGCAACTTTATGCTCAATTCGGAGAAATAGAGGCCTGCGCTTACGCCACCCTCAACGCATTCAGACCGGGGTTTCGAATCGAATCAGTTCGCTCTCCTCTGAAGAACGCGGGACATTACAAATCAACAACCAGGAGTCATTTCATGAACAAAGGCATCATGCTGCAAGACAAAGTAGCCGTAGTCACTGGCGCGGGCCGGGGTATCGGCCGCGACATCGCGCTGATGATGGCGGCGCAAGGCGCCAAGGTGGTGGTCAACGACATCGGCGCCTCGGTGGGCGGCGAAGGCAATGACGCCAGCCACGGCCAGCAAGTCGTCAACGAGATCAAGGCCACCGGCGGCCAGGCCGTGCTCAGCACCGACAGCGTGTCGACCTGGCCCACGGCCAATCGCATCATCGAGTGTGCCGTTGACACTTTCGGACAAATTGATGTCGTAGTCAACAACGCCGGCATCCTGCGCGACCGGCTGTTCTTCAACATGTCGCCCGAGGAGTGGAGCGCCGTCATCGACGTGCACCTGAACGGCAGCTTCTTCACCTCGCGCGCGGCCGCGCCGCACTTCAAAACGCAAAAATCAGGCGCTTATGTGCACATGACCTCGACATCGGGTCTGATCGGCAACCTGGGCCAGGCCAACTATGCTGCTGCCAAGCTGGGCGTCGTGGCCATGTCACGCCACATCGCTGGTGACATGCAGCGCTACAACGTGCGCTCCAACTGCATCTCGCCCTTTGCCTGGAGCCGCATGATCGGCGCGATCCCGACCGACACACCCGAGCAGCAGGCGCGCGTGGAAAAGCTGAAAAAACTCGGCACCGAGCAGATTGCGCCCATGGCCACTTTCCTGGCCAGCGATGCCGCGGCCGATGTCACGGCCCAGATCTTTGCCGTGCGCGGCAACGAGATCTTCCTCATGAGCCAATCGCGCCCGATCCGCGGCATGCACACTTCCGAGGGCTGGACGCCCGAGACCATCGCCGAGCGCGTGCTGCCCGCGATGAAGCAGAACTTCTATCCGCTGGAGAGCTCGAACATCGTGTTCTCCTGGGACCCGGTCTAAAGCGGCGCGACACCATGGCGATCAACTACGACCAACTGATGGCGTGGCCGTTCGAGGACGTGCGCCATCGCTACACGCAACGTGACACCATGTTGTATGCGCTGGGCGTCGGCCTGGGCGCCGACCCGACTGACGAGACCGAGCTGCGCTTCGTCTACGAAAAGAATTTGCTGGCGCTGCCCACGCTGCCCGTGGTGCTGGGCTACCCCGGCATGTGGCTCAAGGACCCGGCCACCGGCGTCGATTGGGTGCGGCTGGTGCATGGCGAACAGGGCCTGCGGCTGCACCGGCCGGTGCCACCCGAGGGTGAGGTGATCGGGCGCACGCGGGTGAGCCAGATCATCGACAAAGGGCCGGGCAAGGGTGCGCTGATCTACACCGAGCGCACGGTGCTGGATGCCGCCAGCGGCGAGTTGCTGGCCACGTTGACCTCGACCACCTTCTGCCGCGCCGACGGCGGCTTTGGCGGCCCGGCCGGTCCGGTCAAAACCGTGCATGAGCTGCCCGCGCGCGCGGCCGACCACAGTGTCGATTTCGCCACCCAGCCGCGCGCCGCGCTGATCTACCGGCTCTCGGGCGACTACAACCCCCTGCATGCCGAGCCTGCGGTGGCAAGCGCCGCCGGTTTCAAGCAGCCCATCCTGCACGGCCTGGCCACCTACGGCATCGCGGGCTGGGCCGTCGTCAAGCAGGTGTGCGGCGGCGACCCGGCCACCGTGCAATCGATTGACGTGCGCTTCTCGTCACCGGTTTATCCTGGCGAAACGATACGCACCGAGCTTTGGGTCGACGGCAAGGTCTTGTCGTTTCGCGCCCGCGCCGTCGAACGCGACATCGTCGTGCTGAACAACGGCCACGCCGAGCTGCGCTGACCGTCCATTGCCTTTCATTTTCATTTTCATTTTCATTTTCTATTTTTTCAAGGAGCCTCTCAATGAACTACGCTGACTTCCAATTCCTCAAATTCGACCACAAACCCAATGGCGTGCTGCTGATCACCATCAACCGCCCCGAGGTGATGAACGCCACCAATGCCCGCCTGCACTGGGAACTGACCAAGGTCTGGGGCGTTGTCAACGACGATCCCAAAACCAAGGTGGCGGTCATCACCGGCGCTGGCGACCAGGCCTTCTCGGCGGGCGGCGACCTGGAATGGGTGGCCAATATGGTCGGCAACCCCAAGGAAATTGCCAACACCATGACGGAGGCTTCGGACGTGGTCTACAACATGATGGCCTGTGACAAGCCCATCATCTCGGCCATCAACGGTGTAGCCGTCGGTGCCGGTCTGGCCGTCGCCTTCCTGGCCGACATCAGCATCATGGCCGAAGAGGCCAAAATTACTGACGGCCATGTCAAGATCGGTGTCGCCGCCGGCGACCACGCGGCGATCCTGTGGCCGCTGCTGTGCGGCATGGCCAAGGCCAAGTACTACCTGCTGACAGCCGATTTCGTCACCGGTAAGGAAGCCGAGCGCATCGGCCTGGTCAGCCTGTGCGTGCCGCGGGCCGAGCTGATGGACAAGGCGATGGCCGTGGCCAATAAGCTGGCCAACGGCAGCCAGCAGGCGATCCGCTTCACCAAGCGCTCGTTGAACGGCTGGATGAACATGGCGCGCCCGATCTTCGAGAGCTCACTGGCCATGGAAATGCTGTGCTTCCTGGGTGAAGATGCCAAGGAGGGCGTGGCCTCGGTGCGTGAAAAACGCGCACCCAAGTTTCCCTCCGCCCAACTGTAAAGAAAGGACCCCCCATGGATTTCAACCTGACCCAGGAACAGCGAATGATCTACGAGTACGGCGACCGTATCTCGAAGCAGTTCGACCACAACTACTGGCGCGGCTACGCTGAGAAGAACGAACGGCCGACCGAGCTGTACCAGCAGATCACCGACGACGGCTTTCTCGGCGTCATGGTGCCCGAGGCCTACGGCGGAGCGGGTCAGGGCATGACCGAGATGCTGCTGTTCATGGAGGGCCTGGCCAACAACGGCATTCCGCTGCTGAACCTGGTGGTCGGCCCGACCATGACCATGGGTCTGCTGGCCAAGCACGCCAGCGAGGACATGAAGCGCCGCTTTCTGCCAGGGGGCTGCACCGGCGAAATCAAGTTCTGCTTCGCCATCACCGAACCGAACGCCGGCTCCAATTCGATCGAGATCACCAGCATCGCCAAGTCCGACGGCAAGGGCGGCTTTCGGCTCAACGGCCAGAAGGTCTTCATCACCGATGCCAACTGTGCCGACTACGCCATGGTCGTCACCCGCACCACGGCGCGCGCCGACGTGAAGAAGAAAACCGAAGGCTTCACCATTTTCATGGTCGACATGAAGAAGAAGGGCATCAGCAAGACCCTGATTCCGATTGCCTTCCCGGTGCCCGAGACGCAGTGGCAGGTGTTCTTCGACGATGTGGAACTCACCGAAGCCGACGTGCTGGGCGAGGTCGGCAAGGGCTTCAACATTTTGTTTGACACGCTCAACCCCGAGCGCATCATCCTGTCGGGGCTGTGCACCGGCGTCGGCCGCTTCGCGCTCAAGCGCGCGGTGGACTACGCCAATGATCGCAAGGTGTTCAACAACACCCCCATCGGCGCCTACCAGGGCGTGCAGCATCCGCTGGCCATGGCGCGCAGCGAGATCGAGATGGCCTCGCTGATGGCGCTCAAGGCCGCCTGGGCTTTCGACCAGGGCCTGCCCGCCGGCGAATTTGCCAACATGGCCAAGTACGCCGCCGCCGAGGCCGGCATTCACGCCGTCGACAGCGCGATCCAGTGCTTCGGCGGCAACGGTTTCACCAAGGAATACGGCATCTACGACCTGTACGGCCTGGTGCGCCTGCTGCGCACCGCGCCACTGAACCGTGAAATGGTGCTCAACCACATCGCCGAGCACGTGATGGGCCTGCCGCGCTCGTACTAACAGCCGCCATGAGTACCAACGCCCCCCTGCCCGCCTTCGGCGCCCTGGCCGGCCTGAAGGTGATCGACCTGTCGCGCGTGCTCGGCGGGCCGTACAGCGGCCAGATCCTGGCCGACCACGGTGCGCGCGTCATCAAGGTCGAGCCACCCGCCGGCGACGAAACCCGCGCCTGGGGCCCGCCCTTTGCCGAGGACGGCACCGCCGCCTACTACAACGGCCTGAACCGCAACAAACGCGATATCGTGATCGACTTGTCCAGGCCCGAGGGGCGCGAGATCGTGCTGAAAATGCTCGCGGATGCCGACGTGCTGATCGAGAACTTCAAGATCGGCACGCTGGATCGCTGGGGCATCGGCTATGAGCAGACGCTGCGCGAACGCTTTCCGCGCCTGATCCACTGCCGGGTCAGCGGCTTCGGCGCCGATGGGCCGCTGGGCGGCGCACCGGGCTACGACGCGGTGGCACAGGCCCTGGGCGGCCTGATGAGCGTCAACGGCACACCCGACAGCGGCCCGCTGCGGGTCGGCGTGCCGGTAGTGGACATCACCACCGGCCTGTCGGCGGTGATCGGCGTGCTGCTGGCGCTGGTCGAACGCCAGCGCTCCGGGCGCGGGCAATTCGTCGAGGCCACGCTGTACGACACCGCCGTGTCGCTGCTGCACCCGCAAAGCGCCAACTGGCTGCAATCGGGCCAAACACCCCAGCTCAGCGGCAATGCGCATTCCAACATCGTGCCCTACGACAAGTTTGCCACCCAGACCTGCGAGATATTCCTGGGAATCGGCAACAACGGACAATGGAAAAAGCTGTGCGCGTTCCTCGGATGCCCCGAGATGGCCGATGAGCCGCGCTTTGCCACCAACGCCGACCGCTTCCGTGAGCGCGACGCGCTGCGCACCCTGCTGGAGGCATACCTGCTGCAGGTCGATGGCGAGCAACTGTGCCGTGACCTGCTGGCCGTCGGCATTCCGGCCGGCGCCGTCAGGAGCATTCCGCAGGTACTGACCGACCCCCACACCTTGCACCGGGACATGGTGGTGCAGGTGGAGGGTGTGCCTGGCATCGGCATTCCGGTCAAGCTGTCGCGCACACCGGGGCGCGCCCACAGCGCGCCGCCGCGCTTTGGTCAGCACACGCGCGAGCTGCTCCTGGAGCATGGCTACGGCGCTGCCACCATTGACGCAATGATCGCGCGGGGGACTGTCGTGGAATACGTTGTGGAATGAACCCTGCCTGTCAGAGTAGGGGAAACTCCTCGAATACCTAACTAGTGTTAGGCTGTAAGATAAAAATCTTTTATGCAGAACAAAAAGTCGGCAAACTGCGGACAGGCAGATAGTCAACCGTGAAATGTCATAGGCACCTTCAGTGATCAACACCATCAGTACCCATAACAGTACCAAAGAGCGGGGATCGACTCCGACGCAAGCCAACAACCACGCAACAGACCCCGTCCTCGAATGTCGAGGATTGGAGCGCCGTTTCGGTGGCCTGGTCGCACTGACCGGGGTCAATCTGCGCATCGAGCGCGGCGAGATCTTTGGCCTGGTCGGGCCCAATGGCAGTGGCAAGACCACCATGACCAACGCCATCACCGGCTTCTTCCCGCCACAGGTTGGCAGCATCCTGCTCAATGGCCGCGACATCACCGGCATGGCGCCGCACAAGGTCGCAGCCCTGGGCGTGGCGCGCACCTTCCAGAACCTGGCGCTCTTCAACGGCATGAGCGTGCTCGACAACATCCTGCTGGGGCGCCACATCCACATGAAGCCCGGCGTGGCCAAAACTGCCCTCTACTGGTGGCTGGGTCGCCAGGATGAGATAGAACACCGGCTCAAGGTCGAAGAAATCATCGACTTCATGCAGCTTCAAAGCGTGCGTGACGAACTGGTGGACAGCATTCCGATCGGATTGAAAAAACGGGTCGAACTGGCGCGCGCGCTGGTGGCCGAGCCCAGCTTTCTGGTTCTTGACGAACCGATGGCCGGCATGAACCAGGAGGAAAAGGAATACATGGCCCGCTTTATTCTCGATGCGCGTGACGAGCGCAATGTCACGGTGCTGCTGATCGAGCACCACATGGATGTGATCACCGGCATCTGTGATCGCATGATGGTGCTCAGCTATGGTGAAACCATCGGAACCGGGATTCCTGCCGAGGTGATGAAGGATGAGCGCGTGATCAAGGCCTATCTGGGGGGTGCGCATGCAACGCGCTGATATGGACTCCGCCAAGGGCGGCAACACCACAACCTGGGACCTGGGTGTCGACACCACACTCGTCCGCATTCTGGCCCGCAACGCCGAGTTGCTCGGCGAGCATGTGGCCATGCGCGAAAAGCACCTGGGAATCTGGCAGGAAACCACCTGGTCGCAGATGCTGGAGGCCACGCTCGCCTGCGCGGCCGGCATGGAAAGCATGGGTTTTGGTTCGGACGATGCCATGCTGGTACTGGGCGACAACCGGCCCCGGCTTTACATGGGCATGCTCGCAGTCGGCATGCTGGGCGGCTACGCGATGCCGGTCTACCCTGATGCAACATCCGACGAAATTCGTCACTTCATGCAGGAAGCGCATGTCCGCTTTGTCCTGGCCGAAGACCAGGAACAGGTCGACAAGGTACTCGACCAGGGCGAACAGGGATCAGCGATTGAGCACGTTATTTATGACAATGCTCGCGGTTTGGCCGGCTACCCCGATTCCGGGCTGATGTCGTGGGACAAGGTACAGGAAATCGGTGCCGCGCGCCTGCGGGCCGAGCCAACTTTGCGCCGATCCCTGATTGAGCGGGCGCAGCCTGACGGACCCGCAGTGTTTGTGCATTCATCGGGGACCACCGGCAAACCCAAGGGCGTGGTGTTGAGCCACCGCAATTTACTCTCCGGGGTGCGCAACGCCCACCGCGGTGGCGCCTTCACCTTTGGCGAAACCATACTCGCCTACCTACCCATGGCATGGGTGGGCGACTTTGCCATCACGGTCGCGGCTGGTGTTGCGTTGCGCTTCACCATCCACATTCCAGAGCGTCAAGAGACGGTGCTGCACGACCTGCGCGAGGTGGCGCCCACTTTTTATCTGGCTGCGCCCCGCAGTTGGGACAACATGCTGACCACCATTCAGGTGCGCATGGAAGACTCGACACCACTGAAAAAGTGGCTCTACGATGTTTTCATGAACTCCGCGCTGGCCGCTGAACGAAGCAAGCTTGAGGGAAAACCGCCCAGCCTGAAAGAGCGTCTGATGCGCCCGCTAGGTGAATTGCTGATCTTCGGGCCGGTCAAGGATCAACTCGGCCTGACCCGCCTGCGCAATGCCTTCACGGGCGGCGAAGCGATTGGCGAGGACACTTTTGTTTTTTACCGTGCACTCGGCGTGAAATTGCGACAGTTCTACGGTCAAACCGAAAGCAGCGCCTTCAATGCCTTGCAGGACATTGAAGAAGTACGCCTGCACACGGTTGGCAAACCGCTGCCCGGTGTGGAAGTCAAGATCGGCGACAACGGCGAGATCATGCTTCGCTCCGGAAGTGTGTTTTCCGGTTACTACAAGCTTGAAAATGCCACCCGGGAAGCACTTGAGGATGGCTGGCTGCGCACGGGCGATGCTGGTTATGTTGAGCCCGACGGACAGATGGTGGTACTTGGACGCTTGTCGGAGGTGGTGTACACCTCCAAGGGCGAACGCTACATCCCGAACTACATCGAGAACCGCCTCAAATTCAGTCCGTACATCAAGGACGTGGCAGTGCTCGGGAGCGGTCGCGACACACTGGCGGCCATCATTTGCATCGACAAGGAACCGGTTGGCCATTGGGCCGAGGTACGGGGCATTTCCTACATGTCCTATGCCGACCTGTCGCAAAAGCCCGAGGTGATCGAACTGATCACGGCAGCGGTCAAGCGCGTCAACAGCATCCTGCCGGACGGCTTGAAACTGCATCACTTCGTGTCCTTGCACAAGGAGTTCGACCCCGACGATGGCGAGGTGACGCGAACCCGAAAGTTGCGCCGCAACGTGGTGGAACAGCGTTATGCACCCATCATTGATGCGATCTACGGTGGTCAAAAAATGGTCACGATGAAAGCGCAGATCACGTACGAAACCGGAGAGGTCGGCACCATCGAGCGCCAACTCTCGGTACAGGAGATTTAAATCATGGACTTTTCACTGTTTGCCGAATTGGCCATCAACGGCGCACTGTCGGGGCTCATGTATTCACTGGTGGCCATGGGCATCGTGATCATCTACAAGTCGTCCTCGGTGCCTAACCTGGCGCAAGGTGCGATGACCATGCTGGGTGCCTATGTGGTGCTGGCGATTGCCAATGGATTGGGCGTGTCGATGTGGGCCGCCATCCCGCTGGCGATGGGGACGATGTTCTTTCTCGGCATGGGCATCGAACGGGTGGCCTTGCGTCGGCTGGCGGGCCGCCCCATCATCATGATACTGATGATGACACTGGGGCTGGACATCTTCATACGCGCGACCGCGATGGCCATCTGGGGTGGCGGCGGCAGTACGCTGTCCATTGGCATCAGCGACGAACCGCTGTTCCTGGGGCCCCTGTTGTTGAATCGGGCTTATGTGGTGGGGGCCGTGGTGGCCGTTGCGCTGTTTTTGGTCCTCATGTTCTTCTTTCAAACGCGCAGAGGCATTGTCCTGCGCGCCATCTCCGATGATTACATCGCATCGTGGTCGATCGGTATTTCGGTTGAACGCGGGGTGGCATTTTCATGGGCCATGTCCTCGGTTCTGGCCACCACAGCCGGTGTGCTGTGGGGCTCGGTTCAAGGGGTCAACCAGGGGCTGGCGCTGCTTTTACTCAAGGGCTTGACCGTCGCCGTTCTGGGCGGTCTTGACAGCATCGGCGGGGCCATTCTGGCCGGCTTGCTGCTGGGACTTCTGGAAGGCGTTGCGTCAGGCTATCTCGACCCATTGCTTGGCGGTGGCAGCCGCGACCTGGTGGTTGCCGCAACGTTGATTCTGACCATCCTGATTCGGCCGCACGGCCTGTTCGGGCGCCACGACATTGAAAGGATCTGAAGGTCATGCTATTTCGTCAATCAGGAATTTCCCATACCAGTTACGCCAACACGCGCTCGCTTTTCCCGATCCCCGCGGATCGCTGGATGATCGGCTTGTTGCTGGCCTTTGCGTTAACTGCGCCATTTACCATGAGCTCGCTCGTCCTCAGCACCCAGCTGTTACCGTGGCTGGTGTGGACTTCGGCCGTGCTCGGCTTGAACCTGATCCTGGGTTGGGCCGGTCAGTTCCACTTCGGCTATGCCGCCATCATGGGCATCGGTGCCTACACGGCGGTGCACGGCGCACGCAACGGCATTCCCTGGGAAATCGCGGTGGTGCTCGGCGGCGTGATGGCCTCTGTGATCGGCATCGTTTTCGCTTTCGCGGCGCTGCGCGTGAAAGGCCTGTATCTGGCGCTCAGCACGCTGGCGCTGCAGTTCGTGATGGACTGGGTGATCTCCCATGTGCCCGCGATCAGCGGCGGCTCCCAGGCCACGCTGCAAGCACCCGCGATGCGCTTGCTCGGTCAGACCGTCACTTCAGAGAGCGGCTTGTACTATATGGCGCTGGGCTGGTGCCTGCTCGTGACCGTCTTCATGCTCAATCTGCGCCGCACCGGGCTTGGCCGCGCGCTCGTTGCCGTGCGTGAAAAGGACTTCGCCGCAGCAGTCATCGGCGTACACAGCCTGTATTACAAGCTGGTGGCATTCGCCACCTCGTCCTTCATCGGCGGCGTCAGCGGCGCTATCCTGATTTTCACCTTCTACCGGGTGGCGACACCGGAGCAATTTGCGGTCAACGTGTCGATCGAATTGCTGGCCATGGTGATCGTCGGCGGACTGGGCAGCATCATCGGCAGTTACTTTGGGGCCGCCTTCATTCTATTGATGCCCGGCCTGATGAACAGCCTGATCGCCTGGCTGGCGCAGCTCATGGGAATCTCGCTCGGCGTTGAAACGCTGGCCCACATTCCGCATGCGGTTTATGGCGCACTGATCATTATCTTCCTGCTGGTCGAGCCGATGGGCCTGGGCAAGATGTACACCAATCTGCGCAACTACCTGCTGGTCTGGCCCTTCGGCTACGCCCGAAAGTAAAAACGACATCATGGCGACTGACAACTTAACCCCCTCCCCAACGCTGATGCAAAACCAGACAGCGGAACCTGCCTTGATATTGTCACTGAACAATGTCGAGGTCATCTACGATCATGTATCGCTCGCCATCAAGGGCATTTCGATCGATGTGCCGCAAGGCGGCATGGTTGCACTGCTGGGCGCCAACGGCGCTGGTAAAAGCACGACGCTGAAGTCGATCAGCGGCCTGCTGCGCCCTGAGCGCGGCCTGGTAACCCGCGGTGAGGTGCAATTCCTGGGTCAGAACATCGATGCGCTGGCGCCTCAGGAGCGCGTCAAGCTCGGTATCGTTCATGTGCTGGAAGGGCGGCGTGTGTTCGAACACATGACGCCTGACGAGAACCTGGTGGCGGCCTCGGCGGTGCGTGGCACCCGCCAGGACATGCTGCGTAACAAGGACATGGTTTACAGCTACTTCCCGCGCTTGCATCAGCGACGCACCGCGCAGTCCGGCTATCTGTCAGGCGGCGAGCAGCAGATGCTGGCCATTGGCCGTGCATTGATGACGCAACCCAAACTGCTGATGCTTGACGAGCCGAGCCTCGGTCTCGCGCCTTTTCTGGTGGCAGAGATTTTCGACATTGTCCGACGCATCAACAAGGAAGAAGGGCTGTCCGTTCTGCTGGTGGAACAAAACGCAATTGCCGCTCTGGAGGTCGTCTCGCATGGCTACCTGATCGAGAACGGACGCGTGGTGATGCATGACAGCGCAGAAGCCATGAAGAAAAACCCGGACATCCAGGAGTTCTATCTGGGCGGCACCGAAGGCCGCAGTTTCCATGACATCAAGCACTATCGCAGACGCAAACGTTGGCTGACCTGACCCCCCGTGGTTACCCTGTCCACGTCGATACCTGATTTGGCGTTCAGTCTTGGGCCGTACTGTACGGCGTGCCCATCGGACTTTTTTTAATCCGTACGTTTCTTAGGAGAACAGACATGAGATTCAAGTTACTTTCTGTCGTGGCCGGTCTGGGATTGGCGCTTGCCGGTCTGCAGTCCGCGCAGGCGCAGGCGCCAGCGCAGCCGATCAAATTCGCGCTTTGTTATGACCTGAGCAAGTCCTACGGTTTTGTTACGCCACAGGTTTCCCAAGCGGTACGCGACTATGCACAAATCCTTAACCAGAAAGGCGGCATTGAAGGGCACCCGATTGAGATTCTGGTTCAAGACCATGGCAACGAGCCGCAACGCGGCATTGAGTGCTACGAAAAGATGAAACGCGAGGGCGCCATTGCCTTCGATTTCCTGTCCACGCCGGTTTCCCGCGCCGTACTTCCTCGCGCCATGGCCGATGGCAATGTAATGATGCAGTCTTTTGTAGGCCGTGGCGATGCGGTCGATGGCGATGTGTTCAAGTGGATTTTCCCCATCGGGCCGACCTACTGGGGCCAAATGGCCAACAACATCCAGTACCTCAAAACCAAGTCCGGCGGCAACCTCAAGGGCGTGAAGATCGCGTTCATCTACCCCGACTATCCGTTCGGGCAGGAACCGATCGGCGTGTTGAAGACGCTCGCGGCCAAAGAAGGCTTTGAGCTGCAGTTGGTTCCCAACCCGATGCCGGGCAATGACCAGGCCGCCGCCTGGACCCAGATCCGCCGCTTCAACCCCGACTGGGTTCTCAGCTGGAACCTGGCCAACATGCACGTCGTCGCCTCGCGCGAAATGAAGCGCAACGGCATCCCGATGGACAAATACATTTCCGTCAACTGGCTCAACGAAGTTGATCTTGCCAACATTGGTCTGGAAAACGCAAAAGGCCTCAAACGCGGCACCAACGTGGTGGGGGGGCAAAGCCACCCGCTGATGCAGCAGATCATCAAGGATCTGTATGAGAAGGGCAAGGGCAGCGGTGACCGCAAGCATCTCAGCGATATTTACTACAACACCGGGCTGGCCATCTATGCCAGCGTTTTCGAGGGAGCTCGCCTGGCCATCAAGCAAAATGGCTGGCCGATCACTCCTGACAAAATGAAGCGCGGTCTGGAAAGCCTGAAGAACTTTGATGCCGAAGACCTGATCGCCCCAGTGACAGTGACCGCCAAGGATCATGGCGGAGGCGGCAAGACCCGCATCGACATGTGGGATGGCGCCAAGTGGGTGCCACAGACCGACTGGTTCTCCGCGTACAACGATGTCGTCCAGGAAATCGTCAAAAAAGAATCCGGCGAGTTCGCCAAGTCCAAACCGTAATTGGAATACCCCTGAGGGGCATGGTCGGGCCATAGCGCACCGACCATGTCCCCTTATCCCGTGTTTTTCGGGTCGTCATTGGGTAACCGATGAAGCAGGCCGCGTGGCGCCCGATGCGGCGGCTTGCACTGCAAATCGTCTGGTCAATTATCTGAAATCTGAAAATGCGGGAAATTTAAACGTCATTTACCTAACTATCGTTTGACAGTTACACTATCATCAAATCAATCAAGCGCCAACGCGCAAGGAGTAAATATGGATATTGATCTCAAAAACAAATCGGTCATCGTCACCGGTGGCGGCTCGAACATCGGCCGTGCCATCGTGCTCGGCTTCGCTGCCGAAGGCGCCCACATCACCATCGGCGACGTGGATGAGCAGCAGGCACAAAAGACGGCCGAACTCGCTTTGCTCAGCGGCGCAGCGTCGGCGCAGGTTGTCAAGACCGATGTCACCCAGCTCGATCAGGTGCAAGCCATGTTCAAGGCCGCAGTTGACAAGTTTGGCGGCGTCGATGTACTCGTCAACAACGTCGGCTGGGACCAGTTGATGTTCTTCACACAGACGACCCCCGATCTCTGGCAGAAGATCATCGCCATCAACTACGTCGGCGTTCTCAACTGCACCAAAACCGCACTCGATCTGATGATTCCCCGCAACGCGGGCTCCATCGTCTCGATCAGTTCCGACGCCAGCCGGCAGGGCGAGCCGCGCGAGGCCGTGTACGGCGGCGTCAAGGCCGCCATCAACAGCTTCATGAAAACGATCGCCAAGGAAAACGGACGTTACGGCATCCGCTGCAACGTGGTCTGCCCCGGCATCACGATCCCGAGCACCACCGACGAAGTGGGCGGAAGCAGCATGTGGGTTGATGCCGACAGCATGTTCACGCCCGAACAACTGGAAAAAGTCGCCAAGGCGCTGCCGCTGCGCAAGGTCGGGCGGCCGCAGGATATTGCCAATGCCGTCGTCTTCCTGTCTTCGGCGAAGGTTGCGGGTCATGTCACCGGGCAGGTCCTGTCCGTCTCCGGTGGCTACAGCATGATCGGCTAAGCGGGTTCACGCCCTGCTGACACCGGAACGCGCCTGCTACGATCGGCTTGTTAAACCTAACTAACGACCGATATGACAAACAAGCCACGTTCTGAAGCCACCGCCACGATCCCCGAAGCCCCCGTTACCCGCGAGCGCATCCTGCTCGAAGCTGCGCGACTGTTCAGACACCATGGGTATGCCGCGACCACTTTGCGCGAGGTTGCCGACGCGGCCGGCGTCAAAGCCGGCAGCATCTATTATCACTTCGCATCAAAAGAAGAGATCCTCGGCGAAGTCCTGGACAAGGGTATCACGATCGTCGCTGACGCCGTTCGCTCCCGAATCGAAGCGCTTGCGGAAAATGCAAGCTGGCGCGACCGCATCGCCGCCGGCATCGAAGGCCACCTCTGGGGAATGCTCCACCATGGTGACTTCACGTCGGCCAACATTCGCATCTATGGCCAGATCCCGGCCAGCGCAAAAGATCGCCATCGGGTGATCCGGCGGGCCTACTCGGACTATTGGGATCGTTTGTTCGAATCGGCGCTCGCCAGCGGTGAATTGCGCCAGGACACCAACACGGCGATGGTTCGACTCTTCGTGATTGGCGCGTTGAACTGGACGGTGGAGTGGTACAACCCCCAGCGCGGCTCGTTCCAGGACTTCGTGCGCCAAATCACAGCGATCGTGTTCGATGGAATCCTCATACATGACAAGGCATAACATGACAAACCATTTCACTGCGGCAGTGTCGGCCTCCTCGGCAGGTCGCGCAGACTTTGCAGCCCGAAGCAGGAGCAAAAAATGACGGTTAAAGAAGGCTGGCGCGGCCGGTTCTACGAAGACTTCGATGTCGGCGACGAGTATCGGCATGCCCTCGGGCGCACCCTGACCCAGCAGGACAATATCTGGTTCACGCTGCTGACGCAAAACACGGCGCCGCTGCACTTCGACGCCCACTACGCCGCGCAGACGGAGTTCGGCCGCCCGCTCGTCAACTCCTGCCTCACACTGGCTCTCGTGACGGGCCAGACGGTGAGCGATGTCTCGCAAAACGTCATGGCCAACCTCGGATGGGACGAAGTCCGGCTGCCGCATCCGGTGTTCGAGGGCGACACGATCTATTCCCGCTCCACGGTGCTGGACAAGCGCGAGTCGCGATCGCGCCCCAACGTCGGCGTCGTCACGGTGCGCACCGAAGGCTACAACCAGGGTGGCGTCATTGTCTGCACGTTCAAGCGCACGGTGATGGTCTACAAGCGTGACGGCGCACCGCGCACCGCACCGCCGCTGCCAGCCGACAGCGGCCCTTAACCACCTCCTTAGCCAGCTTCGGCCCCAGGGTCGCCAACTTTTTTACTCTCTTCGCATGATGCCCTCCTCCCTGCTTGAACAATACGGCCCCCGCGAATCCATGGACTACGACGTGGTAGTCGTCGGCGGCGGCCCCGGCGGCCTGGCCACGGCCATCCGCCTCAAGCAGCTGGCCGCCGAAAAAGGCCAGGATGTGTCCGTCGTGGTGCTGGAAAAAGGCTCCGCCCCCGGCGCCCACATCCTCTCGGGCGCCGTCATGGACCCGATCGCCCTGAACGAACTTTTCCCCAACTGGAAAGCGATGGGCGCGCCGCTGAACCAGCCCGTCAGCGGTGACGACGTGCTGTTCCTCACAGAGACCGGCGCCAAACGCACGCCCGACTTCCTGGTGCCCGACTGCTTCCACAACGAGGGCAACTACGTCATCAGCCTCGGGGCCCTGACCCAATGGCTGGGCGCGCAGGCCGAAACGCTGGGCGTGGAAATTTTCCCCGGCTTCACCGCTGCCGAGGTGCTGTATAACGACAACGGTTCAGTCAAAGGTGTCGCCACCGGCAACCTTGGCATTGGCAAGGACGGCCAGCCGCATGAGGGCTTTCAGCTCGGCATGGAACTGCACGCCAAGTACACCATTTTTTCCGAAGGCGCGCGCGGCCATCTCGGCAAGCAACTCATCGCCAGATACAAGCTCGACGCGGGCCGCGACCCGCAAAGCCATGCCCTGGGCATCAAGGAGCTGTGGGAGATCGACCCGGCCCGCGCCCAGCCTGGCCGGGTGCTGCACACGGCCGGCTGGCCGATGGACAGCCAAACCTATGGCGGCGGCTTTCTCTACCACCTCGAAGGCAACCTGGTCACGCTCGGCTTTGTCACCGGGCTCGACTACAAGAATCCCTGGCTCAGTCCCTTTGAGGAAATGCAGCGCTGGAAGACCCACCCGGCCATCCGCGCCCACATCGAAGGCGGCAAGCGCATCAGTTACGGCGCGCGCGCCATCACCGCCGGCGGCCTGCTCAGCCTGCCCAAGACCGTGTTCCCGGGCGGCGCGTTGATCGGCTGCGATGCCGGCTACCTGAACGCCGCACGCATCAAGGGCAGCCACGCCGCCATCAAGAGCGGCATGCTGGCCGCCGAGGCCGCATTCGACGCCCTCGCCGCCGGTCGCAGCGGTGACGAACTCAGCGCCTACCCCACAGCGTTCGAAAACAGCTGGCTGCATACCGAACTCGACCAGTCGCGCAACTTCAAGCAATGGTTCAAAAAAGGCAGCCTGGTCGGCGCCCTGATGACCGGCATCGAGCAGTGGCTGCTGCCCAGGCTCGGCATCAAGCGTCCGCCCTGGACGATTCACCGCACCCAGGCCGACCACGCCTGCCTGCGCCCGGCCGCCGAGATGCCGCAGATCAGCTACCCCAAGCCCGACGGCAAGCTCACCTTCGACCGCCTCTCCAGCGTCTTCATCAGCAACACCAACCACGAAGAAAACCAGCCCGCGCACCTGACACTCAAAGACGCCAGCGTGCCGGTGCGGATCAACCTGGCGAACTACGCCGGCCCCGAGAGCCGCTACTGCCCGGCCGGCGTGTACGAGTTTGTGAAGAACGACGATGACTCGGACCGGCTGCAGATCAACGCCCAGAACTGCGTGCACTGCAAGACCTGCGACATCAAGGACCCGACGCAAAACATCGTCTGGGTCACACCCGAAGGCGGCGGCGGGCCGAACTACGCGGGCATGTAGCCGGATCCTGCCCGTGTTTCAAAAGGTTCTGATCCTTCACGGCGGCAATATTTGTGCTGGCACCCGCCAAAGCCGGGACGCTGGCGTCTTGGCATCCGCATCCCGGATCACCGACCCGAACTGCGAAATTCTCGTTTCTAAAGGGCCAACATGACAGCAGACTCTACCTTCGGCTTCGACGACGAAGCCCTCGCCAACCAAGCCACGGTTTACCAGCCGGGTCTATTCAAGGACAAGGTCGTGATGGTCTCTGGCGCCGGCAGCGGCATCGGCAAGGGCATCGCCTTCCTGTATGCGCGCCTGGGCGCCAGGCTGGTTATCTGCGGACGTGACGCCGCCAAGCTGGCGTCTTGCGCTCAGTGGCTGCGCAAACTGGGCAGTCCGGACGTGCTGGTGCAGCCCATGACCATCCGCGAGCCCGAGCAGGTGGCGCAGTTGATGGACGCGGCGTGGCAACACTTCGGGCGCGTCGACGTGCTGGTCAACAATGCCGGCGGACAGTACCCTCAGCGGGCGCTGGACTTCACGGTCAAAGGCTGGAAGGCCGTGATCGACACCAACCTCAACGGCACCTGGTACATGATGCACGCCATCGCCCGTCGCTGGAAAGACACGGGCGCAGCGGGCAACATCGTCAACATCGTGGCCGTCACCCAGCGCGGCATGCCGGGCGTGGCGCACACTTGCGCCGCGCGCGCGGCGGTCACCTATCTGTCCAAGACCGTCGCGGTCGAATGGGCCGAGTACGGCATTCGCATCAACTGCATCGCCCCCGGCGTCATCGAGAGCACGGGTTTTCGCCAGTACTCGGACGAGGCGGTCAAGGCCTTCTCGGTCGCCAACCCGATGAAGCACGTGGGTGACGTGCAGGACATTGCCGAAGCGGCGGTCTACCTGAGCGCGCCCAGCGGCAAATTCATCACCGGCGAGCTGCTCACGGTGGACGGTGGCGGCGTACTCTGGGGCGAAGCCTGGACCATTCCAAAACCTGATTACTTCAAGGTGACCCCATGACTGCGGCGCACGCGCAACACCCCAAATTCGGCCCCGGCGACGAAGCGCTGGCCGCGCTCCCGACGGTCTACCGCGACGACCTGTTCGCCGGCAAGGTGGTGCTGGTGTCGGGCGCCGGCAGCGGCATCGGCAAGGCGATTGCCTTTTTGTTCGCCCGGCTGGGCGCCACGCTGGCCATCTGCGGGCGCAAGGCCGACAAGCTGGAAGACTGCGCCGAAAAACTGCGCGCGCTGTCGGATCGCGAGGTGTTCATCTACCCGATGACCATCCGCGAGCCCGAGCAGGTGGACGCCATGCTCAGCGCCGTGTGGGAAAGTTTCGGCGGCGTGGACGTGCTGGTCAACAACGCCGGTGGCCAGTTCGCCGCCCACGCAATGGACTTCACCGACAAGGGCTGGAACGCGGTGATCGACACCAACCTCAACGGCAGCTGGTACATGATGCAAGGCGCGGCCAGGCGCTGGGTGGAACAGGGCCGTCCCGGCAACATCGTCAACATCACCGCCGCCATCGAACGCGGCCTGACCGGCATGGCACATACCACCGCCTCGCGTGCGGGCGTGATTGCACTGTCGCGCACGCTGGCCGTCGAATGGGCCGAGCACAACATCCGCGTCAACTGCATCGGCGCCGGCGCCATCGAGAGCAACGGCTTCAACAACTACCGCGAAGAAAACGTCTCGACCTTCTACCAGTGCAACCCGATGAAGCGTCCCGGTGACGTGCAGGACATCGCCGAGGCAGTGGTCTACCTCGCAGCCCCTTCGGGCAAGTTCATCACCGGCGAGTTGCTCAACATCGAGGGTGGCATGCTGCTGTGGGGCGAGTTTTGGCCGGCCGGTAAACCCGACTACTTCAAGGTCGATCCGTCATGAACGCGCCGGAACCGGCTCCATCGGCCAGCTATTTCCACCGGCCGTTTCAGCAACTGGTGGGGTACGACATCCTGCACAACGAACGCGGCCTGTATTTCCGGCTGCCGATCCGGCGTGACCACCTCAACCCCCACGGCGTGCTGCACGGCGGTGTGCCCCTGACCCTGCTCGACGCAGTTGGCGGCAGGACGCTGATCGACCGACGGATTCCGGGCAGCGATCAGCGCATCCTGTCATCCGTCACCGTCACGCTCACCGTGGATTTCATGCGTGCGATCGGCAGCGGCGTCCTGTTTGCATCGGCCACGCCCGACCACATCGGCAAGACGCTGGCCTACGTATCGATGAAGGTGACGCTCGACGACCTGGATGGCGACATCGTGTCGCACGGCATCGGCACCTACCGCATCTACACCAAGTCGCTGGTCAAGCACGTGTGATGCGCTCCCGCTCCTGACCATAGCGCACGCGGCCAGACTTCGATCCGCGTGCCGACACTGAACAGCCAGGACGGGCCCGGCCGTTCAGTATTGCTCAGTGCTGGCCGAGCGGCGTGCGCACCACAATGCCGTCAAGCGCGGGGCTGAGCTTGATCTGACAACCCAGGCGCGAGCTTTCGTTGCGGCCCTCGGCAAACTCAAGCATCGACTTTTCCATCGCCTCCATCGGCGGCAACTTGTCCAGCCAGGCGGCGTCGATGTGCACATGGCAGGTGGCGCAGGCGCAGGCGCCACCGCAGTCGCCATCGATGCCCGGCACCAGGTTGTTGACGGCGGCCTCCATCACCGACAGGCCGTCGTCGACGTCCACGTTGCGGACCGTACCATTGTGTTCAATAAAAGTAACTTTTGTCATGTTGATTTTCCAAAATGGGGCGCGCCTTGGCAGCGCCCTTGTGAATTGATAGTTCGATAAAATTAAATCCATGGCCCGGCACAGCGACATCAGCCGGCCAGGTCCTTCGCTGCGATACGCTCGTCGGCGAGCCGCTCGGGCGCGATGACGGTGCGGTTCGCAATCAGCGCTTTGGCCACCATGAACTCGACCGGGCGGTTGACCGCATCGACGGCAAGCAATCGCCCGTCGCGCAGGTAGAACGCCGCAAACGAACGGTTGTCGGTACTGCCCCGCATCACGACCTGGTCATAGCCGCGGTTGAGTCCCGCGGTTTGTAACTTGAGGTCGTACTGATCGGACCAGAACCACGGCACCTGCCGATACGGCCTGGCCTTGCCACACATGGCCGCCGCCGCCGTCTTGCCCTGCTCAATGGCGTTGTGCACCGATTCGAGACGCAGCCGACTGTCGTAGATCGCGTTCGGATGCTGCGTGCAGTCGCCAGCCGCGAAAATGCCGGGCACAGAGGTCCGGCATTCCTCGTCGACGACGATGCCGTTGTCGCAGACCAGACCCGCGGCCTGCGCCAACTCGACGTTCGGCAGCAGACCGATGCCGGCAATGACCAGGTCGGCGTCAATGCGTTCGCCATCGCCGGTCACGACCCGCGCCAGCGAAGCATCGCCCTCGATGCCGGAGACCGTCGTCGCGCAGCGGATCGTCACGCCCGCCTGCCGGTGCACGCTTTCGAAGAAGCGCGCCACGGCCGGACAAGTGACACGCGCCAGCACCGTCGGCGCCGCTTCCAGCACGGTCACCGCGAGCCCCAGTTTGGCGGCCACGGCGGCGATCTCGAGTCCGACGTAGCCGCCGCCGATCAGCACCAGCCGGGCCCCGGGACGCAGAGCGGCACGAATGCCGTCAACATCAGCCACGGTGCGCAGATAGTGCAGGCGCGGATGGTCGGCACCCGGGCAGTCAAGCCGACGGGCACGCCCGCCAGTCGCCAGCAGCAGATGATCAAACGCCAGTTCGCGGCCATCGTCCAGCCTCACCTGCCGCCGGGCGGCATCAAGTTCGGTGACGGCCACCCCGAGCAGCGTGTCCACACGCGCCTGCTCGTAGAATGCCGGCGGCTTCAGGAACAATCGCTCCAGCGGCAAGGTGCCCGCCAAAAATGCCTTCGACAGCGGCGGGCGCTGATACGGCAACACCGGCTCGGCGCCGACCAGCACGATGCGCCCGTCGAATCCCTCTTGCCGCAGGCTCGCAACCGCCTGGCCGGCCGCCTGACCGGCGCCGGCAATAATCACAGTTTCGCTCACGATCAGCGCGGCTTCAAGCGTTGATGCGGACGGGCAGCGACTCATAGCCCTTCACAAAGGGCGACAGCACGCGCTCGGGCGCGCCAACGACCTCGATCTGACCTGGATTGGGCCAGCGCTTGAGCAACTCCTCCCAAACGATGCGCAGCTGCAACTCGGCGAGACGGTTGCCCACGCAGCGGTGAATGCCGAAACCGAACGAGAGGTGATGGCGCGGCTTGGCGCGATCAATGATGAACGCGTCCGGATTTTCAATCGCTTCGGGATCACGGTTGCCGGAGACATACCACATGATGACCTTGTCACCCTTGCGAATGGACTTGCCGCCGAGCTCGGTGTCCTGCAGCGCGGTACGCCGCATGTGCGCCAGCGGTGTCTGCCAACGAACGATCTCCGGCACCATGGAGGCGATCAGCGCCGGGTTGGCGCACAGCTTGCGGTATTCGTCCGGATTTTCGTTGAGCGCCAGCACGCCGCCGGTCATCGAGTTGCGGGTCGTGTCATTGCCGCCGACGATCAGCAAAATGAGGTTGCCCAGAAACTCTTCCGGCGTCATGTTGCGCATGGACTCGGTGTGCGCCATCATCGATATCAGATCATTGCCCGGTGGCACATTGACGCGCTCGTTCCACAGCCGGGTCATGTATTGCACGCACCCCTTGAGCTCCTCCATGCGCTGCTCTTCCGAATCAATAATGCCCGTGCCGACCAGCGCCGTCGCGACATCCGACCAGCGCGTCAGCTTGGCACGGTCTTCCCAAGGGAAATCAAACAGCGTCGCCAGCATCTGCGTCGTCAGGTTGATCGAAACGAGCTTGACCCAGTCAAAGGTCTCGTTGATCGGCAGGCCATCCAGCGCACGACCGGTACGCTCGCGGATCAGACCTTCGAGCTTGGCGAGGTTCTCCGGCGCCACGATCGGACTGACCGCCATGCGCTGCACGTCGTGCTTGGGCGGATCCATCGCAATGAACATCGGCAGGGTTACCGCCGCATTGGACTCCATGATGGTGATATTGCCCTCGGATGAAAATATCTCCGGATGGGTCTCCACCTGCATGATGTCCTTGAACTTGGTCACCGACCAGTACGGACCAAACAAGCTGTCCTTACAGTAATGCACGGGGTCTTCGCGGCGCAGACGCTCAAAATAACCCCACATCGTATTGTCGCGAAACAGCTCCGGATTGCTTACATCAATGTCCTCAAGCGGGATCGCGTATGCCCTGCTTTGGTCGTTTTGGTTGTTTACCACAATCGCTTCACTCATACAGTGTCTCCTTAATTAATAAAACCGTGACCGCACGGAAAAACCACCGTCGCGGGCCGACCTTGCGTACATTCATCCATTGAATGCCAGCCCGAGATTAGTGTTATCTGCGATGGATGTCACCTATCTAAAGATAGGGGAAACGGGCGGCAGGACAAACGCCCGATGGGCACAAGCATCAATGCATGTGCCCATCGGGCGATCGCGACTACCTCGACAGCGTTTTATTTCAGTTGCGGGTCAACATACGCCCGCGCGGCCAAGCGTTGCGCCGGGAGGGGCAGCGAGTGAAAGAGCAGCAGCAACCACCTGCGGCATCAGGATGCGGGCCGAGCCCAGCAGCAGAATCAGGCCGCAGGTCAGTTGCAGCCAGCGCAGCGTCACTCCATTTACTTCGTGACGCCCTCGGTCTTCACTGTAAGGTAGCCATCATCGACCGGGAGCACCCGGTAATTCACGAAATAAGTGCAAGGGCCTTCGGGTCATGGCCAGGCCGACGCCTTCCCTGATCACGCGGATCGTCGGGTTCAAGGGTTCCAGCCGCCGCCGGCAAGGCTGGTGAAACATAACACGGTGCAGCGTCGTGCGTTCATTGCGTGCCCTCACAGGATATGGGCACGACGTTTGCGCGCACCCGGCGCACGACTTCGCGCCTTCGGTCATTTCTTGGGGCGTATCGCGTCTGCCGTACCCTGGATGAAGGCCTTGATCTTCTCCACATCGTCCACGCTCAGCTTGCCCGTGAAGTCCGGCATGCCCCGGCTCATGGCCGGTCCTTTGAAGATGAACTTGTCGAGGTTTTCGATGAAGGCCGCGTTCATGTAGCCGAGGTTGGGAATGCTGCCGCCGCGGTCCACGCCGGGAACACCATGGCAGAGAACGCAGTTGCTCACATACAGCGCAGTACCCGCCGGCACCTGGGCCGGATCGTATTTCACGCCAGCCACCAGTTCGCCCATTCGGTAAGCAACAAACTCCGGCATAGGCGCTTTGCCACCCACGGCAAAGGTATAGACCGTGCCCAAGCCTTGTCGTTCGGAGGCGCGCTGGGAAACCCCGTAAGAGCCGCCCCATCCCACGGCAATCGACACGTACTGCTTGCCATCCACCAGGTAGGTGACCGGTGCCGCAATCACACCGGTGCCCGTCGGGGATTCCCACAACTTCTCGCCGTTCTGGGCGTTATAGGCAATAAATCGCCCGTCTGCCGTGCCCTGAAAAACCAGGTTGCCGGCCGTGGTCAGCGTACCGCCGTTCCAGGGCGACACCTGTTCCTGGCGCCATGCTTCTTTTTTTTGAACCGGATCCCAGGCAATCAGGCGTCCAAACGGCTTGCTTTTCGGCGGCGTTACATTGATCAAATTGCCAGTATTCCAACCCGTACCGGAGCCTGGTTGACCTGGCTTGTTGGAATTGAAGCTCCAGTTCTTGTCGTCCATCAGGTTGATAGGTATATTTTGCGTCGGCAAGTAGACCAACCCGGTCTGTGGG
This sequence comes from Polaromonas sp. JS666, assembly GCF_000013865.1. NCBI lineage: Bacteria > Pseudomonadati > Pseudomonadota > Betaproteobacteria > Burkholderiales > Comamonadaceae > Polaromonas > Polaromonas sp. JS666. Next base: position 56,927 of record NC_007950.1, read on the forward strand.
TTGAATGACATGGAATGCCAGTTGTGCGCGCCATAGGGGCCTGGAATGGCGTCAAACGGCCGATCCGTGGGGCGCGCCTCGGCGGTCTCGATGGGGCGACCCGTCGCGTCATAGCCGGTGGCCCAGTTCACATCAACAAAGTTTTTTGCCGAGATGAACTTGCCGTTGGTGCGGTCGATCACGAAGAAGAAACCGTTCTTGGGTGCGTGCAGGATCACCTTGCGCGGCTTGCCTTCAATCTTGAGGTCGGCCAGGATCATCGGCTGGGTCGACGTGTAGTCCCAGTTGTCGCCGGGGGTTTCCTGGTAATGCCAGACGTACTTGCCGGTGTCCGGATTGAGTGCAACGATGGAGGCCAGGTAAAGGTTGTCGCCACCTGCGGGGCTGCGCTTGGCGCGACTCCAGGGTGAGCCGTTGCCGGTCCCGACGTACATCAGATTCAAGGCTGGGTCAAAGGCCATCGAGTCCCAGGCGGTGCCACCGCCGCCCGCCTCCCAGTACTTGCCGCTGGGGTCCCAGGTTTTGGCCGCCGCGGCCATGGAAGCGTCTTCAAAAGGCTTGCTTGGATCCCCTGGTACCGTAAACCATCGCCATTTTTGTTTGCCGCTGGCGGCATCGTAGGCCGTGATATAGCCGCGCACGCCGTATTCGGCACCACCATTGCCAATGATGACCTTGTCTTTGAAAATCCGTGGTGCGCCCGTGCTGGTGTAGGAACGGCTGTGATCAATGACGGTGTCCTGTTCCCACGCCACTTTGCCGGATGCGGCATCCAGCGCGATCAACCGGCCGTCAAAGGCGGCAACGTAGACGCGGCCCTTGTGCAAGGCCACGCCACGGTTAACCACGTCACAACAGCCTTTGTAACCGAACTCACGTTTGATTTTTGGGTCATAGGTCCAGATGCGTTTCCCTGTGCGCACATCCACGGCGTGAACAATACTCCAGGACGCGGTCACGTACATGATGCCGTCCACCACCAGCGGCGTGGCCTCGACACCCCGGGTCGATTCCAGGTTGTACGACCAGACCAGTCCCATATCCTTGACGTTGGAAGCATTGACCTGATCAAGTTTGCTGAACCGTGTCTCGGCATAGTCCAGCCCAGTGCTTGGCCAATCAGCGGTCTTGGCCTCGTTGGCGCGCATAAACGCACCATCGACCTTCTTGGTCACGGCCGCAATGTGCGCCGTCAAGCCCTTGGCTCCCTCAGCCATGGCGCTCGGCGCTACCGCGGCGAGCAACGAAGCCACCGCCAGCGTTAACGTTATTCCAGGACGCGCTGCAGTTTTTCCTTGCGGTAACTTGCTCATACGACTAATTTCTTTGTTCATCATGTCTCCTTTTGAGGTAGGTTGCCAATTGCGGCTCTGCGCCACTGTCCAGTGAGCCGGTGCAAGAGCCAAGCCAGGCCAAGCCGATCAGGACCAAGGGATGCTCTAAAGACACCCGTCTTGGCATCAGGGCGTTTCTCAATGCCTTGGTAGCCAGCATCACCAAAGGCAGCTGTCTAGGACTTGTTTTGTCCCCTGTTATTTAAAGTAACCATCCGGCCATTGAGAGCCGGCCTGTCGAATGACGCGACCAGACTTCGCGCCCAATGTGCCCGGAAATCGTAGAACGAAGCATGTGCAACGTCACCTAACTTTAGTTAGGGTGTTTTCCATAACGCATCACAATAGACTCGCAGCAAGCTCGAATTACCATCGCGAAAAGAAGGTACACAATATTGAAAGAGACAAAAATGAAGCCTGCTTCCCCTGTAATCCAAATGCCTCTTGTCAGCCCGGGCGAGCCCGTCACACAGTCTGAAATAGCGCGCATCTTCGCCGCCCAGCGCGAAACGGCCTTGCGGCTTCGTCAATCGACCGCCGCGCAGCGTCTCGACAAGATTGACCGCCTGAAGCGGGCCGTCCTGGCGCGCCAGGCGGATATCCAGCGCGCAGGCGCACTGGACTTCGGCAAACCGGCCGCCGAGGTCGACCTGACCGAAATTTTGCCCATCGTGGCCGAAGCCAACGACGCGCGTCGCCATCTGCGCCGCTGGATGAAGCCACGCAAGGTTTTCCCGACCCTGCTGATGTTCGGCACGTCAAGCCATGTGCAGTGCGAACCGAAGGGCCGCTGCCTGATCATCTCGCCCTGGAACTACCCGCTCAATCTGACCTTCGGCCCGCTGATCTCGGCCATCGCCGCCGGTAACACAGCGATTCTCAAACCCTCGGAGATGACACCGCACCTGTCGGAGGTGATGGCCGAGATCGTGCGCGAGGTGTTTACCGAAGACGAGGTAGCCTTGTTCCAGGGCGAAGCGTCGGTCTCGCAAGCCCTGCTGGATCTGCCCTTCGACCACATTTTCTTTACCGGCTCACCGGCAATTGGCCGCGTCGTGATGGCCGCGGCAGCCAAGCACCTGACCAGCGTGACGCTGGAGCTGGGCGGCAAGAGCCCGACCATCGTTGACGCCACGGCGAACCTGAAGGCAGCGGCGGCCAACCTGATGTGGTCCAAGCACACCAACAGCGGCCAGACCTGCATTGCGCCCGACCACGTCTACGTTCACGAGTCGGTCAAGGAATCGTTCATCCAGCACTGCCGCGAGGCCCTGGCCAAAGCCTACGGCGAGGGCGATGCCGTGCGCAGCAGCCCCCACCTGGCGCACATCGTCAATGAACGCCATGCCAAACGAATCGTCGGACTGCTTGATGACGCGCTTCAAAAGGGCGCCAGGCTGCTGGTCGGCGGCCAGCACCAGACGGATCGCCAGTTCGTGGCCCCCACCTTGATCGACAACGTCAGCCCGGACGCGAAGATCATGCAGGAAGAAATTTTCGGCCCGCTGCTTCCCGTCATCGCTTACCGCGATCTCGACGAAGTCATCACCAAGATCAACGACCAGCCCAAGCCGCTCGCGCTGTACATCTGGACGAAGAACCACAAGGTCGCCGACAAGGTGCTGCGCGAGACGAGTTCGGGCGGCGCCTGCGTCAACCACAGCGTGGTGCAGTTCCTGCATGGCCGCTTGCCATTCGGCGGCGTCAACAATTCCGGGCTCGGCAGCGCACACGGGATCTACGGGTTCAAGGCCTTCAGCCATGAGCGCGCGGTCGTCAAGACTTGGCTGCTGCTGGCGTCGAACTTCTACCCGCCCTACACCCCTCTGTCGCGACGGCTGATCAACTGGACGCTGCGTCTGGTCTGATGGTCTCGGTTGCACGGGGTCAGCCCTGTGCACTTATTTTTTCTCTGAATCGCATAGGGACAAATCTTGAAATTCGATTACGTTATCGTGGGCGCCGGTTCGGCCGGCTGTGTATTGGCCAACCGCTTGAGCGCGGACCCGTCGAGGCGCGTGTGCCTGCTCGAAGCGGGACGGTCCGACGACACCCCGCTGATCCGCACCCCCATGGGCATGGTGGGCCTGCTCACGACCCGCAAGTACAACTGGTATTTCAACACCGAGCCACAAGCCCAACTCGACGGCCGCCGACTGTACTGGCCACGCGGCAAGACACTCGGCGGCAGCAGCTCGATCAATGCCATGGTCTACATGCGCGGACACCAGGCTGACTACGACGCATGGGCCGCAGCTGGAAACTCCGGATGGGCCTACAAGGATCTTCTGCCGATGTTCTTGGAGCATGAAAATAACGAGCGCGGCGCCTCGGCATACCACACGACGAATGGGCTACTGAACGTCGCCGATGTGCGCTCGCCCAACCCCTTGTCGAGCCGCTTCATCGACGCCGCCGTGCAATGCGGCATTCCGCGCAATATGGATTTCAACGGCCTGCAACAGGAAGGGGCCGGGCCTCACCAGGTGACCCAGAAAAACGGGGAACGCTGGAGCAGCGCGCGGGCCTTCCTGCACCCGGTCATGGACCGACCGAACTTGACCGTGCTCACCGGCGCCCATGTCACGCGCATCCTATTCTCTGGCAAACAGGCCGTGGGGGTCGAGATCGAGCGCAAAGGCGAACGCCAGCGCATCGAGGCCGAGCATGAAATCATTCTGAGTGGCGGCGCTATCCATTCGCCGCAGTTGCTGCAGCTCTCGGGCGTGGGGCCGAAGCAGGCGCTGGCCCGGCACGGCATCACCCAAGTCGCTGATTTGCAGGGCGTAGGCCAAAACCTGCAGGACCATCTCGACGTGACGGTGATGATCCGCGACCGCAGCAAGCAGGCGATTGGTGTTGCACCTGGTTTTCTTCCGAGAGCGGTCGCCGGGCTCTGGCAATACTGGCGCAAGCGCGAGGGCTTTCTGTCCAGCAACGTGGCTGAGGCCGGAGGCTTTGCCAAGTTGTCGCCGCAATCGGCGTTGCCGGAAGTGCAGTTCCATTTCCTGCCGACCTACCTGCGTAACCATGGCCGCGATCTGGCGCCCGGCTATGGAGCGACCTTGCACATGTGCCAGTTGCGCCCCCAAAGCCGTGGCTTCATCGACCTGAAAAACGCCGACCCGCTGGCCGCACCGGTGATTCAGCCCAACTACCTGAGCCATGCCGACGACTGGGACGAGATGCTGCGCGGCCTGCAACTTGCGCGGCGCATCTTTGAGGCCGATGCCTTTCACGATATCCATGGCGGTGAAGTGGCGCCGGGTGCCGGCGTGCGCAGCGACCAGGATCTGAAAGCCTACATCAGGCGCAGCGCAGAAACCATTTATCACCCTGTCGGCAGCTGCAAAATGGGGAACGATGACATGGCTGTGGTCGACGCGCAATTGCGGGTGCACGGACTTTCGGGCCTGCGCATCGCCGATGCCTCCATCATGCCAACCCTCATCGGCGGCAACACCAATGCCCCTTGCATGGTGATCGGCGAGAAGTGCGCTCGCGCCATCCTGCGCAACCACAAGCCGCAGCCAGCCCATGCGCAAGCCAACCGCACCCAACGCTTGGCGGCCTGAGTTCCCACCAAGAGGCATCACGCGCTGCATCTCAACACGATACCCGGCCAGTGGCCGAATTTAGCCTTAACCCACAAAACCCAAGGAGACATCATGAACGGTCAGATGATGAGCGCCCCCCTGCTCATTTCCTCACTCATCACCCACGCGGCACGCCATAGCGGCGATGTGCCCATCGTCTCGCGCCGCGTCGAAGGCGACATCCACCGCACCACCTATGCGCAATTGCATGACCGGTCGCGCCAGATGGCCCATGCGCTCGGCGGTCTCGGTGTGCAAGCGTCGCAGCGCGTCGCCACGCTGGCCTGGAATGGCTACCGGCACCTGGAACTGTATTTCGCCGTCTCCGGCAGCGGTTCGGTGCTGCATACGCTCAACCCGCGCCTGCACCCTGACCAGTTGCTCTACATCCTCGACCATGCCGAGGACCAGGTGCTGTTCTTTGACCTGACCTTCCTGCCCCTAGTCGAAGCCGTGGCGGGGCGCTGCAAGACGGTACGTCACTTCGTCGCGATGATCGACAAGAACAAGATGCCAGCGAGCAAGCTGCCCAATCTGCTGTGCTATGAGGACCTTCTCTCGGCGCAAAAGCCCGATTTTGTGTGGCCCACCTTCGACGAGAACACCGCCTCGTCGCTGTGCTACACCTCGGGCACCACCGGCAACCCCAAGGGCGTGCTCTACAGCCATCGCTCGACGATGCTGCACACCTATGCTTCGGTCATGCCGGACGCGATCGGCATCTCGTCGCGCGACGGCGTGATGCCGGTGGTGCCGATGTTCCACGTCAATGCCTGGGGCCTGCCCTACAGCTGCACGATGGTCGGCGCCAAGCTGGTGCTGCCGGGGCCGGCGCTGGACGGCAAATCACTGCACGAACTGATTGCTGCCGAGCAGGTGACGTTTGCGGCCGGCGTGCCCACCATCTGGCTCGGCCTGCTCCAGTATGTCTCGCAGAACTCGCTCAGCCTGGCCCCTTTGAAGCGCACCATCATCGGCGGCTCGGCCGTGCCGCCGAGCATGATGCGGGCCTTCGAAGACGAGTTCGGCGTCGAAGTCATCCATGCCTGGGGCATGACCGAGATATCCCCGCTAGGCACGGTTTGCCGACTGCGCCAAAAGCATCTGGCCGACCCGCTGGACTCGCAGCATGCGCGGCTCGCCAAGCAAGGCAAGGCGGTGTTCGGCGTGGACATGCGCATCGTCGATCCGCAAGGGGCCGACGTCTCCTGGGACGGCAAGTCGCAAGGCGATCTGATGGTGCGTGGACCGTGGGTGGTTCAGAGTTACTTCGGCTCCGATGGCGCTGACCCGCTGGTCAGCGATGCGACGGGCGCGCAGTGGTTCCCCACCGGCGACGTGGCCACGATCGACGCCGACGGCTACATGCAGATCACGGATCGCAGCAAGGACGTGATCAAGTCCGGCGGCGAGTGGATCGGCTCGATCGACCTTGAAAACGTCGCCATGGCGCACGCGGCGGTGGCGATGGCAGCGGCCATCGCCGTGCCGCACCCGAAATGGGATGAACGACCCTTGCTGGTGGTGGTGCGCAAGCCCGGCGCGGAGGTCAGCCGCGAAGCGCTGATTGAACACTACAAAGGCAAGGTCGCCTCCTGGTGGGTGCCCGACGACGTGGTGTTCGTCGATGCCATTCCCATCGGCGCCACCGGAAAGATGCTCAAGAACCAGTTGCGTGAGCAGTTCAAGGACTACCGGCTGCCGGGGGGCGTTGTTGCATAAATCCCCGTTCGCCCCCAATGATCAGGCTGGCGCGCTGGTAGGCTCTGTGATTTTGCCTCGAACATGCCAAAAAACACGCTCCAGCCCAGCCAGCCCAAAGGCGTCTACCGGGTCAAGAACTGGCCCGAGTACAACGCGGGCCTGATCGCACGGGGAAATGTGACCCTCTGGATAGACGAGCGGATGTTCTCGCCAGCGCTTCAAACGCCAGGCCAGCGCGGGCGCCCGCAGGCGTACTGCGACGGGATGATCCAGATGCTGCTGACGCTCAAGTCGGTGTACCGCCTGCCGTTGCGGGCGCTTCAGGGGTTCGCCACCAGCCTGCAGCGCCTGGCTATGCCGGATTTGGCGGTGCCCAACTACAGCACGCTGAGCCGAAGGGCCAAGGCGTTGCGGGTGACATTGCCGGTGCTGCGCAATGCGGGCGAGGCGGTGCATCTGCTGGTGGACAGCACCGGTTTGAAACTCTTTGGCGAGGGCGAGTGGAAAGTGCGCCAACACGGCTACTAGCCAAGAGGCGCAGCTGGCGCAAAGTGCACCTGGCGCTGGACGCGAAAACTGGGCAGGTGTGCGCTGTGTTGATGACGCACCGCGACGTGATTGAGGCCAGTGTCCTGCCCGAGTTGCTGGCGCAACTGCCGCCAGAGACGAAGGTGGAAATTGTCGGCGGCGGTGGCGCCTACGACACCAAAGTGGCCCGCGCGGCCATTGCCGGGTGCGGCGCCCTGGCGCTCATTCCTCCCGTCGAAGGCGCCGTTCACTGGCCTGCCAGCCAGGCCGGGGCGTCAGAGCGCAACGCGGCCATTGACCACATAGCCCAAAGCGGCAAGCAGGACTGGAAGGACAAAAGCGGCTATCACTGCCGCTCTTTGGTGGAGAAGCTGATGTACCGCGTCAAGACCTTGACGGGCGACAGGCTGTGGGCGCGCGATGTGGATGTGCAGGATGCCGAAGTGCTGTGCGGGTGGGCATCATCAACCGCATGATGGTGCTCGCACGCCCGAACTCCGTCCGGGTTGCCTAAAAATGGGGGCCAGGGGGATACTTCGCCATCACGGGGATTTATGCAACAACGCCCCCTGTGATGCAACCCACTGCCCGTGCTCGATCGACTTGAGCAGTAGGTCTTTGCCGACCGCCGGGACCGCGTCACCCGAGGTTGCCCTTTGCATCGTGAATGTCATCTGCATGACGGCCGCCAAGTGATCGCGCTCAAGGTGGTGGAACCGCGCGGCCTTGCCAAGGAATCGCCCCCCCAACATCACCAGCAGTGACACCACGAGCACGGCCAGCATGCCGAATAAAAATTTCTGGCGCAGGGTAAATTGGGACATGGATAAGCTCTCTTTCAAAAAAGTAAATAAATGCGCTTAGATGCCTTTGGTCTATATCGACTCACCAGGGCCTTTACTTGGGACCATCCAGGCTCACAGCCAGGCCCGGGCACGCGCTTCGCGCAAAGCACCCGTGCGATTTTTCACGCCCAGCTTCGCGTAGATGTTGTGAAGATGCCATTTCACCGTGCCCTCGGTCAGCACAAGTCGACCTGCCACTTCGCCATTGGACAGGCCGTCGGCCAGCAGGCCAAGAATCTGCAGTTCGCGCTCGGTTGGCCGCTCCTGTTCCGCGGGCGCTGCATCCTGGCGTGCGGATGCAGCGCCTGCGGCAAGCAGCAGCGTGCGCGCGTATGAAAACGCCGGTGTGGGACTCTGCGGCTTGTCGACGACGCGGCGCAAAAGGCCCTCCAACTCGACACCCTCGTCAAGGTACAGGCGCACGTAGCCGTTCGATGCCGCGATGCGAAGGCTTTCCATCAGCGCGTCGTGCCCACCTTCGGTATCTCCGGTTCGCGCCAACGCCAACGAGCGCAGCATCAGCAGTTCGGCCAGCTTGTGCTGCTGGTGGCTGCGCCGCGCCCTGGCGATGCCGGAATCGGCCCATTGCAGGGCAAGGTCGGGCCGACCCTGCGCGAGATCGAGGCGTGCACAGAGGCGCTCGGCCTTGTCTCTGTGCAGGTTGGTCTGCGGTCCTTGCGGCAGCAGCCCATGGTCGCTCGCCATTCGCTGAGCCGCCTTGACGTCGCCGGCGCGCAGCAGCAACAACGCACGTTCGGCCACCATCGTCAGTTGCAGGCGGGCAAAGCCACGCGCCAGTCCCACGCGCTCGCCCTCCGCCGCCACGTCAAGCGCCGCAGATAGATCGCCACGTGCCGCCTGCAGACGTGACGCGGCCACATAGCCCGCAATCATCGCATCGATGATGCCCTGGTGCGGCAGCAGCGGCAACGCCGCTTCCACTTCCACCATCGCATCGGTGCACTGGTTGCGTTCGTACAGCAGCAAGGCGCGAATCGCACGCAGCATGGCCGCCAGGCCGGCGGCCCCAGGCGTGAAAGCGGGCGCTTCGGCCAGCGCCGAAGCGCTGTCCGCCAATGCATCACGATGCCGCCCCGCCTTGAGCAGCGAGGCCGCCGAAATCACCCGTACCCACATAAGACCGTAGGGCGAAGAGGCGTCCTCGAACTTCACTTGCGCCTCGCGCAAGGACTGGGCAGCCTCGGCGAAGCGTCCATTGCATTTGTGGGTTCTGTCGCAATAAGCGTAAACGACAATCCAGCTCATGCTTGATTTCCGCAAGAGTTCGATTATTGGTGCCTTGCTCAAGGTGCTCATTCGGTTCCACTATCCGCTGGAAGTGATGCTCACCTGCGTGCGCTGGTATGTAGCCTACCCGCTGAGCCTTCGCCACATTGAAGAGATGATGCAGGAGCGCGGTGTTGTCGTTGACCACGCCACCGTGCATCGCTGGGCGATCAAGATGGTGCCGGTGCTGGCTGCCGTATTTCGTCGGCGCAAGCACCCCGTTGGGAAGAGCTGGCGGATGGATGAGACCTATATCAAGGTGGCTGGTGAATGGAAATATCTGTATCGGGCCGTTGATCGCCAGGGCGATACGGTGGACTTCCTATTGACTGCCAAGCGAGATATGGCGGCTGCCCGGCGCTTCCTGGAGCGGGCGATCAACCTGCACGACGTGCCAGAGAAGATCACCATCGACAAGAGCGGCGCGAACACTGCGGCCATTGAAAGCGTGAAAGCAGACGCCTGCGTTGATATTTTGATGCGCCAATGCAAATACCTCAACAACATTGTCGAGCAGGACCATCGGGCCGTCAAAAGGGTCACCCGACCGATGCTGGGGTTCAAATCGTTTTGGAGTGCGCGGATCATCATTGCCGGCATCGAGACCATGCACATGATCCGCAAGGGGCAGATGGACTGCCCCGCCGGTCAACCCATGTCCGCAGCCCAGCAGTTCTACAGCCTCGCTGTTTGATCACCAGGTCAGCGACGCAACTCTTCTCGGCCAGACTCCACTATTGCGACAGAACCCGCAATACTGCGAGCATTACCGCCGGTTTGCTAAAACGCTCAAGCGCTCCATGCGGCAAACCCTCCGCGCGGGTGACTGCCTCGATTTTGCGTGACGTGTATTCAGCGGTTCCGGCTTACATCCCCAATGAAGACTCGAGCACCAATGTGGCGCAAAAAGTGGGCGAGTCCATCCCATCAATAGAGAGGTTCCAGTGAAAAATCCTGCCCGTTGACAAAGGTTCCTTTTGGCGACATTGTCACCTTTCGAGACCCGGAATACCGGAGCTTGAGTTCTTTGAGCTGCTCTTCACCAACTCGCAGGCTGTATTCCCCAGGCAGGACTTCAACCACGACAAAGAATCCGTCCGAGCCGCTGCGTGTTTCTGCGACAACCTTTCCAGTTTTGTCGACAAGCTCCACCAGCACATTGCCCACACCACGTTTGCGGCCGCTGTTGACCAGGTAAACAGTCCCGTCAATTTCCCCGGTTTGTACCAGCGCAAAGTCTATCTGGGTGACATTGCCGGGGCGTGGAATCACCCGCATGCCTTTTAACAGCGGCACCAGCTGAGGATCCTCGATGGTAGCCGGATTGATGGCGATATCGGAGTTGCGGTTGCTGAGAAGGTGCCCGACATACGCAATGCCTGCATCATCCGTCCGCACAGAATAGTTCGAAGAGTTGACCAAGAAACCGACATTTTTAACCGGCTGCTCCCCAGGGTCCATGATCCCGTTTCCGTTGCTATCAATAAACACTCGCGCAGAAACCGCGCCCGACTCCGCCATCGGCACCGCATCAAAAATCCATCGTGAGCGGCGCGGATCGCGCGCAATCCCTGTAAAAACCTGAACACCAATGTTGAACTCACGCCGAGAAGAATATCCAGCAGTTAAAGCAACGGCATAGCTCCCCAGGCTCTTGGTCAGGCTCGTCGTCAAACGCAAAACGGAATCCTGCACGGTGTAGGTTGCGCCCACATTCAGCAGATAGCCCGGGCCCAGTGACCGGTCGGCTAGAAGAGCGAGCGCGGACAACTTCGCCTCGGGACGAAGCAGATAATTGACCTGGCCGCCCAGCCGAAACATACCCACGTTGCCGCTGATCTGAAAGGTGCCGTCAACGGCACGGGCGCCCTCGCTACTCGACAGGTGCAGCGAGTTGCTGAGCGTGGCCAGTGCCACCGACGTGGAGAGCAGCGCCCTCGCGTCCAACACCTTGACACCGGATTGCAAGCGGTCATGCTGCAACTCCAGGGTAAAAGGAAAGTCACCCAGCGATTTACTCAGAAGCAAGCCATCGAAACGAAGCCGGTCGCGCGATCGCACCGGATCGGCCGACACCGGAAACAAAGCGCTTGTAAAGTCACGAAGCTGTAAATGATTCCAGCCCACCGCAACACCTGCAAACCGGCTGCGCGCGCTGAACTCGTAAAGCGACCCACCGGTCGACTGACGCGTTAAATTTCCGACAAAGACGGCGTTTGCGGCGAAACCGTGCAAGCCCATACTGGTGTAGTTGGTACGTTTGCCATCCGGCGCGTCCAGATTCATGGCACCCAGGGTGCCGGTCACAAATTTACTGAGCCCCCATTCGGCCACTGCGGCGGTGCGCTGCAATCCCACTGCGTCACGATTGGACGCCAGGTTGTAGTAAAAGCTCCCCGGCACATTCAACGACTCATCCAGAAGAAAACTTTTTCGCTCTACCCTGAGCTGACCTTGTGGCCCATGAAAAACGAGCCGGAATTCATTCGGACCGTAGACCAGGTTGAGGTCATTAAAAGCATATTTGCCGTCGCCCCGGGACTGCTGGTACGCGAGCAATACATTGTTCAGATTCAGCTCGACGTCCCAGCCGGGCGGCAAATCCCCCTGCAGCGTATGGCTGTCAAATCGCGTGGGGCGGTCCAGCGGCATGTTGCTGACAGAAAACCCGTTGCCTACGGCACTGCTCAGGGAAATATTCGACACGCCGGGCACGCTGACATTGCCGAGCGCAAAAGACCGCGCCTTGAGTGGGCCGAGTAACTCACCTTGCGGGTCGCTTCGACCCACCGTGAAACGGTTCTGTTGAGTATCCTGATTACTGCCGGAGGAAAACACCGAAGCCTGCAACCCAGCGAGGTCGCCGCGAATGTAGGTTGTATAGGACGCGCTGTTCGACTTGTTGCCGTTGCCCCGTTGCCCCCCGAAAGACAGTGTCTGATCGACGAAGGGCACGTCGACCAGCTTGTAAGGATTGTCTTTCAGCGGATAGTTCAGTTCGACCGGCTTGGGCGCGGCCGCCAGGCCGGCGATTTTGGCTTCACGCGCAAGTCGGTCCTGCAGGGGGAGCCGCTCCCGCGGTTTCAGCTTCACTGACAGGCTGTTGAGGTTGATTTCAAAATCCACCAACAACCAATCGGCCAACAGCTTGCTTTCCACATAAATATCGTCGTTTTGCACCAGGACATTGGCAGGATCGAACGTGGAGGATTTGTCGGTCAGCGTGACGCTCTGATTGCGGACGTTGAGCGAGAAAGTTCTATTTTCCCCTCGAATGAAACCCCGCCCCGTGCCCTCGGCCGGATACGCGCGAATGCCTATGGCCATCAGACTCGACATTTCGCCCAGCGGCAGAAATATCTTCTGACCAAATTGAAATGCACTTAAAGAATCGGAAAGGACATGCTCATCGATTCGAATTTCGAAGAGCGCTGTGTTGCTGTCCAGTGACTGGGGCTTGGACGAGATCGGTTGAGACCGTGCCGCATCCGTAAAAGCAAGCGACAGGAAAAATACCAGGCCAAGGAGCAGCCATTGACAACGGCTCCCCAGGCCAGGCGCACGCCGAGCAGTGAAATCCCCACCCACTTTAAAGAAGGGCTGTCCGCCGTTTGTCACCCTGGATGTAGCGAGCAGGAAAAACCATCAAGGAATCTGGACCGCATTTTCTGCGAGTAATTTGCCGCCGTCAGCCGTGCGCTCCTTGTAGGTCACGCTGAGCGTGCCTCCGGCCAGCACGGTTCCTGCCGGTGTCTGAAGCGTGAGTCTTACCCGCCGAAGTGCATTCGGAACATAAACTGCGACGCCACCCGCCTGTGCCACAACCTGTTCGCTCCCCGAAGAGCTCTTGAACGTGGCCGTGAGGTCACCATAGACCGAACGGTTGCCCATTCGATGCATCTGCAAGGCAATCACAGGCGGTTGACCGGCAGCCTTAGGCTTTTCCAGCGCAATATCGGAGAGAGTCACCACTGCTTCGGTGTCTCCATGGCGAACGATGACCGGAATAGAAACGCCAATCAATGCGGCAATGGTGACGCCCACTTCGTTAGCGCCCGGCTTCATCTGGCCTTCAATGGAGTTCGTCAAGGCCGGATCGGCCACCTTTTCAAAACTGAGGTGGGACCGGTATTCACCCGGTGCCAGGTCAGCAGGCTTGCGCACGGCAATCCGCACCAACTGCTGCGTTCCCGGCTGCAACACGATCTGCCGCGGTGAAAAAACCAGCATGGGGCCGGCAAACTGATCGCCAGGTCCAGGTTCTGTGATAGCTTGAAACTCGCCAGATTCGGTCATCCGGCGATTGACGATGTTGAGACGGTAGGTGGCCGGGGCGGTGCCGTCATTAATGACATCAATCTGTGCCGACCGCTGGTTTTTCTCAAACACGATTCGAGTCGGATTGATCATCAGATCGGCAAAGGCAGGCACCGGCGCAACGCTCACAACAAGCAGAAGCAACAGAGCAATCAATAAAGATTTGGTCGTCTTGAAGCGCAATATTCTCATGACAGCCTTGCTGTAAACACGGGCACATCCCTTCTTTCAGCGTAGCTTGAAAGCATATTGAAAAAGTATGTCAATTATTGACCTAAGGGCTCGTTGTGATGGTGAAGGCTGCACCGGTGTAGGTGCCCGCGGTTGAGCCACTGTTGGGGATGGTCAACGTCGCACCCACCGACAAGGTATTGGGGGTGCCGTTTGAAGGATTTTGCAGTGTCGTAAAGCTACCCACAGTCATCGTCACACCGCCCGCCGCCATGGTTGCGGACGTCGGCGTGAAGACTGCGGTATAGGAGACGCCGCTACCCGGTGCGGTAACCGAATAAGTTGCGGCACTGCCCGGGTTGCTGGTTGTCAGCACCACCCCGCCTGAAGCGGTTCGTGCCCCAAGCGGACTGATCGTGATGGTGCAATTGGCACAACTCGGCAGCACCGAGAAAGAGCCGAAGTTGATAACAGTGTTTACAGAGATAATCGTTGTCTTGGGGGCCGCAAAGCCGGCGCCAGGAAGAAAGGCGACCGAAGAGATCACGAAAGCACTAACCAGCAGGTTATTCAATCGGCGCAGAAAATCTATGATTTTTTTCGAGGACAATGGTCGTCCCACCGTCAATATACCGACCACGGGCGCCTGCATCAATTGTAGTTAACCTGCACGCTCAACTCACCCGACAAGAGTTTGGTCAAAGCCTGGCTGACTTCGACGGCGAGCCGTCCACCACTCAATAGTGATTGCGCCGGCACAATCAATGACGCAGCTGAATCATTCGCGGAAAATCCCTGAGCTCCTGAGGAAGATAAACCCGGCTGGCGGGACGCTACTACCAAAGAGTTCTGGGCGATGAGACTATCTCTCGAGGTAGGAAACTGAATCATGTAGCCTGACGTAGCATCAGCTCCCGCCACGCTAAACCTCGCCACCCCTGCCGCATCGACATCAACCAACGTGATCCCGAAGCTTGCGCCTACTGATCCCTCTCCAGTGGACCCCACGCCACCCGGTGCAGCACGAGCACGAGTCGGCTGGTCAATGGTAAAGCCAAGTCTGATAGGCATAGCCTGCACGCTGGCCTGCGGAGTTTGCAAGCGGATTACAATTGGCAGCGAAATCATTTCACCAATAACAGTAGCACTCACCGCGCCAGTAGCCGAAGCCGCATTCGCTCCAAAACTCAGCACTGCCGGGGCAATCGCCAAAGCCAATGCCAGCGCATTGGCGCGGGATGACCGACTGCGAAGGAAAAACAGGCGCGGCATAGCCCCTCCCAAAAGGATCAGTTGTATTCAACCGACAGGTTATAGGTCCCCGTGTAGCTACCCGCCGCCTGATTCGCATCAACGGTCAGCGTGCCACCGACAGGAAACGCGATGGTGCCGCCAACCAATGCGCCAGCGGCTGCACCCGTAACGGTCACCGCCATGGTATTGGCACCACTGACCACGTTGAAGCCGGCTGGATAGGTCACAGCAAACGTTGAGGCGCCGGTCCCCGTCACCGTAAACGATCCCGCCGAGAAGGCACCAGTTGCAAACACCACTGTGCCGGTTGCACTCCGGGCGCCCGCCGACGTCAACGTGACCGTTCCGCCCGAGGCATTGCCTGAAAGTGTTCCGAAGTTCAGTGCGGTGCCAGCAGCGATCGCGATGGGGGTCAGCACGGTGGCACTGGCCGTTCCCGTAGCGGTTGCGGCCAGCGCTCCGGTGGAAAAGGTAGCGGCGACTGCCATGAATGTAGCAAGGAGGGAAAAGCGGGATAAGGTTTTCATTTGATGGGCTCCTATGAGGTTAATAAAAACTAACTAAGCCTAGTCTCTAGCGTGCCCAGAGCTCAGGCCACCTATTTATAAAAGGTGGTATGAATGGATTTTTTCCATGTTGAGCTCCTTAAAGTTATTGATCTTGCTGGGATGATGTGGTCCTGAAACGGCCTTTTTTTTCGCAAACGCCTTACCGTTATGAATGAGGGAGGTCAAAACTACCAAAACCAAAATTACCGTCCCCGCACAGAGCCATCGCCAACCGATGACCAGTTATAAACGAGCACGACTCACATCAAAAAGTCAAATTGTTAGCCGGTAAACATTTGACGTGTTTAACATGCATTGTTTTCCAACTCACAGAAAACCAGCGTCAGGTCAGCAGTGCGAAGCTCCTTCTGAATGGCTCCCATGACAATCTCCCCGTCATTGGCGGGCGATTGCCCGTCAGTCCTTATGTCAACTTTGGTTACAACACCTACCACGGAAATCCGAACGCATCTGTGGCGGCGCATGCCATAGAAGTCAACGGAGACCGCAGCGAGCCGGGTTCTGTCGCAATAGTGGAGTCTGGCCGAGAAGAGTTGCGTCGCTGACCTGGTGATCAAACAGCGAGGCTGTAGAACTGCTGGGCTGCGGACATGGGTTGACCGGCGGGGCAGTCCATCTGCCACTTGCGGATCATGTGCATGGTCTCGATGCCGGCAATGATGATCCGCGCACTCCAAAACGATTTGAACCCCAGCATCGGTCGGGTGACCCTTTTGACGGCCCGATGGTCCTGCTCGACAATGTTGTTGAGGTATTTGCATTGGCGCATCAAAATATCAACGCAGGCGTCTGCTTTCACGCTTTCAATGGCCGCAGTGTTCGCGCCGCTCTTGTCGATGGTGATCTTCTCTGGCACGTCGTGCAGGTTGATCGCCCGCTCCAGGAAGCGCCGGGCAGCCGCCATATCTCGCTTGGCAGTCAATAGGAAGTCCACCGTATCGCCCTGGCGATCAACGGCCCGATACAGATATTTCCATTCACCAGCCACCTTGATATAGGTCTCATCCATCCGCCAGCTCTTCCCAACGGGGTGCTTGCGCCGACGAAATACGGCAGCCAGCACCGGCACCATCTTGATCGCCCAGCGATGCACGGTGGCGTGGTCAACGACAACACCGCGCTCCTGCATCATCTCTTCAATGTGGCGAAGGCTCAGCGGGTAGGCTACATACCAGCGCACGCAGGTGAGCATCACTTCCAGCGGATAGTGGAACCGAATGAGCACCTTGAGCAAGGCACCAATAATCGAACTCTTGCGGAAATCAAGCATGAGCTGGATTGTCGTTTACGCTTATTGCGACAGAACCGTATTGCGAGTATTGGTTGGTGCGCTGCGCTGGATGACTGGCCTGGTATTCCTGCCACAGCAGCATCAGGGTCATGCCTTTGCGGGCGAGTTCACGGTGGACCTGGGCAAAGTCGGGCTGGATGAAACGCCCATCGCCGCCATTGCCCGGTAGCAGCCGGGCTTGCAAATGAGCCTCTGTCATGGGCTTGATCTCGCCCCAGTCCAGGCCAGCGGCGTTGGCCAGGCTAACGTATTTGGCGACCACGCCTTTGGAGATTTTGAGGGCCATCGCTGCGCGTTCAAGCGAGTGGCCGAGCCGCACCGCTGGCCAATCTTCCGTAAACCCAGTAAAATGGACAAAATGGATGTTTTAATATAAATCAGACAAAATTTTATGAAACTCTACAAATGGAACAGTTCTCTTCAACCGACGCAAAACAGCGCTTTGGCCAGTTGCTGAAGGCATCAGCCTCTGCGCCTGTGGCGATTGAGAAGCACGGGAGAGTCGCTGCGTACCTGACGTCGCCTGAGTTTTTCGAGCGTGTGCAAAAAAATGATCCAGGAAATTCAGCTCGCCAGCTCGCCAGGGTGAAGCAGGCTGTGATCGAAAAAGACCGGCTTATCAGGCATCAGCGAATTGCGTTCGACTTGGTCACGTTGGCGCCAGACAAGCGCGACTGGTTGATCAAAGATGCGCGTGCCATGGTCGATCGCTGGCGCGCCGAGCGTCTTTGCAGTGCGGACTACATCCAAAAATGGGAGCAAATCCTGAAGATGAACCCACAGGAGATGGCGGCCACGATCGTCTCTGACGTCGGTGGTTGGGGGGCCTCCCTTCGTCAAAACTCGCCATGGGTCGGAGTGCACGCGTGAACCTGGACGCGCTTTTTGCGATGTTTAAGGAGGCCCGGACGCTGTCTGGGCACACCGATTTCGTAGTCATCGGCAGTCTTTCAATCCTGGGCCTTGAGCAGAGCTTCGAAATTCCGGACTCGATGACCATGTCAAATGACATTGACTGCTACACCCAAGCCGACCCCGGCCGCATCTTCGACGTCGTGGATGCCTTGGGCGAAAACTCGCCGTATCACAAGAAATCGGGCTTTTTTCTCGATGCCGTCTCGCCGGAATTGCCGAGCCTGCCGGACGGCTGGCGGGACCGTTTGATCAAGGTCGAGTGCGACGGCCTGAGGGCCTGGTTTCTCGATCCCAACGATGCCGCTTTGTCCAAATACGCGCGCGGTGAGCCTCGCGATCGGAGATGGATACAGGCGGGAATTCTCGCGGGGGTTGTATCGATGCCGATCGTCATGGCTCGCATCGGCAGCACGAACTTTTACGACAGCGAAGAAGAACAAAGGGCCCGTGTTCTGGTCGAAGAAGATCGTGCCTGGTTCGAGATTGTCAAAGACTCGCGCGCGGAAGTGCCGCGAGCGGATTCCCCGTCAACTTAGCAACAGTCGACCAATTTCAATTTGCAAATTTTCGATTACTGCATATCGGCGCTAGTCACTTCGAGTTTCGCCCTGCGCCGCTGTCGACCCTGGAAAAACCGTGTCGTTGCAGATCTGCGGCAAAGCTGCCCTCGCCACTTCCCCAGTCAAGCACGGAAAGCCTTTCAGCGTGGATGCCAAATTGACGGCTCACGTCCTGCGCTGTGCGCGTACCACGCTCGCCATTGTAAATTTGCGGCGCAAAGTCTGAGGGTGTCCAATGATCAAAAGCGCGCGTGAATTTGAAACCGCAGCCCGAGCAGCGATAGTATGTGGTGGTCAAGTCTTTTCGGACACATCAATAGGTTGTTGAGTTGCCGATTTATGCTCGAAAGCATTGGGTGACAAGTTCCCCAATTTGGAGTGCAGTCGCACAGTGTTGTACAAGTCAACAACGAAACACCCATAGTACCGAGTCACGGGAAGTTCGATATCGCTGGCATCCTTGGTTTGGTCGTCTGGTCTGGGTCCGTAGCACGAGGATCAGCCAGGGACAAGGCTTCGTTCGCTGCGCATTAACCCCGGAACTCGATTCCCCGGCTCTTGAGATCGCGGCGTGGATGTTCGATGCCGGTGTCTGCGGCCTGATGAACCTGGCAAGCGAGCCCGCCGTGGTCGTCGAAGCGCTGAGCGCATTGAACGCGCTACTCAGACATGCCACCCACAATTTGAGCACCGCTGGCGCAATGCTGTTGCCGCCGACCGAAAACTGACCCACTTTAGGCCACTGTGCCGACTCAAAACTGACCCAGGTGTTTTACTTGCCTTGCCTAAATTTTGGGCAGGGGACGAACAAGGTGATCACCATGGAAATGTTGGGAAGAATTCGACGGATGTATTTGCGCGACAAGGTGTCGTTGCATGAAATCACCAAGCGCACGGGCTTGTCGCGCAATACGGTGCGCCGCTGGCTGAGGACGCCAGAGGCCGTGCAGGTGCCGGCCTACAGCAGGGCGGCGGGGTTTAGCAAGCTCAGTGAGTTTGTTGCGGAGCTGGAGCAGTCGCTCAAGGCCGACGCGCTGCGACCCAAGCAGAATCGGCGCACGGGACGCGCGTTGTTCGCGCAAATCAAGGCCAGCGGCTATGTCGGTGGATATACCCGTGTCACGGACTTCATCCGTGCCTGGCGTGCCAGTGCGGGCAAGCAGATCAAGGCCTTTGTACCGCTGAAGTTCGACCTGGGTGAGGCGTTCCAGTTTGACTGGAGCGAAGAAGGCTTGGTAGTGGGCGGCATTTATCACCGCATGCAGGTCTCGCATATGAAGCTGTGCGCCAGCCGGGCCTTCTGGCTGGTGGCCTACCCGAGCCAGGGTCACGAGATGCTGTTCGATGCCCACACCCGCTCCTTTGCGGCCTTGGGTGGCGTGGCGCGCCGGGGCATCTACGACAACATGAAGACCGCCGTGGACAAGGTCAAAAAGGGTAAGGGCCGGGTCGTCAACGCGCGCTTTGCCGTGATGTGCGCGCACTACCTGTTTGACGCTGACTTTTGCAACGTCGCCAGCGGCTGGGAGAAAGGGGTCGTCGAGAAGAACGTGCAGGACAGTCGCAGGCGTATCTGGCTGGATGCACAGACGCGCAAGTTTGGCAGCTTTGCCGAGCTCAACGCCTGGTTGGCTGAGCGGTGCCGGGCTTTGTGGGAGGAGATTCGCCACCCCGAATACAAGCAATTCAGCGTAGCCGAGATGCTGGAGCAAGAGCGTGGCGAACTCATGCCCATGCCCACCGCGTTTGACGGCTATGTGGAGAGGTCAGCCAAAGTATCCAGCACCTGCCTGGTGGCGGTGGCACGCAATCGCTACTCGGTGCCATGTGAACTGGCGGGCCAGCGCGTGAGCACCCGGCTGTACCCCAACCGAGTTGAGATTGCCACCGATGAGGCCATCGTTGCCAGCCACGAGCGCCTCGCAAACCGAGGCCACATCTGCTACGACTGGCAGCACTACATTGCGCTGGTACAGCGCAAGCCCGGCGCCCTGCGCAACGGGGCTCCCTTTGCTGACATGCCAGCGCCTTTGCAGCGTTTGCGTCAAGGGCTGATGCGTCACGACGGGGGCGACAAAATCATGGCGCAGGTGCTCAACTGCGTATCCAGCCATGGCCTGGAGGCGGTGCTGGTGGCGGTGGCATTGGTCATCGAGTCTGGTGTGCTCAGCACCGAACACGTCCTCAACGTACTGGCGCGTCTGAACGCCAGAGAGCTGCCCCAGACTGTTGAGAGTACCCTGCAGCTCAAAGAGGTGCCAGTCGCCAACACAGGCCGCTACGACAGTCTACGTGGCGACGCCATGGTGGAGGTGGGTCATGCGTGATATCACCACTGAACTCAAAGAGCTGCGCCTGCACGGCATGGCCGGAGCCTGGGCCGACTTGACGACCCAAGAGGGAGAGCCAACCGATGTGGGCGTACAAACCTCCCGTTGGTTGATCGAGCATTTACTGCAAGCCGAGCACACCCAGCGCGCCATGGCCTCGGTGCGTCACCAGATGAAGGCGGCCAAATTCCCACTGCATCGTGACCTGGCGGGCTTTGACTTTGAGGCGGCCAAGGTGGATCAAAAGCTGGTGAAGCAACTCTCCACACTGGACTTCACCGACACGGCACAAAACGCGGTTCTCATTGGTGGGCCAGGCACCGGCAAGACGCACTTGGCCACGGCCATTGGGGTGTCTGGCATTGCAGCAAAGGGCAAGCGCGTGCGCTTTTATTCCACGGTGGATCTGGTCAATGAATTGGAGAAAGAAAAGCGCGAGGGCAAAGCCGGACGCATCGCATTGGCACTGATGCGCCTGGACTTGGTCATCCTTGATGAGCTGGGGTATTTGCCCTTCAGCCAGACCGGAGGTGCCTTGCTGTTTCACCTGCTCTCCAAGCTGTACGAGCACACCAGTGTGGTGATCACCACCAACCTGAGCTTCTCGGAATGGTCGGCCGTGTTTGGCGATGCCAAGATGACCACGGCGCTGCTGGACCGGCTCACCCACCACTGCCACATCGTGGAGACGGGCAACGAGTCCTATCGGTTCAGGCACAGCACCATGGCCGCCAAGACGCGCATCAAGGCCAGGGAAAGCGCCCGCAAAGGCAGCTTGGCAGCACCCGCCACCGAGGAGTTGGACGCGCCGTTCTGAGGTCGCCCAAGCAGGGGGAATCCGCTACGGGCTACGCCCTTCGCTCCTTCCCCCTGCTCGCAATCAAAGACAAGGAGATGAGGTAAGAACCAGCAATTGAGTAAACTTATCCACAGTTGCTGATTCAAAAACCAGCAACCCGCCCTGGGTCAATATTGGATCGGCAGGGTGGGTCAATATTCAAGCGGCGCCGACATGATTGCGGCCCACGTTGGCGCTGCGACATACTTCGCCGAGATCGCAGCCATCACTGTCGATGAGGACGCGAAAATGTTTAAGCAGCACCATCAATGCCGTCTTCGTTTGGGCACTGATGCAAAGCAAGTGCGGCCCGGCGGTGCCAGAGCTCATCTTCTCCGGCGCGCGGGGCGCTTGCTCCATGACAACGTGGCAATTTGTGCCGCTCAGGCCAAAGGCGCTTACGGACACCCGAATCGGCACTCGCGTGCTCAGTGCGCGAGTCGTGTCGTTGACCTCAAGGTCATAGTTCGCCCAGGGAATACGGGGATTCGGGACTTGAAAATTGGCAGTCGGCGGAACCTCTCCAGCCTTGCACACAACCAACAATTTGAGCAGTCCGGCCATGCCAGCTGCAGCCTCCAGATGACCGACATTGCCCTTCACGCTTCCGACCAGCAGGCGCCGATCTCGCGTTCCACGCGGTGAATACACATTGCCCAGCGAAATAACTTCTATCGGATCGCCCAGCGGCGTACCAGTCCCGTGCGCTTCGACATACTGGATGCTCTCGGCGTCGAACTTTGCCTCTCGGAGCGCGTCACGAATCACCGCCTCCTGTCTTGACCCATTTGGCGCTGTCAACCCGTTGCTGCGACCATCATGGTTGACTGCCGAGCCTTTGATAAGGCCGTACACATGATCCTCATCCTGGGTTGCATCGGTTGCGCGCTTCAAAATCACCGCGGCGATGCCCTCTCCGCGGCCATACCCGTCGGCGCGCGCATCGAAAGGCTTGGAGCGCCCATCAATCGACACCGCCCGCAATTTGCTGCAGGCGATACTGCCGTGAGGCGAGATGATCAAGTTCGCCGTGGCGACGATGGCCATGTCGATTTCCCCGCTCAGCAGCGCGGTGCGCGCGAGGTGAATGCCGACCAGCGACGACGAGCACGCCGTATCCAGCTGCATGCATGGCCCAGCAAGATCCAGCAGGTACGAGATGCGGCCGGCCGCAATGCTCCGCGCATTTCCCAGAGTGCTGAACGCGGTAATCCGGGTGGGATCGCCAGAATTGATGCTTCCGTGAGAGTAGTCCTCCGAAGAGAGGCCCACGTAGACACCAGTGCGACTGCCGCTGAGCGTCTTGGGTGCGATCCCGGCGTCCTCCAGGGCTCGCCAGACAATTTCCAGCAGCAGGCGATGCTGTGGATCCATGTCTATCGCCTTGGAGGCGGACAGGCCAAAGAACAGGGGGTCAAAGTCAGCGATGCCGTCAACCAAGGAGGCTGCGGCCGCGTACAGCCGACCTTCGGCTTTTCTGTCTGCGCTGAAGTAGCGCGCTGCGTTCCAACGCTCTTCCGGAATCGGCGCCGCGGTGTCACGGCCGGAAAACAGCAGCGCCTCAAAATCAGCAAGGCTGTTGACCCCACCGGGAAATTTCATCGCGCAGCCGATCACTGCCACCCCGTCCACGCGTGAGCCAGACAAGCGCGCCACCTCCGCCTTGAGCTCGCGGAGTCTTGAAAGTGCTTGCGATAAAACCTGGTTGTCGTCCACTGTCCCTACCTCTTGAAATCGTTACTCCTCACGCGCCGCTCGGCAGCGTGAAAAATGCTTTTGGTTCTGGCCTATGAAGTGAGCAGCTCTCGTCTGAGTTGTTCGATGATGCTCAACCGACGACTGGTGTCCGATGAGTCCGCTGGTGCAACCGAAGGAGATACCGCCACCACCGCGCTCACCTTGGGCGCATTCGTCCTGTCGGCCAACAGCGATGCCAGGTATCGCGCGAGCGCGGCGACATTCGGATAACTCCACAGCGCCGTCACATCGAGCTTGATGCCCAAGTGGTCTTCAATCTCCATGGCCATCGCGACAGCCGCAGCCGAGTCCATTCCGAAATCACTGAACGCAGAATTCACATCAATAGCGGTCGCCGGCAGATTCAGACGCGCGGCGAGCAGCTCCGCGATCCACCGACTAAGGTCTGCGGAACCGTGAAGCGTCCTCGTCTGTTGGGCCACGGCAGGCGCCTTGACCGAAACTGGCGCTGGCTTCGTCGCGGCGGGCATAAGTGTCGGCACCGCCCGAACGATGGGCGAAGAACTCTCGGCTGAAGTTTGCGGAATGGGATCGAACCAATGTCGCTTTCGCTGAAATGGGTACAGCGGTGCGTCAACTCGTTTTCTTGAACGACCTGCGTAAATTTGCGACCACGGGAGCTTGACCCCAGCTAAAAATAGCTGCTTCAGATTCTGCAAAATCTCGCGTTCTGCATTGCCATCCGCACCAATGTTTACTGCCACGTCGTGATCGGGGAAATTCGGCGCGCCGGTGGTCACGGCATTCCGGGAGGCGTATGCGGCAAGGTCAATCTTTTCGATCGGCACAACTTCCCCGGTGTCAGCGTCGAGCAGGCTCACGCGCGTCTTGGCGTCCATGCGGGGAGCTCTGCCGCCGATCAGTGTGCCAACGACCTGCGCAGGACTCACAAGGCCCGCAACCGCCGCCGCCACCAATACGCCAATCCCTCGACCCGCAACCGCTGCCGGCCGGACACCCCAGCTGGCCCATAGGCGGGCCAGTGCGAAAGCATGAGCAAACTCCAGAATCCGGACGTCCGTCGTCACGTCGTCGCCGTCAGGGCCCGCCGACGGTGCGCAATCGACACATTCTTGCCAAGCGGCACGGTAGGCCTGCTGCCTTTGCCACCATTCGTTGCCCGCAGGAACTCCGGCATGTGCCCCGAAGAAGTACACCAAGCTAAGCCGCTTGCTGGATGCGCCCTCTGCTGTATCTGCGATCAGCCGCGCGCGCACTTGATCTGCTGCGTCTTGCAAGCTATTGGCCAAGAATGCGGAGCGGTACCCGAACTGGGCGCGTCCCACGGCGGCCGTAAAGCAAATATCGGCCAAAGATCCATCCGGTCTTTCCAGGTGCTCGGCGTATCGGGCCAACAAGTCCTTGTGGCCGGCGGCCGTGGCGGACGAAATACAAAGGAGCTGCGGCCCCACGCAATCAGCCATCGCCGCAGGCACCTCGGATGGCGGCGCCTCCAGGAGAACATGCGCATTCGCGCCTCCGAAGCCGTATGCCGTGACAGCCGCGCGTCGCGTGGACGAGATCACAGGCCAAGGCTCCAGTTGCGTGGGGAATACCAACCGCGTCGAGGCCAGATTTGCGTTAGCAGGCGGCCTTGTGAAATTAAGATTGGGCGGAATCGCTCCATGACGGATGGCCAGCGTGGCCTTTATCAGGGCCGCGAGGCCTGAAGTCGTCTCCAAGTGTCCCATGTTGGTTTTGAGGCATCCGAGCCAGCATGAGGTCTCGGAGCCGGGCTGACCGTACACCTCGCGCAAGGCTTTCAACTCAAGCTGGTCGCCCAACGCGGTACCTGTTCCATGCGTTTCCACGAATCCCACGTGGCCAGGCTCTATGCCGGCCGCGGCCAGCGCCTGTTGCATCACGGCCACCAGCGCCGGGCTATTCGGCGCCGAGAGCCCGTTGCTGCGGCCGTTGTGATTGACGGCAGAGCCTTTAATCACGGACAAGACACGGAGTCCTTCGGCCAGCGCGTCGTCCAGCCGGCGCAGCACCAGCGACACCCCGCCTTCAGCGCGTACGTAGCCGTTAGCTCCCTCGTCGAATGATCTGCACTGCCCGTCCGGAGAAAGCAGCTTGCCCTTGGCCAACCCAATCGTCTCTTCCGGCGTCAGGTGCAAAGTTACCGCGCCTACGATGGCCAGTGGCGCTTCGCGACTTCTGAGCTGCTGGCAGGCTACATGCAGCGCGGCCAAGCCCGAAGAGCAAGCCGTGTCCAAAGTCATGCTCGGGCCCACGGTGTCGAGAAAGTACGACAGTCGGTTCGCCGCCATCGACTGATAGGCACCGGTGCCGTGAAACCGCGTGATCCGGGATTGATCCCGGCAGATGATGCGCTCATAGTCATTGTGGGAAATGCCCACATAGACCCCTGCCGCGCTGCGCCTGAGGCTCTGCGGATCAATGCCCGCGTGCTCAAGCGCCTCCCAGGCTAGTTCGAGCATGAGGCGCTGCTGCGGATCGACAATCACCGCCTCTTCCGGCGACATCGCGAAAAATTCGGCGTCGAACAACTCGGCCCCGTCAATGAACCCACCCCACCGCGTGTTTGCCTTGCCCGCGGCAAGAGGGTCAGCGTCATAGACGCGCGCGAGATCCCAGCGCTCTCGCGGAACCTCCGATATGGCTGACTCGCCTTTGGACAACAGGCTCCAGAAGGCTTCCACATTCGACGCGCCAGGCAAGCGGCAACTCATGCCGACTATCGCGATGTCCGACTCCATCTACTTGACGCCCTCGTAGCCGTGCTCCTGGCGCGCGGTCAGGTCTTCTGCGACCCCTGCAATTTCAGCGGTCTGCCGACCAGCACCTCTGCGCCCCTCTTCCAAGATTCGAGCTGATGGCAGCCGCAAGTCCCAAATCAGGCCAACCGCCTTCAGCAATCGAAGAACGTAGTACGTCAGATCGACCTGCCACCAATAGAACCCTGACCGCGCTGCGACAGCGCAGCGGTGGTGGTTGTTGTGCCAACTGCCTCCCATGGTGAAGATCGCCATGAGCCCGAGGTTCGTGGACGTGTCGCCGGTTTCAAAGCGCCGGTGATTGAAGACGCTGGGCTTGATGCCGTGACCCAGTGCGCCCACCGAAAACAGGGATTGAAGCGAAAGCGCGGTACTGAGGAAAAACACCCAGATCAAGGCGCTTACGCCCATGCCTTTTGCCCCGAACAACGGCGTGTACTGTCCAACCGCGTACGTCAGTGCCATCAGCACCAGCGGAGCGAAATATTGGTAGCGATTCACGATCACAAGTTCCGGATATCGCGAAAGGTCTTTGGTCGCATCCAGATTCGAGTCAGCGTTCTCTTGAAGAAAGAGCCAACCCACATAGCCATGCCAGAAGCCGCGGAAAAGCGGAGTGTTCGGATCCTCGGCGGTATCTGCAGTCCGATGATGAAGTCGGTGATGAGTAGCCCACCAAAGAGGGCCACGTACACCGGCCGCGGCCGCCAGGAGCGCGAGGAAAAGTTGAAAGCCTCGGGACGTTTTGTAGGCCTTGTGCGCAAAGTACCGATGCGACCCGCCCTCCCACGCGAACACACGCACAAAGTAGCCAATCACAGCACCGACCAACAACTGGTAGGTGAATGGCACGAAAAAGATGCAGAGAGCGCCAAGATGCACCAGCACCAGGCGGAGCTTGATGACGAATACGCTTTCTGCGGTCTGTATGCTCGTAGTGGGCAACGTGAGTCTCATATTGTTCCTTCCTGCGAAGTGACCGTCAGGCCTTGACCGGCGCATTGATGCGGCGCAGGGAAATGCGCGCAAGATTCATCGCGCCGACATGGAAGGCCACGGAAAACATGCCAAGGTACTTTTCGTAGCGCCTCACGCCGGCATCGCCAACGAGAGCCAAGGCTTCACTGCGGCGCTCCTTCAGATTGAATAGCCAGCAGTTGAGCGTCTTCTCGTAGTGCGCTCCGTCTTGCCGCAAGGCAACAACCTCGAATAGCCCTTGTGAGGCCTTCATGATTTGGGCCAGGCGCGGCAGGTCTGATTCAGGAAAAATATCGGCGACAAAGGAGTTCGGCTTTCGCTCGTCAAAATTTTCGTAGGTGATGGTTTGCAAGGACACGCAAGCACTTGGCTTCAGCCAGGTGTGGCATCGCTCGAAGAACTTCCGGTAGTCGGCGATCTTCTCTTCCTCGCTCGTGCCCAGGCGCGCGAAGTGCTCAAAAGCGCCGATGGACACAATGGCGTGGTACGGTGCGCTGGGTTGGTGATCCTGCCAACTCTCAAGACGAACATCTACATGGGGCAGGCCCAGCGCCACCACCCAATCAGCTTGCTCCTGACTCAGGGTCAGCCCTACAGACTGTTGAACGGCATGCTCCCCGCTCAACCGGCCGAGCATGGAACCCCAGCCGCAGCCGATGTCTAGAACACGCGCCGCTTGAGATGCCCGGGCCTGATAGATGTGGAAGTCCAGCTTACGCAGCTGCGCCGTTTCCAGATCGTCGCCGGCTTCCCACAGGGCGCACGAATAGGTGCCGGTGCGATCCAGCCAGAGACGATAGAAGTCGTTTCCAACGTCATAGTGGTTCTGAATGGCCTCCGCAGAGGCTCCCCGCACCCGTTCGGCTTGCGCCTCGGCTTGTTTTTCATCAATCATGGCTTGTTCTCCAGGCAAAAGGCGATGGCGTTTTCAGGTAGTGCTGAGTGCAGGGCTTTCGCTATGCACGGGCGCGTCGGCGATTACCGCCGCAAGGTGATCGGCCAGCTGTTGCGCCGTGGGGTAGTCGTAGGGCAAAGTAGGTTCGAGGGTCTTGCCCAGCCAATCGCCCAAGTCGCCAATCATTCCCACCGCTGCGGCCGAATCAAGCCCGTATCGGTCGAACGGCGCGTCGACTGGAACCTTGTCAACGGGGAGGGACAGCAGGTCGCCGATATGGCGGACAAGCCAATCCTGAATTTCCAGCGAGATTTCTTCCGAGCTCAAGCCCTTGGGATCGAATGCATTCGTATTCATGGTTTCCTCTTGATCAAAATATTTAAGCCGTTGCCATCACTTCTCGTGCCTTTTTTAGGGGCACCTTGACGTCCCACGCCAGGCCCAACGCCTTGAGCATGCGAATCACGATCGCGGAGACGTCCAGCTGCCACCACTTCAGTCCGAGAACTGCGGAGTACGGAAATGCGTGGTGGTTGTTGTGCCAGCCTTCGCCGAGCGTGAGCATTGCCAGCCATCCAATGTTGTGGCTGTGGTCTTGGGTGTTGAAGTCCCGCTTGCCGACGACGTGCGTGAGCGAATTCAACGCCCACGTTGCGTGATATGCGATGAACCCGCGCACTAAGCCGCCCCACAGGAGGCCTCGGAGCGCTCCACCTACCCCGCCGAGAAGTAGCGCGCCAGCCAATGTCGGGATGAGAAGTCCGAGCATTACCCACACCAGGTACAGCCGATTGATGCGCCGCATCACGCTGTCGCGCAGAAGATCTCTCGCATACAGCGCCGTATTGGTCATGTCGGCCGCAAAAAGCCAACCGATATGCGCATGAAAGAAGCCTTCGACGCTTCCCCGAAATCCGGAGCCGTGCAAGTGCGGTGAATGCGGATCGCCCGGCACATCGCTGAACTGATGATGACGCCGATGCGTCGCGACCCAAAAAACAATTGGGCCTTGCACGTTCATCGACCCGAGGATCGCGAGTACGTAACGTACCAGCGGGTTGGCTTTGAACGCGCGATGCGCAAAGCAGCGGTGGTACCCCACTGTGAGTCCGAGATAGGTCAGCACGTACATTGCGACCAGAATGCCGATCTCTGCGATCGAGACCCCCTCGGTGACAGCCAGCCAAGCCGCCACCCCTGCGCCGGCGAAAGACAGCGTCACGGTCGGCCATGCCCATCGCTGCTGCAATCGTATGAGGTAACTGCTGTTGACCGACAGCTCTTCGACCGTGATCGGTCTAGCGATGTAGGTCTCATTGTCGAACGAATCCGCGTCTAATCTCATTTCATCCTCTCGTTGCTTAAAAATATTGGTTCTTCATCAATTTCACTGTGATTTTTTGCTCGCTGCAGGACAATCCAGTGATTCAAAATTACCAGCTTGAACATGAAAGATACGGCGCTGTATGAGCAGCTTCTTGGACTGAAGGCACCCTGGTCGGTCAAGAAGGTAGACCTTTCTTTGACAGACCAGCGCGTGGTGGTCGAAGTCGTGTTGAAGAAGGGTCAGGTATGGGCTGACCCCACCGATGCGACCAAGAGGGCTCACATCAATGGCTGGAGCGAGCGCCAATGGCGTCACCTTGATACATGCCAGTTTGAGACGGTCATCAAGGCACGTATTCCCCAGCTCAAATTCAGTGACGGCACTGTCGAAGAGTTGATGGTGCCCTGGGCGGAGCGCTACAGCCGGGTCACCACCTTGATGGCTGCGTTCGTTATCAAACTGCTTGAGGCCTGTCCCACCACGCAAGCCGTATGTACGCTCACACGACTGTCCTGGAGCACGGTCAACGCCATCATGGTCAGCGCCGTGGCGCGAGGCATGCTGCGGCGTACCGAGGAAGAGATTTCGTACCTTGGCGTCGATGAAAAGAGTTCGGAGAAGGGCCACACCTACGCCAGCATCCTGACCGACATTGACCGCTCGCGGGTGCTGGACTTGGTGCCAGACAGGAAGCTGGGAGCGGCCGTGAGCTTGCTGGAAACGCTTACTCCGGCGCAACGCATGTCGGTCAAGGCGGTGGCCATGGATATGTGGCCGGCGTACATGAGTGCGGCCAGGCAATGCGTGCCGCAGGCCGATATCGTGCATGACAAGTTTCACATCTCCAAGTATCTCGGCGAGGCGGTAGATGCTGTGAGAAAACAGGAGCACCGCAAGTTGTCCCAAGCAGGCACCTCGCCATTGGCAGGCAGCAAATGGGCGTGGTTGAGAAAGTATCCCGATGGCCGTAGCGCTGAAGCCGTCTCGTTTCGGGCCTTGAACCAGCTCAACTTGAAGACGAGCCGGGCCTGGTGCATCAAGGAGAACTTTACCCAGTTCTGGAGCTACAGCTACAAAGGAGCTGCCAAGCGCTTCTTCAAAGCCTGGTCGAATAACGCGATGAGGAGTCGCCTGGAGCCTGTGAAAAAGGTAGTCAGGATGCTCCGACGCCACGAGGAAGGACTGCTGAACTATAGCCAACATGGAATCAGCAACGCCTGTGCAGAAGGCTTCAATAGTGCCATCCAGCTCATCAAAGCCAATGCGCGCGGGTTTCGCAACTTCACCAACTACCGGGCAAGGATTCTGTTTCATTGTGGAAAGTTGAACTTGGCTATGGCCTAGGAAAAGCTCCCAGTGAATTCAACGAAGCTCCAAAATATTTACGGTTGAGCGCATCAAGAAATTTCCTCGATGCCTCTTTCCGCGTGGCTCCTGAAGGTCGCCAACGCGAGCATTCCGTTCAGGTAGTGTTGTGCGCACAGGTATCGCTGAATCTTTCCGCTCGACGTTCGCGGTAGTGCGGCGTGGCGCACGAAGACAATCTCATAAACCTTGAGTCCATGTTCGCGCGTGACTTGCTCGCAAGCTGCATCCCGCGCGCCCAGCGGATCAACGTCACGCGCCGTGCGTTCGATCTCCTGGGCCACAACCAGTCGTTCTTCCCCGTCAATATCGACGGCAAAGGCGGCGCAGCCGGCTTGCCGGAACGAAGGGTGGCTACGCTCTACGGTGAACTCAATATCCGTTGGAGCATGATTGCGCCCTCTCACAATGATGAGATCTTTCAAGCGACCTGTGATGAAGAGGTTTTTGCCCTCATCGAAGAAGCCGAGGTCACCAGTTCTAAGAAACGACTTCTCCAGGGTGTCGGACGTGATCCGCCCATCAAAGACCTCGCGGGTCAGTACGTCGTTGTTCCAATAGCCGAGCGCCACGCTCCCGCTGTGAATCCAGATTTCACCGACTTCGCCCGCTTGCTGCTCTATGCTGGTGGCTGGATTGACAATGCGCACGTCGTGATCGAAAGTGGTGCCGCAGCTGACCATCGAGCATGTCGTCTCGTCCGGAACCCGGAAGACGGCCCGGCCACCCCTCAGAGCTTCGGCGCTGTACGACCTGATTAGTGCGTCATCCTTGGCCGCGGCGCCAGCGACAAACAATGTCGCCTCGGCCAAGCCATAGCACGGGTAGATAGCTTGGCGATCGAACCCACACCGATGAAATGCCTGGCTGAATTGATTGATAGTTTCGGGCCGAACGACTTCCGCGCCGCAAAAGGCCAGCTTCCAACTGCTCAGGTTCAGCCCGGCTTTTTGTTCTTCAGATATCTTCTGCACGCAGAGTTGGTAGGCAAAGTTCGGCCCCCCGCTCGTGGTGGCTTGGTACATTGAAATTGCCTGCAGCCACCGGAACGGTCTTTGAAGAAACGACAGGTGCGACATCAAGGTGCAGCCGATGCCGAGGTACAGTGGCTGCAAGATGTTGCCGATAAGGCCCATGTCGTGGAAAGCTGGCAGCCAGCCCATCACGTGATCTGTCTCGTCGTGTCGGAACGCCTTGCGAATCTGTTCCTGGTTATGGACGATAGTGCCGTGACTCAGCACCACGCCCTTCGGTGCCGACGTTGAGCCCGAGGTGTACTGGATGAAGGCGATATCGGTGGAACTCGGCAGCGGGCGCGGCGTGACGCTCGCCTCTTGCATGAGCGCCTCGATCGCAACCCAATTCATTTGCTCGTGGTGGATATCTGCCTGGAAACGCGTCTTCAAGCCCGGCAACTGTGCGGCCGTCGTGATTGCAAGCGCCGGCGTGGCACTCGCGTGAATGGACGCCAGTCGCTGGAAGTTCTGGTTGGGCCGCGGCGGGTACAGCGGAACTGCAATCACGCCTGCGTACAGACAACCCAGAAAGGCCTGAATGAATTCAAGTCCAGACGGCAGCATGATGAGCGCCCGGTCACCGGGCTTCGCCAGCGAGAGCAGCCCTGCAGCAATAGCCCACGCCCGCGTCCTCAGGGAGCCATAACTGATCTCGATCGGCACGCCACCCGCGTCGGGAAGGAAGCGATACGCCAACTTCTCGGGCGTCACTTCGGCGTGGAAGTCGAGGTTCCTGAGAATGCTTTGGGCCAGGGACGTCAAGGCGCACTTCTTGAGTTCAGGAGGTTCTCCGGCCGATTGGGCAAAAGACCTGCGGCAGGAAAGCCAAAAGGTCGCGCCCACGGCAAAGCCGCGAGCTGTGAGGCACGCGGTTTTGAATGACTCTGACGATGATGTGACGCAGATCGAAAACGGGCTGCGCTAACCCCGATGGGCAAAATCGCCCAGGCAAAAAATACCAAAACCCCTAGCCCGCATATTTCACGCTTTTTCCTCTCATAGCCTGGTATCGAGGTTTTTCAGTGCGATGAGGTCATCGCAGAGGTCGAAGAGGTCCGGACAAGCATTTGTTGGTTGCTTTGCGCGGCGCCAAGGCGCACCTGCCCCCACCCCGGCGTGGGTTGCGGGCCGTTTTGTGTCAACGCGCCGGCCAGGCACTGGGCTGAACGCTACGGAGAGCGAAGCTGGCGCATGGCATGCGCGAAGATGTCGGCGCTGGGCCAGTTGGAGGCCAGGTACAGGCGGATACGCCGGGTGTTGCGTGTGACCACCGCGGCCACCTTGAGCAGCTTGATACGCAGCGTATCGACCTGGGCACAGGCCAGGGCCGTGTCGGCCAGGGCCAGCGCGCGCAGCCGCTCGATCAGCACGTAGCCCAACGCCGCCAGCAACACCCGCAGCTGATTGCCCTGCAAGTGCTGGCAGCTCGTGCGCGTGGCAAACAGCCCAACCTGTGCCTCCTTGATCCGGTTCTCGGCCTCGCCGCGCTGGCAGTACAGATCGTCGTACAGCTCCTGGGCGCCGCCCGAGAGATTGGTCACCACGTAGCGCGGGTTGGTGCCCTGTGCGCCGCACTCCAGCCGCGTGATCACCCGGCGCTCGCGCGCCCAGCTCTGCGCGGCATACATGAACTCGCCCACCTCGCGTTGCTTGACTCCGCTGCTCTGGTAGTCATCCTTCATGGACAGTTCGAGAAATTCGGTGATCTGCTCAAGCCGCGCATTGCGCGCCAGGCCAACGATGTAGTGCACCCCGGCCCGCTCGCAGTAGTTGATGATGCGTTGCCTGCAAAAGCCCGAGTCGCCTCGAAAGACGATACGCACCTGGGGCCACTGCTGGCGCAGCCGCGTGACCAGCAGCTTGAAGATGGCGCCAGCGTGTTTGGCCCCATCGATGCGACTGGGCCGCAGGTAGGCGCACAGCAGCTGCTGGCCGCAGAACACGTACAGCGGCAAATAGCAGTAGCAGTCGTAGTAGCCATGGAAGAAGCGGCCTTCCTGCTGGCCGTACAGCGGATTGTCGGTGGCGTCGAAGTCCAGCACCAGTTCCTCGGGAGCAGTCTTGAAGCTGGCGATGAATTGCTCGACCAGCACCTGGTGTAGCCGCCAGGCGGTGGCCCGATCCGCCCACTTCTCCAGCCGGCACAGCGTCGGGGCGCTGGCGACTTCGCGGTCGACGCCGACGGCCGTTTGCATCGCCACGTCGTCCCGCAGCGCGCCGTGGTCGTTCAAATCTTCCCAGCCCAGTGCCAGCCCATACACGCGCTGGCGCAGCATGTCGGCCACGCCGTGTTTGATCAGCAACGGGCTGCGCGGATCGGCGATGCAACGCGCCGCCGCCTCCATCAGGCCCAGCTTGCGGTCGGTGGCCCCCAGCAGCATCACCCCGCCATCAGAGGTCATGCTGCCGCCGTCAAATCGACCCTCCACCACTCGGCGACCGAGCTGGCCAAATTCAATCTTGCTCGTTCCGATTTCTTCGGTACAGTTTGGCATTGGCAGTCCCATGTTGTGGTTGGCGTCAGATACCAATGACAACGCGCCTTCGGGCGGGACTGCCGACTCATATAGGTGAAATATTCAGGCTAGCTCCCTCGAATCCGTACGTAACCCGTATTGGGTCAATTTATGTGCAAGTCGCGGCGCAGCGTATCGGAAAAAAATTGCCGACCCCTTCTAAAAATCTGGTGAAAAATACCCGGAAATTTGGTTCTTCATTGGTTCCGTGGAGCATCTTTTTTATAGCGAAAAACATGCACCTCGTGCCGAGCGATATTTTTCGTCAGGCATTTGTTTTTTACGAAAAGTTTTCTGCGCCGCAATTCGATGGACGCAATTGGTCCATCGACGTCGCAATGCTCTTAAGACTCTTTGGGTGTCGCGCCAGCAAGTGAAGCGGCCGGCGACCACACAAGCCGCAGTTTGATGTTGCAGGTTCACCCTCACGCTTATTGTTCTTCGCTGAATTCATTTTTTCCCACCGTATCGTCTTCGAGTTCGTCCCGCTCAGTCGGCGAGATTGTTTTGGCGCAGACATTTCATGCTTGATTTAGCAAACTTTCTATCGTCATTGACGCGATGCGGAAATAGTAAAGTGCGCTCACGCCAGCGATAGTGCTTTGACCATTGTTGACATTCAGGGGTTCCGGCGTGGAACCCCGGTTCGCGGACAGGGATGGAGTGTGACCGGCCGGCTGCGAGTGTAGTAGCCCTTTTGTGGTGCTATCGAGCAAAACGAAGCCCTTGCCGGGCCACCAGCGACACGCTCATGCCCGCCTCATAGGCGGCGCGGGCGAGGCTGTCGTGGCGAGCGGGATGGTGCGACGCCGGTTGCGCAGTCGTCGAGCTGTCGATGCCGTCAACGCCACCGTCTGCAGCGTCGCCACCAGCGCCGGTTGTGGCTGCTGAGGCGGTCAACCATGAGAATCTCAACCCCTTCTACCCTGCCGGCGCGCTGGCTTGGCTTTTCACTTGGTACTTGCCGGTGAGCTACACACATCAACTTCCTGGCGCGGGGTGGCAGGTAGTAGGCGCCGCAGTGCTGGCATTGCTTGGGGCCTACATGGTGACAGCCTGGTAATCGGCCGCAGTTGGGGCGAGACCCTGAAAGCCAAGGCTCAGGGCATCGGGTTCATCTTCGCGGCCTGCTTTCTGGCCCAGCTGCTCAGTCAGGTAGGGAGTTCCTGAAGAATTCCTCGATGCAAAACGCGCCAAAGGCGCTTAGCGCGCCATGGGAGCGTGACCCGGATGGGGCCAGGATGCAAGGCCCAGTCGCAGCGGCTGCCAGCCGCGCAGATAGCGCCCAGTGACCGGAGGGCAGACGCCCAAAACCCACCGATGACGCTGGCACAGATGTTAAATTGAGGTTCCTGAATACCCGCAAAAAACCTGTCTGGACACAATAGATGCTTATCAAAGCGCATTGGAAAGAAATCTGCCGTGTCGTCGCGCGCGGCCAGCGTTCAACCCTCTATTGCTCGATGGGTTCTGTCAATCCAGACGGGTCACCCCACGTCACGCCGATAGGGACGGTCTTCCTGCGTGGAGACGGTACAGGCTTCTATTTCGACGCGCACACCGAAGCGCTGGCCCGGAACCTCGACGCTGATCCGCGGGTTTGCCTGATGGCAATTGATACAGGCCGCTGGTTCTGGTCGTTCCTGCTGGGTCGCTTCACCACGCCGCCAGGCGTGCGCCTAAACGGAACGGTGAGCGCACTGCGACTGGCCACACCCGACGAATTGCAGGAGATCGCGCGGCGCATTGGGCCCGTGCGTTGGCTGAAAGGCAGCCGCCTGCTCTGGTCAAACTTCACGCATGTGAGGGACATCACGTTCACGTCCTTTCGACCCGTGACCTATCCTCGCATGATGGACGGCTTGTGGCGCTCCAATGATTGATCCCGGCTGGGTCTGATAGCGGGCTAACACTCAAGTCACATGCCGACAGCGCAACAAGCACCGATGCGCCTGAACAATCTCAGAACAACTTCAGCACATCGCTTCGCCGGCAGCCGGCCACAGCGGCAAGCCGCCGGACAAGTCATCCGTCCACTCACAAGGAAGTACATGAAAGTAGGGATATTAGGTTTTGGCAACGTTGCCGCAGCAACGATCGAGGCCTTCACCACCAATCAGGATCTCATCCGATCCAAGACGGAAACCCCCATCGAGTTCGTGCGGGTTGCCACGCGCACGCCTTCACGCGCGCAGGGGCGCGTGCCTGGCGGCTGCGTCGTGTCCGATGACTGCTGGGCAGTGGTGGACGATCCTCAGATCGACGTGGTCCTCGAACTCATGGGCAACGTGAAGCTGGGGCGTGAGCTCGTACTCCGGGCCTTGTCCAACAGCAAGCACGTCATCACGGCCAACAAGGCACTCCTGGCCCAACACGGCGAGGAGATCATGCAGATGGCGGATCAAGCCGGGTGCAGCGTGCTCTTCGAGGGTGCCGTGGCTGTTTCGATCCCCATCATCAAAACGCTCCGCGAGTCGGCGGCCGCCAACCGGATCTCGTCCATCATCGGCATCCTGAACGGCACGTCGAACTACGTGCTGTCCCAGATGAGCGAGCACGGCGTCGACTTCGCGACCGCTGTCGCCGACGCGCAGCGCAAGGGCTACGCGGAAGCAGACCCCACGCTGGACGTGAATGGCGAGGATGCGGCGCACAAGCTCACGCTCCTGGCTTCGCTCGCCTTCGACGTACCCATCAACTTCAGTGCGGTCGAGTTCAAGGGTATTGCGGAGATCGACCAGGTCGACATCGAATTCGCCAAGCGACTCGCCCACCAGGTCAAACTGATCGCGCAGGCCAGACTGGAGTCGGGTGGCATAGCCATCAGCGTGCAGCCCACCCTGGTGCCCGACCGGTCGATGCTGGCGCGGGTCGGCGGCTCAATGAACGGCATCTCCCTGCAGGGTGACCTGCTGGGTCCGGCCTTCCTCTACGGCTCGGGTGCCGGGGGCCGGCAGACCTCCAGTGCCGTGCTGGCCGACCTGCTTGAGCTGGCCAATCGCGGCGGTCCGAACGGTGCGGGCGGCGGCCACAACATGGGGTTCCGGCCTCGTGGGACCGGGCAGACCGAGGTCCGCTACTGCAACGATCGCGTCGGTGCGTTCTACATCCGGCTGCGCCTGGACGACAAGGCCGGCGCGCTGGCCAAGGTCAGCACGGTCCTAGCTGATGCCAACGTGTCGATCAACTCGCTGCTGCAAGATCAGGGACTCGATGGGTTGTCGGACCTGATCGTGATCACGCACGACATCTCTAGCGGCCAACTCCGAGATATGTTGCCCTATCTCCAACAGGCTGCAGGCCCTGGCCACACGGTCGTGATCTATCCAGTTCTGGGTGACTGCGGATGCTGACTATGACTGCCTCGGCGGAGCCGCTGGCTAGCGATGGCCAGCAATCAGAAGCTGGCGAGGTGGTTATATGGAGGTGAATATCGCCCCTGATGAATGCCAGGCTCAAGGAACACCTCGGTGTTGTAGACATCAAACGGGACGCTATTTGGCGCCATTGGAGACTGGAAAATCGGCGTCGGCGATCCGCAGCACATAGTTGGCGGGATGCTCTTCCAGTGAATGAAAGCTCTGGGGATGATGATTGGCGCATAGCGTCAAAAAATAGTTCTCATACCGCTGCGGCTGCGCAGCGCAGCCGCAGATCATGCAAGTTTCTGCAGTCGCCTTCTCAGCAGCAGCCACCAACCGCCCGATTGCGGCGCCCAATGGCATGTTGCCGGCCGGGAATTCCCAGGCCTGCAGCATGGCGTCGGGTAGTCGTGCGTCCAGACGGATCGCGGTCTGGTCTGCGAAGGAGTAATAGAGACGAGCCGCCCCATATTTCTCCTTAATCTGGACCCAATGGAAAAGCTCACGGTTTTCGCCGAGAAGATGGTCAATTTCGATGCAACACTTCGCCGTAATGAGCATCCAGCCACGGTAGAAGCTAAAGCCGGTGTTGGGCTTGTCAAACATGTAGGGGAACAGTTTCCTCAGTGCCGCACCCGATTTGATGTCGTGCGCCGGCATGTTTAGAAGGTCATTCGAAGCGTCTTGTTGAGAAGCTCTTCGACCGGTGTTTCAAGCGCTGAGATGCCATAGCTGACGCCCTCACAGGTCTCATAGATCTGCGCGACCTGTGTCGGCGCCCGCGGCTCCTTTGCAACCCACACCGCAGAAAGGCGGTCCATTTTCCAACCATTAGTGCCGTTCATATGAGCCGGCGTGACAATGAAGGCTGCATCGACGATAAAGACCTCGCCGCTCTTGTAGCGCATGAAGTCATCAACATCTCCAATGCCCGAAAACAGCATGGTCCGATGCATTTTGGTTTCCTCTTCGTCCTCGGACACGACGGTTTGAAGAATCTTTACGACAAACCACGGCTGGTTATGCACCACCTGGGCCGCCCGCAAATAAGTCTCGTCCAGATCTGGTCGATAGTCCGATAGCCTTGATTGGTAACGCTTCGTTGAATGAGGCCTCAAAGCAGGCCGCTTTCAACAGCTTCTGCGATGGCGCGGAAACCAACGAAGCCACGGATACCCTCCCAAAGGTCTGAGCGTTCGCCCCGCCGGCCGCAAGCCACAGATTTCTAAGCCGCCTCGACCACCTACGACCTGGGCGTGCCAGTGCGGAGATCAAAAAAAACCCGACACGATGGTCGGGTTGAGCTGGCTTGCGCCAGAGGGAGGTGACGGGCGAGGGAACGCCACGTCGAGCGCATAGTAGCATTTCTAGGTTGCGTGGCTTGAAGTTTCGCGGACATCTTGCAAACTGATTGCATGATTTCCAAAACCGACATTCAGTCCTATTTGCAATGCCCCCGGAGGCTCTGGCTGGAGCACAACGGCGACACGGCCGTTACACCAAAGAAGGCAAGTGACGGCCGCAGAGAAAAGGACGGCGAGGCAGTAGGTGCGCTTGCGCGCGAGGCGTTGGGCCCAGACCTCATTTGGCCTGCTTCCAGTGAAGACAAAGCCGTGGCGTTCACCTTGGCCCGGGCTGAGTTGACGGCCAGGCCAGGTCTTCCTGCCGTCGAGTTCCCGTTGGTGTTCGGAGACGTCTACGCCCGCGCGGATGCGCTGCTGCCAATGACCTCGAATCAACATGCACTGCAGGAAACTAAGGCCAGCACTTTCCCGCTTAAGGATGACAAGGTTACGCCTGGCAAGCCAGAGGCGCACCATCTCGACGATGTCGCCATTCAGGTGTGGACGATGGAGCAGGCCGGGCTCAGCATGGGGCGCGCGGAGCTCAACCTATTGGACGGGCAATGGCGCTATCCTGGTGCAGGCGACTACAGCGGCATTTTTAAGCCGTATGACGTGACGGATTTGATCGCCCAGCGAGTTTCAATGGTCCCAGGCTGGGTGGCCGGCGCGCGCGCTACGCTTGCCGCGAAGGTGATCCCCATTGCCAAGATCGGCAAGCAATGCAACAAGCCGCACGAATGCCCATTCGCTGACACCTGCAAAACCCTTGAACCTGATCCTCCGAAGCATCCGCTGACGTTGCTGCCGGATATCGGGGGCAAGGCGCTGGCCAAGAAACTGGCAGCCGCTGGCTATTCGTCCTTGCTGGACCCCGAGCCGTCGATGCTGGTCGGTTGCCACCCGCAGAAAACGGAGCTTTACCGCCGGATCCAGACTGCGCACAAGCAGGGCAAGGCCATTCTGAGCCCGAAGGCGCGAGAAGTGATTGACGCGCTTCCCTACCCACGGTATTTCCTCGATTTCGAGGGGATTGATCTTCCGATCCCCGTGTGGGAGGGTGTGCGCCCCTACGAACAGATACCAGTGCAGTTTTCCCTGCACATTCAGCAAGTGCCGTCGGGCCCGTTGGAGCATATTTCATTCCTCGATCTGTCGGGAGCGGATCCCTCAGCCGATTGCATTGACGCGCTGTTGCGAGCTATCAAGGATGACCGCGGCTGCATCCTTGTCTATTTCGCCACTTATGAAAAAGGTAGGCTCGAGGAGCTGGGTAAGCGCCACCCGGCTCACGCAGCGGCCATGGCGGGCCTTGTAGAGCGTCTGGTGGACCTGTTGCCCATCGTGAAGGAGTTCTACTATCACCCAGTTATGGAAGGCAGCTTCTCAATCAAGAAGGTCTTGAAGGCGATGGCCCCGAGGTTGGACTACGGCAACCTCGACGAGGTTCAGGAAGGTGTCGGTGCTCAGCTGGCGTACCTTGAGGCGGCTTTTGGACAGGGAGTCCCCCAGGACAGAAAGCTGGACCTGGCCCAAAAGCTGACCCTGTACTGCGAACAAGATACCTGGGCAATGGTGGTCATCGCCTACTTCCTCGCACGCCGCCTCCCGCCGGCACGGCCTGCGACGGACATGTCAGCTGTCACACCGGCGCTGAGAATCGCGGTGGCCGCATAAAAAAAGCCCGGCCCGCCAATACTGGCGGCCGGGCTTATGCGAAGGTTGTCACGCGGTCTCGAATTCAGGTACTCCGCGAGTTGTCGTCGACCAAAAGTCGGTCTGAGCCGATGAGCTCGTT
Source organism: Polaromonas sp. JS666 (assembly GCF_000013865.1). Taxonomy (NCBI): domain Bacteria; kingdom Pseudomonadati; phylum Pseudomonadota; class Betaproteobacteria; order Burkholderiales; family Comamonadaceae; genus Polaromonas; species Polaromonas sp. JS666. The sequence continues at coordinate 97,565 of NC_007950.1, forward strand.
GCTTTGAAACTCCAGGCTTTGCGAGCTTCTTCAGGTAGGTCCGAGAAATCTACCGACCGGGCAAGTAGCTCAGCTACTTCGTAGTCCAGCGTGAGCCCTAACCGTTCCTTGTGGTCAGTCCGCCGGCAGAACTCATCGTGTTCCAGGTTCTGCGAGTGTGCAAGTTCCAGGACACCGTATTGGCTGTACCACTTGTATGCCTCGGTCACCCCCGAAATGAAGTTCCCACGGTCGTACTTCGCGAGAATTCTGTCCATCTCGAAGTCCTCAATCATGCAGGCAGACTCGAAGTTGACGCCGAACGTGCTCCCCGTCTCGACTTTCCAGATCGGGTCGCCGTTCTTGTTGAGGCGCATCGTCGGTGCGCATGGGCTGTCCGCAGTCATCGCCTCGATGAAAGGATCGCGCAGGCCTGCCCACGTTGCACCGTGAGACGCCGTGTCCCATTCCTTGCCCACGAAGAGGAACTTCGCGTCCGGGATAGTCGTCATTGGCGTTGGCTCGACATCAGGGATGTCGTACCTCACGTTGCGATGATGAATGTCGCGGTAGTCTGCCCAGCACTGAAAAGGCTTTGCAAGACCATTGAGCGACTGAAGAGCGTCGATCGCAATAATCATCTCAAGGGGAAGAATTTCGAACATCCTTCGCTCCCCTGCCCGCCTCGCGCGGTCCTGCTCATCCTTGTCCAGCTGTAGCATGTAGCGAAACAGCTCGCGGATCATGGTCGGGTGGTAGGTGTCAGGCTGAATACTGATCCAGCCTTCCCTGATGGTCCTTCCGACCCAGTGCCGACGGCTCCAGTCCCACCTGGTTGCGCGCAGGAACTTGTTGAACCTGTTCAGGCCACGAGCGTACTCATACCGAGGCTCAAATTCAATCATGTTGGCCAAGGACTTGTCTTCGGCTTTGAGGCAAGTCCAGCATCCCAGGCGTGCACCGCAACCACTGCTCTTTGGTCGCTTGGTACCCTCATAGAGGGCGTCGGCAACCACCGCGCAGGATGTACCCATTGATGCGCCATAAATGCGCCGCATCTCCTGAAAGTCGGAATAGGTTTCGAGCAAGTCCGATGCACAAAGGCCGATGTATTCCCACACGTCGTCTTCGCTCCACGTCGCTATGGGACAAAGCACCAGCGCGCCGTCCTTGTTTCGAACTGCTTCGTCTGCCCGATCGCCACGAACCTTCATGCGCATAGCGCGAATGGTGCTTTCGTCAAACCGGTTGCCGATGACGGTGACCGCCTCAGGTAGGTTCTCGCTTGCGAGGCTCCTGAACAGCTTTGCTCTAAATGACGCCATATTTTGTGTTTTGAGGTCAACGCTACAGTCTGAGCTCCCCCCGGCAAAACTTGGGATTCCACGGCCGGAGAGGATCTTGACCTGGAACGTTGATGCCAAGGTTGGGCGCGCCACCTGAGTGATCAGGTTGAACCCGTTCTTCTTTCCAAACGTTTCCATCTTCCTGTGCTCCGCAGCGTAGTGGTGCACAAGCTCAGGATTCTCGACGAGGGTGTCGCCAGTAGACACAAGCACCATCGGAGTGCCGCCTCGAAGCGCGAATTGCTTAGCTGCGTTCAAAGAGAGATTTGCCAGAGTTGAGCTGTCCTTGCCCGATGAAAATGCGACCACCAGGGGCCGCCCTTCTTCAAGGATCTTTGTTATAGCGGCCGTGGCGAGCCGCACCTTATCTTCGATGGTGAGCAGTGATGCCGCCATCTCAGGTTGGGAAAACATCTCGATCACTTGCATGACCTATCTCCCCGCGCTGGTTTCGCGACACGGCCGCGTTTGCATGTTCCCGGTCCGTGCCCGGACAGGAAGTATCGATTGCACTTCATGTGAAGCTTTCTAAGTGGTGCTCGCCCAAAAGGGTGAGGAGGAATCAGTCACTGGGTGACTGGTCTGGCTGGCGCGCCCAGCTGGCGTAAGGATTGCTCCGAAGTCGTCAGTATACGAGGTGGCAAAGCGGCTTGCAACGTGACGCGGCGGCGCCGGCGTCGTGACTGGGCAAGCAGAAATGACAACGCCCACCGTTTGACTGGTGGGCGTTGGGGTTTCCAGGTGACTGGAATTGCGGCTAGAAGCCTTCGTCGTTGAGAAACCTGCTGCGTGCCAGGTTCTTCTCATGCAGTTTGCGGGTCTCTTTCTTCATAAACGGTATCGCGCACAGTGCCAGCAGAATGCCGAGCACCATAATCACGTTGACCGCAATGATGAGGGGATTGTCCACGTTGAAATTTCCCATAACCTTGATGCCTTGATTGTATGGCTACAGCGCAAGCTTTTCAACTTGCGTTGTCACTCCAACTTTGGAGGCAGTCTTGGAAAGTTCGTCGCGGAGGATTGACCGGACCATGCCAGCCATCTTCCTGAACCTTACCTTTTCAATTTGCTCCTCTTCACGCTCCAGCTCCTCGAGCTGGCTGGCCAGCGCGAAGGTGAAACTATGCAAGGACACAAACCAAAGCACTGCGACAGCGTACATCGCAGATGAGCCATGGTTGTAACCAAGGACACCTCCGATCGCGGTGCCGTAGAAGGACGAATGTGAAATGATTTCTTTCAACCATTCGAGTTTCTGCGGAGACGCATAGAGCCTCTGAAAGGCTCTGCTGATTGCTGGGACTACCTCAACAACGAATCCCGCAAGCGCGCAAGCGCAGGCGGGGGCTAATGCCGCAAGGTACCCGATGGTTTTTGAGGCCATAGATGCTCCTTACGGTGCTGGATGCGGCGGGCATCTCCGATTACAGCTTGAGCTGTGAATTCACATGCGTAGAAACGCCTTGAGGCTGAATTGATCCAGGCTCAAAGGGTCTGTTGTGGAATTCTGTGGTTCGCTTGCGCGATGGCGCTTGGCCAGGTGAGAGAGTCTAGGTCTGTTGGACCTATGGGCGGGACTGTTGACGAGTGGCGCCGCACACGACTGCTGAGGCAGTTGGCCGAATCGTATCAGAGAAAAGCCGCCCCCGAAGGGACGGCCTGTCTTAGATCGCTACTTGAGCAACATCGGCGCAGGCCGAAGGGTGAGGCGGGCTGCCAGCAAAGACAGCGTCGTCATCGTCCTCTTCCATGAGGGCCAGCAAGTCCATGCTGAGGGTTTCCCAGTCGACCCAATGGCTTTGTATCGCCGCGGAGCCGTGGGTAGCCGGCGAGAATGCCTTGAGAGCAATGCCTCGCTTGGCACAGACGATGAAGTCGCCAGTTTCGAGTGTCGGCGTGGGGCCTACCCAATTGACGCCATGCACATAGATCTCGACGCTTGCCAAGTTCTTCTCAATCGCAATGTTGCGCAACGCGCGGAAGTTTTGCAGGCGTGATGTCGTGAGACTGAGCTCCGCAGTTGCGGTTGCTGGAGCCCTGGTCGCTTTCCCGGGTTGGCCGGTATAAAAGGTAAATGAGAGTTTCACTTCAGTTCCTTGATGTCGTATGGCTTTCGCCACGTTAGGCTGCTGTTGCAGCTGGAGTTCCCTGATTTCTCAGGATGCTTCCCAAAGCCCTGGACGGCTTTGGGAAGCACCTTGTAGGTGCTTCTTAGGTTCTCCTCAGTCTTTGCTGAAGAGATCCATTCCTGTGGACACAGGAGTCCCGGTTTGAGCGGGAGCCGCCGCCGCTGCCGGAGCAGCCGCAGGAGCGGACGGGGAGTCGTCGCCGGTTTCGTCGTCGGCCGTGTCATCCGGGTCGGATGCGGTGCCAGCCGCCGCGGAGGCTTTCCCAGCGGTTGGCTTGGCTGGCTTTCCCTTCAAGGCATTGCTGCCCTTGTCGGCGGAAGTCTTCCGCGCGATCTCCAGGACTGCGGTTGTCGCCTCCACCTGTTCGGCCAACGAAGCTCGAGCGCAGGCGATCTGCGCCATCGCCTCAGGCAGTTTCGCCTCCAGGTCCTCCACGGTGCCGTGCAGGGTGAATGGCTTGGCCAGCGCTGGGTCGCCGCCCTCCTTGAGGGTTGGGACGAAGGTCAGGCTGAGCTCGCCGGCGTTGGCCTTCACGAGAATGTTGACCACATTGCATTGCAAGGCCAGTCGTTCGATTGCTTTGAGCATGTTTTTTCCAAAGTTTGCGGCGGTCGAGGTTTGATCCCCGAACGCAGCTGGATTTACTGATAGGCCAACTGGCCAGGAACAACGTGAAAGTTGAAGTCCTTGACAGAAAGCAAGCTTTTGATGGCGTCGTCTTTCTTGCCCAGCATGAGCTTGCCGAAGTCCTTGCCGAACGCCGTTTCAAGACCGACCTCCTTGGCGACGGCCGTGATCTCTGACTTGGTGAGAAGCTTGAGATATGCCTCATCGATGGCGAAGGTTTTGGCCAGGTCAACTTCGAAGGCCTTCAGCGCGTCAGTGACGTGCCGGTTGTCCAGCGAATCGAGCGCCGTGAACGCGATGCTCGCGACAGTTGCGGAGATATGGGCGCCTTCGGCCTTGTTCATGGCTTGAATCGCCTCGAACACCGACTTCCCATTCAGGCCTGGCACAGGTGTCAGGTCGATGTCGGAGCTTTGAATCTGCCGTGCAGAGTCTGCGAGGCAGATTGCGATAAGCATTTGGATGCTTTTGCGTGCGCCTGTCTGCAGCTCGGTGCGGAGCGCTGTGCGCCACACCTTCTTGCGGAACTCAACCACGCCTGCAGAGACGGCAGATGCCTTCGCTTTGGTCTTCGGTTTCACCTTGGCGCCCTTCTTGGCGGGCTGTGAACCTTTCTTGGCTGCGGAGCTGTCGGCGGAGGATGCCTCTGCCGCTTCGGCAGCAGCTGCGGCCGTAGCCTTGGAGTGCTTCGCTACCATTCGCGTATTGCAACCTGTGTCAAAGCACTGCTGCTCGTACACCTTGCCTTCCTTGCCAGGAATCGCGCTGACAGCTGCGCCGAAATTCGCGCAACCCAAACAGGCCTTACCCTGATCCTCGCCGACGCCCTTGGGGCCTTCAACAACCAGTTTGATCACGGAGTAGTTGTCGCCCTCGCGGACGATTTCCACTCGCGGATAGTTCTCAGCCAAGGACGCCTTCGTCTCAAGGAGGATGACTTCGGTCTTTGCTGTGAAGCATTCACCGTTGGTGCAGTTGCCCGAGTCGATTGCCTCGCTGAACATTGCGCGCTGCGTGTCCGAGTTGTTCGGGCATGCCAGGCATTCCGACTTGTCGAAACAGGCCGTGGCCAGAGGGCGCGCGATCTTGATCAGGCCTTCCTTGAGTGTTTCCACCGAAGGAACGCTGGGCATCGCGAGCAGCTTGGCTAGCGCTCCATCCTGCGCAGCCTTTGGGGCCGCGGCGAGAAGCTCGGCGTGCCCGAGCTTGATGACGCGCTTTGTCAACGCGTCCAGTACGTTGTCACTGGCGTTCATCAGGGCGAGCCTTCGCGCAACAACCTCAGGCTTGAGGCCCATGTGGCGCGCGACTTCGTTTCGGTCGCCGGCAAATTCGGCCAGCAACTTTGCACAGCCTCGGGCCTCTTCGGCAGCGCTCATGCCTGCTCGGGCGATGTTCTCGACGAGTGCGGCTACGAGGGCTGCGGCTTCGTCCATGTCGTCCATGTCGAAGATGTTGGCGGGGATTTCGTAATCCTCACCAAAGGCCAGCTTTGCGGCGTGATAGCGACGCTCGCCGGCGACGAGCTGGTAAAGGCCATCTCCGAGGTCTCGGAGGATGACTGCGGTCATGACGCCGAGCGCTTTGACAGTCGCGTTGAGCTCGAACTGCTCCTGGTCGTCGAAATGGGTGCGCGGGTTGCTCCCCATCACGATGCATGTCAGAGGCACATGCGCGAGCCGACCTTTCTTCACGTCGGAAGGTTTGTCGATGGTTTCCACCATAAAAACTCCAAAAGATTTTTCCCTTTCGGGATAAGTCGCGGTTAAGCGATTCAGACTAGTTGACCGACCAGTTACGGATCTTGCGATGGGCCAAATATACCACTTCGGCTCGATTTTCATAGGCGGAAATCAAGAAAATAAGCGCGGGTATGGCGCGAGTTGGGCAAAAAAAGCCACCATCCTTTGAGGGATGGTGGCTTGAGTGACATGAGAACGACTGCTTCTACGCTGCGAGCAGGAGGAACTGCCCTGAATCAGTCGGTTCGTGGGCAATTTGACGGATGTCAGACTGCCCTGGTCCGGCTAAAGCCGGGCCACATCGAAGGCCCTGCTCATCGTGCACGGCGTCAATCGCCGCTTCCATGCGATCCAACTCCGATCCGTCAACGTCCAACCCCTTGACCTCTCGGAGCACCTTCAGGGCCGGCCGGTCCCACCCGTAGGAGGTCCGGGCGCTCTTTTTATAGAGGTCCATGTAGTCCTTGGTGAAGGCCTCACCCTTGTCGTACTGGGTCTTGAAGTCTTGATTCGCCTCAGAAAAATCGCCAGGGATCCAGCGACGGAGACGGCCCACAAACAAGTTGATCTTCTCAACTACCTCTTCGGACTTGGGATAGAAATGAATCGTCCCTGCGCCTTTGTAGTATCTGAAGTCAAAGAACTTGGTCGCCACGCGGTCACCCGTTAGCACGTTGTTTCGTTTGAAGCCGTCGACGAGCCCGTCGTAGGCCTCCGTGATCCCATGGAGATAGCCAAAGACCTTGTCGATGTCCGACAGGAAGTGCTCAGACTCATAGTCGAGCGAACCGCCATAAGACGAGACGCTAAACCTCGGAATGATGAACCTGGTCTTGCGGATCCGCACACCTATTCGATGTTTTTGGTTTGACTTCCATGAGCGGTAGAACACCACGTTGTCACTGGATCTCTCGATGATCGTGTCGAAGAGGTCACAAACCATGTCCTGGTAGATCTCGCCCATCGAGGCCCCGATGGCCACCCCAAACTGCTCCACTTATGGCCAGTCAAACTGCTCCAGGCAGGACGGTCAGATTATGGGGTTTGAAGTGGGTGTTTGGGGATGCTTTTCTGGGTCATTTGCTCCTTTTAAAAATGGTTGGTAGGAGCCTGTGGAGCTTGTGGTCGAAGGGGTGCGCGGTGGGAAACTCGAAGAGTTGTCCACGGCAAGTGCCCCGGTGCGCGGCACGCGCATCGTCCACAAATCCACAGGCTTGCCCCGCAAGTTGGGCTCTCGTGCGGCCTGCTTCTGCTTGTATTGGATTTATGAATCAGTGGGCACTGGCGCTGCAATTCGAGCTGCCGCCTCCCTGAGGCGATAGCTCTTTCCTTCAAAGTCGAGCATGTTGGAGCGGTGCATGAGGCGGTCCAGGATGGTGCTTCCCATGGTGGTGTCGCCCAGATATTTGCCCCAGTCCTGGACCACACGATTTGAGGTAACAACAATGGAGCGGCGCAGTTTGTAGCGCTGGTGGACGATCGCCTGAAGCAACTCGGCACTGACTTCGGCAATGCGCCGGGCCAGAAAGAGATCGTCAAGGACAAGCAAATCCGGCTCGGTGTAGGTGCTCAGAATCTTGGCTTGTTCAGCCTGGGTGGCCAGCCCGAACTTCGCAAAGTCGCTGTCAGCCTCGACGTACTTGACGCTGTAGCCCTGCAGGGTTGCCTGGTACGCCACGGCCTTGGCTACGTGACTTTTACCGGTGCCGGGTTTGCCGATGATCAGGGCGTTGGCGCCCTCGGTGATGAATTTGAGGGTGTGCAACTCGAAGCAAGCCTGCCTGGGAACCTTGGGGTTAAAGCGCCAGTCAAAGTCAGTCAGGCTCAAGCGTTCATCGAGTCCGGATTGTTTGAACCGGCGCTCTGTTAAACGCGAGCGGCGCCGATCGAGTTCATCCTGGAGCAGGGAGGCGAAGGTGTCGAGGAACGGCTCCTGGGAGCTTTGGGCCTGCATGACGCGGGTGTTCAAGGTGGTGGCAATGCCAGACAGGCGCAGTTCGCGCAGGGCACGTTCAATCTCAGTGAGGGTCATGGGAATATCTCTGTCAAAAATGAAGATGAATGGGGGGTTATGACTGGGCGCTGCAGCGGGCAAAAAGGTCTGCGTACTCATCAGGGCTTCGGATGAGGTGGTGCTCCTGAGTCAGGGGCAGTTCGGCCTGGGCGGGGGGAGTTTCTGGCGAAGAATCGATGGCGGCCAGGGCGTCCGCCACGAGCCGCTCGGTGAGCGCCTTGACGTGCTTGTAGCTGTAAAGGCCATCATTCAGGGCGCGCTCGCATGCGGAGTTGACCAGGCGGTGCGGGTAGGTCCGGCCCAGGCCCACGATGCCCCAGAGCTTGCGCTGGCCCACACGCCCCTCAATGCCAAAGAGCATCTCGCACAGCCGATGTGCCTGGGGGCCAATGTCCTTGGCCTGGTTGAGGATGTACAGGGTCTCACGCGATGGGTTGAAGACGCGCTCCTCATTGGGCAGGATCACCGATCCTGGGCGCTGGGCGCGGGGGTGGGTACGCAGCAGGGATTTGGACTGGAGGTCACGAATCTCGATGCGGTGCTCGAAGATGCGCACCAGAACAAGGGAGCCAATGGGGGCCGGGCGCGCGGCATAGCTGCTGTGGTCAACGCGCACGCAGGTGTCGTCGTAGACGGTGCGCTGGGACTCGGTGAAATACTGCATGCCCACGATGGGCAGGGCTTGCAAGTGGGGCTTCTCTTCTTCGAACATGGCCTGTACTTGGCGGCGCTCACTGCCGTGGATACGGGTGGCGGCCCAGGTCACTTCCCAGTGCTCAAGGAAGTCGTTTTGCTCTTCGATGGTCTCAAAGCGACGGCCCTTGAGGGCGGTCGCCTGGGTGTGGCCGATGGCGTTCTCGACGGTGCCTTTGCGATTCGGATCTCGTACGCGGGCGGGGTCACCCACGACGTCGTAGTGCTTGAGCGCGGCGGCGTAGACCGGGTTGAGCTCGGGCTCGTGGATGTCGGGCTTGAGCACGCCTTCCTTCAGGTTGTCCAGCACCACGTATCTGCAACACCCACCGAAGTAGCGCCATGCCTGCTCATGCAGTCGGGCCCACGTCTCCTGGCTGGACTTCCAGACCACGCGGCGAAAGCTGCGCCGGGAGTAGCGCAGGGTCGCCACGAACAGGCGGGGTTTACGGTAGCGGGTGGTTCCAAGCACGCGGGTGGGCGCGCCCTCGCCGTAGTCGACCTGCATCTCCTCGCCGGGCGAAAACTCCAGGCGGTCGAACTGTTCGGGCTCGCGGTAGCGCAGCTTGGCGGTAAAGCGCTTGACGGCGTTGTAGGCACCCTTGAAGCCGAACTGATCGACCAGGTCCTGGTAGATGGCCATGGCGTTGCGTTTGAGGCGCAACTGGGCCTCGACGTAGTCCCGGTAGGGCTCGCAGATGGATGCGCTGGTCAACGGTTCAGGTAATGGAGTCGGTGGCCAGGGTGGAGCAGTTTGAATTGGCGCGCTGGACTGATCACGAGCCGTGTCAGGGTTCTGACTGTCGAACTGCTTCTTGTAGGCCGGTATCGTGTGGCGCGAAATGCCTGTGGCGCGCTCAATCTGGCGTTGGGTGGACCCGGCTTTAAGCAGGGTCCAAATGGTGGTTTGCAAATGCAGTTTCAAGACGTTCACTCCGGTTATCCCCTCAAAGGTGAGGGGGTGAAAGTAACGTCCTGCCAGTGACCTCCGAACTACTGATGCGCCGAGGTCAGTGCATCACTTTAGGGTGGCCGGGGGTGGAGCAGTTTGACTGGCCATAAGTGGAGCACTTTGAGTGGCCATCGGGGCATCGAGGCGATCACGCCGGCCAAGAACCCATGCACGTTTGAAATGCTGAATTCGAGATCGTAGATGCTCTGCGACGAGGCCTCAATCTTCTTGCGCGCCTGGTTCGACAGCTTTTTGGTCAGCAACGAGGAACGAATAATCTGCGCCCACGCCCGCTTCTTCAAATCGGCGTAACGCTTACGGAACTCGTCGTTCGCGGAACTGCGAATTGATCCCGTTGACTCCCGGAAATCGTTGCCCACGCCTTTCGCCTGCATGTCTTCCAGAGTAAGCCCAAGGCCGTCTCTGAGATGATTGCAGATTGCGTCGGCCTCGCTGCCCGTTCGGGCCGCCTCAACCGCTTGCTCGAACCTGTAGAAGGTGTCGTTGATGAAGTTCGTCGGCAACGCCAAGGCGGTCCAGACCTCAGGGTCGATCTCGGTCCGTCGGCTGTCACCTTTGAGCAGACCCGACAGCAGCGTGTCCATGTCTAGGTATTTCCCGGGCACCTTGTCGAGGTAGATGAGGGCAACTTCAACCTCTGTCGTTCGCTCGACATCGCTTGCGAACTGGCTCTGCAAGAACTCCACCGTTCCGTGCTTTTCGATCAGTTCGACCAGGCGCCTTCGATCTTGGGAGTACGGGTTTTTTATCGACTCCGCGTTGATGATCGCGACTATTTCCGCGTCATAGACCAAGTCCCATGCATGCAAGACATGCTTTACGCCGTCCGCGAACGGAGGGTTCATGATCACACTGCCGACCGTCGCGAGCGACGAGACGTCCAGAAAATCGTAGCCAATCACTTTGACATCAAGTTCCTTGAGGTTCGCGTGATGCTCGATGTTGATTTCGACGGCTGAAATCTCCAGCACATCGCTAAATTTCTGCCTGGCTCGGTCGCGAAGCCTGAAGCTTCGATGGCGGCCGTGCTGAACTTCTTCATCGGGCACGGATTCGAGCCAAGGGATTTGGTCGTCGGTAAGCTCCGTGAAGCCTTCTTTGGCATAGCGAATCAAGTTGCCCTTTCCTGCGCTTGGATCGCACAGGTAGCGAACCGGACGCTTGAATTTTGCCCACATTCGGGCGGCCGTGTGTGCCCCGGTGGGGTAGTACTGATAATTCAGGATGATCTCCAATGAAACTGGAGCCGTTGCCTTTCGGCATATGGCTCTATTGCGAATAACCCGATGTGATCGGGGCTGGCTGAGTTAGACCGTCAGCTGCGGTTGCCACTTGCGCGGCGGGAATTCTTTAGCGTACCAGGCGGAACACGAAGTTCAAGGCTGGAAAGTCTTACCTTTGGTAGTGCATGGCCACGCGGCCAAGAAAAAACGAATGCGGAAAAAAGGAAAGGCGGAGGAACGAGTTCCTCCGCCTTTATGGGTGATCAATGTGCGGCGCGAGCCGCAGACTGACGGGACCCTACGGTGTGTCGGACCCACTGGAAAAGAGTGAGTTCGGTCTCGCTGCGAGCGCCTTGTTTACGGGCCTTGCAATGAAACCAGCGAGCTGCGCTGAAGGGAACCCCAGCAGCAGCCATGGCAGCCGGCGTACAGGCTGGGAGGGGGGCAGTGTTGATTGACTTCGACATAACATTTCCTTTGCACGAGGCAGGCCACATGGCCCCCAAAACGCTCATTTACGAAAGCTTTGGGGGACATGCGACCCAGAAATGAATGGTCAACCGCCCGAACACGGCTGTGCTAAAAGCAGCAGGCTGTGTCCGGGCGGGAATGCTATGAAGCGTGGACTTTCGTCCAGAAGAACCCTCGATCAGGAGGACATGGTTTTCACCAATGCAAGCTTTCGCCTACGGTTGCACTCCACTGGGGAGAGCTTGGCTGTGCGTTCAGGACAGCTGCCTATCGTGCCTCGTGCGAAGCGTTGGAAATTGCAGTGTACAACGTGCTGGGACGTGAATAAAGAATTTTTTTGTACCTTCCTGGCCGATTTGCCAAATGCCGGCTGTCCAGCGCTGGGCTGGCACTCCGGCAGCGACGCCGCTCCGATATCAGAACGTGCGAATCGCATATCAGAACGTCAGTTCGGACATCCGGCCAGACCATTCTGATACTGCTGCACTGACTTCCCGGTGCGAGACTTGCGGTACTCAAGAACGAGCCGCCAACGAAAAAGCCGCCCTCACGAGCTAGCCATTAACAAAATGTGTTGAAAATTCTGCGATCGTGACTAATATGTCTCTGATCGCAGAACCATTCCACAATTTTCGTGCCAGAGAATTCACTTTCGGCAATCGCTGCCCAGCCAAATCCCAAACTTCCCAGAACGCCGCCGGCGTTCAATGGGTTGCAGGTCAATTTTTGCAAGAACCCGTCTTGCGAGCTGTTCGGCGTGCGTGTTCCGGAAACTGCCAAAAAGGGTCACGGCGCTAAAAACTCCCACATCGTCGTTGCATTTGCCAAGGGCGACCCTGCCATACGCTGCAATAGTTGCGGGGAGCACTTCCCCCTCAAAAGCAATCTGGGGATTTTCGAAGAGTTCCACCGGATTTCCAAAACCACGTTCACTGTCCCCTGCTGCCCCGACTGCATGTGTAGTAACCACCTGGTTCCCATAACTCAACCCAAGGCCTACCATTCCTTTGGCCTGACAACTGCAGGCTCGCATTGCTATCGCTGCAAGGTTTGTTCAAAGACCTTTTCGGTCAAACCCAAGGGGATCAACCCAATCGCCCGGCAATTGCGATCTGACAAGAATCCCCCGGTGTTACGCATGTTGACGGGGAAGATGCCTTTACGTCGGATCTGTGAAGCGGCGGATGTGGCACCGAAGGTTTTGTACGAGCGCATCGACTTTTTCCATGAGCAATCCATGGCCCTCATGGCAGAGCGAGAGGCAAAGCTGGCCAGCATGAACATTCGCCGCCTGTATATCGGTGTTGACCGTCAGGAGTACGTGGTCAATTGGACGCAGCGCAAGGATCGACGCAATGTCGTGATCACCGCTGTGGCGTCGGCCGATAACGGTACCGGCTATGTGTTCGGAATGCATCCAAATTTTGATCCCATACCGGACCCAACCGTAATTCAGCGTGAGGTTGAGCGCATTGGGGATGCCGCACTCCCATCAGGTTACCGGCGATACGCGCGGCTGTGGCTGCAATCGGATTACGAGGAGGCTATGCACGGGTCTGTTCGTATCGCTGCTGGAAGCTTGACCGGAAAAATTGCCAATTCATATGCGCAAGCGGCCGGGCGAGAGGATGTCGAATCAGCCGAGTTCTTTGAGCAGCACGAAAAGCTGCCAAATGCCGGGATGCTGATTCACTCCGAGTACACCTTGTACGGGCATTTCATGCACTTGAACCGCCTGCTGGGTGGCGTAGAGAAGTTGCGGTTCTTTCTGGATCAGGACTCTGGCATTCGCGCAGCGTGTCTGGGCGCTTTCCATGAGCGCGTGAAAAACCGGACTGCAGATGCCTTGTATGTCAGCATGGCCAAAGAACTGACCATCGACCAAAAGCGCCAGCGCATGTCAGAGGCACGTGCAGCTTTTACCAAGGAATCGGCCCTGCACCCTGGATTGTCGGAAGCGCAGGTCAAACTCATTTTGCTCAAGCGACGCATCCAGGAGGCAACAGCTTTGGGGCAATGGCGGGACCGGTGGGTGTTTCACCCTTTGGTGTCCATGAGCGAGCCGGAAAAAGCTTCGTGCCTGCTGACTGATTTGGGGGACTACGACGAAGATCACCTGGCTTGGCTTCACAACAAGGCAAGTTTGCATGCAGTGGATTCCTGGTTCAACCGTTTGCGGCGGAGGTCTTCCATGCTGGAGCGACCGATCACTGGAGCGAGTAACCGTGGGCGCACCTGGAATGGCTATTCAGCGTACAGGCCCGAGCAGATTGAGAAGTTGCAGACCATTTTCAGGGCATGCCATAACTATGTCTGGACTGGCGAGAAGCGCACTGACACGCCTGCGATGCGGTTAGGGCTAGCCAAGGCGCCTTTGGATTACACCGACATCATCTATTTCAAGTAGTCCGCCTGTTTTGCGAGACGGGTGAAATGGCTTCCTGTCAGGTAACATGCTTTTTCGACAGGGAAGACATAACAATACATGGCGACTGCGCAGACTACCGTATCCGACCCACAACTTTGGCGGATCAAGACCCTAGAAAAAGCGGCGGGTTTTCCAGTTCCCAAGAAAGTCCGCTCTACACCCCAACTTGCCAGTGCGTGGATATCGCTTGCCTTGGAGAGCTTGACCGAAGCGGAGTATCTCGCGCTTGAAAGACCCCTTCCCCGCGGCGATAACACCGGTCTCCCAAATAAGGTCCGGGACTTGGCTGCGGCAATGGAGTTTGCGTCGCCGCCCGATATGGGCCGGGCAACTCTTCATGACTGGCTATTTGCGCTCGGCCGCGCAATTGCAGTGCCCGCGTCAGACAAGGTGCTGCAGTACTGGCAAAAAGCCCTGCTCTATCGGAACCTGACTGCATTTGCATCGATAGATGCGATTACAGATGCCCCCATCCATGGGCAACTGCATCTCGCTCTTCCCGCACTGTCACGTGAATACGAACCTTTGAGGACTGCGGAGCCAGGCAGCGCCACCGCCATCTTGATCGCTTTTTCGGCTGATAAGGACGGCAAACTCACGTCTGCTTTGCTGGGCATCCCACTCGCATGTGACCCGTCCACCCGAAAACTGCTACCGCCCACCGACGGAGCGCTACCGTTCTTCAACCGGGAGTGGCTGGAGCCGCCAGACCTGGATGCGCAGAAGGACTTGTACTTTGGAACCGTATTGGATTGCGATAACTTCGCCAGTAAGAATCCGCCTCCAGCAAATATGGGCTGGCCAGACTACTGGAAGTACGTTGAATTTTTCATTGGCGACGTCACCGGACAGCCCAACCCACTTCCGCATCTGGCATCCATTGTTGGTCGAGGCGATACCGCCTGGAAAATCGTTCCCTGGGACGCGGGTCTGGCCAGTAAGGGGATATTCAAAACATACCAGAGGGTGCTTGACGATGAATCTGCGCCTCTGTTACGCACGCTTTGTGCAAAGCCAGTCCCACCGCGTACGTTTGATGTTTCCAATGCACTGAAGGGGGCGCAAGCGCTGCTGGGGCATATTGACACCTATGAGCCGGAGAAGAAAACCCGTGTGGGTTTTGGTCTGGAGCAGAGCCAGCGTGTGGCGGCTACAGCAATCACCAAGGTAAGTGGTGGGCAGGTATTGACCGTGAACGGGCCACCCGGTACCGGCAAAACCAGTTTTCTTCGGGCAGTGATTGGCACGGTCTGCGTGCAGGCGGCGCTGGATACCAAAGATCCGCCTCTGATACTGGCAACCGCGGCAACCAATAAGGCCGTGACCAACATCATCGAGTCATTTTCCGAGGTTGCCGGGCCGGAAATGCAGCCCGCTTGGGAGAGTCGCTGGCTACCCGATTTGCCATCGTATGGTTGGTTTTATCCTGCTGGCTCCAAGCCCGACAAAGAAATCAGTTCGTTCATGGTGCTACGCAAAATTTGGAGTGCCAAGGGCGAACCGCCAAAGAATGCGATGACGGCGGCAGCCACGTCATTTTTTGATGCACAGGTTCAAAAGCGTCCCTGGCTGCTGGATAAGTTTCTGGAACTACACCGCCAGGTGCTGGGTTTGCCTGAATGCGCGCGTGATGCCGCGACCGCAGCGGCGCTGATTCATGGCCAACTGTCACTCTCCGTCAATTGCATGCATGACTTGCAGAAGCGATTGTGCAGTTGCCTGGACGCCCACTCGGTGAATTCGGCCTTCCAAGTTTCAGAAAGCATCTTGGCAAGCAAATTGGCTGATCTTGAACATGCCACTCTGGCTGGCCAGACGCAACTTGGGACGGCACAAGCCTCCCTGCGGTCATGGAATGCATGCCTTGGGCAACTTCGCGAAGCGGCACGATTGCGTAGTGCACGGACCGGCATTATTTACGCAATCAAGAAGCTTTTCTTCGGTGACAAGTTGGAGATTCAGGCACAGAGTCTCGAAAACACGGCACTGACCAAAATTGCCAGTTTCGATCCCGAGTTCACCGTCTATGGGGACGCGCTATTGCAGGGAGCTGAACGCCGTCAACTTCGGGCCGCACGCCAGGTTCCTGAGGATGCACAACGACTCAATGAACTTCAAATGGAACTTGAATCCGTCCAATCGATGCTTGCGGTCTGGGGCGACTGGCGTAAGGAAGTTCAACAAATAGTCGAGCTGCTTGGGCCGGTCGGAAATTCTGTGGAAAGGCTGTTTGCCCAATGGGTTGCGACAGGATTCAAGGATTCCTCTGACTTGCACCTGGGCTTTGAAGAAGCACTGGATCAGGTTTTTCGCTTTCGCCACTTCCATATGTCCGCGCGGTATTGGGAGGCGCGTTGGCTAGCAAGCGTTCCGGCGCCCAAGGATGAAGGAAATAACTTGCTGTGGCTGCAGCGCGCGTCGATGTTGGCTCCGGTCATCGTGGCCACCGTGTACACCATCCCAAAAATCCACAAAGAATTCGGGTTTGCCGACCTGCTGATCTTTGACGAGTCGGGACAAGCGGCCCCTGAAATCGGAGCGGCCAGTTTCGCCTTTGCCAAACGCGCCATCGTTGTGGGAGATATCCACCAGCTCAAGCCAGTCTGGAATGTGGGGGAACAAGCCAACCGGCGTCTGTGCTCGGACCTCGACATTGCCGAAATGCCAGAGGCTCAAAGTGCGGCGGTGGGCTCCATCATGCGGACTGCCCAGACGGTGACAGCTTTCACGACGCAGACAAACGGTGAATTGGGGCCAGGCATCGGACTGGTCGCGCACTACCGGTGCCGTGCAGACATCATTGAGTATTGTCGAAGGCTGATTTATGGAGAGGGCCTGTCACCTCGCCGTCAGGAGCGCCCGCCCAACGGACAAACAGATTTCCTTTACCCACCCATGGCATGGGTCGCCGTGAACCCAAAGGCATCGGCTCAAAAGCGCAACGGCTCCTGGATCAATCAAGACCAAGTCAACGAGATTCTTCGCTGGCTGCGGCACGATAAATCACGCATCCTGGCCCACTATGGCAAGACGAAGTTGTCGGGTGTCGTCGCCCTGATTGCGCCCTTTCGTGCACAGGCACATGCCATGCAAGAGGCCATTGCCTCCGAGTGGGGTGAGGAAGAAGCTAAATCCATGGTGATCAACACCGTCCATGCCCTCCAGGGAGCGGAAAAGCCCATCGTGGCCTTCGCGTTGACTCAGGACGATGGCAACTTTTTCGTGAACCGTGATGGTAAAAATCTCATGAATGTCGCGGTCAGTCGTGCCAAGGACTGCTTCATCCTCTTTGCAGCACCATCCGTCTTGCAACCGACCCTTTCGTCCAAACAAGCATACGCCGCACGAAAATCTGATACCCAAACCCCGCTCGATGTACTGGTTGGGTATTTGAACGAAAAAGGCAAACGCCTTTATCCCCGGGAAGTAGTCATCATCGAAGCGCCAGGCAAGGCGCAACGTGTGGAAGAAGCATTAGGCTTGTCAGCGCAGGTGATCTCAACTGGTGGCCACTTTCGGCGAATGATGGCCACGGGGGATACCTTGACGGCGGAAATCACCAACAAACAGACCTTGAATGATCTGATAGCTGTGACTGATGACTTGAGGCACATCGACCGCTTTTTTCTGGCAACTGACGACGACGATGATGGGGAAGAAATCGCCTGGCACGTCCAGGAGGTCATGAAAGAGAAAATCAAGGACCCTGACCGCATTCGGCGCATGCGGTTTTACTCGCTGGCACCTGACGACATACGTCAAGCACGTGAACTGGCATTGCCCGGCATAGATGCCCGCCGCGTTCGTGCCAACCTGGTCCGCGGCCTGTTTGACGCCGGGTTGCACCAGCAGCTTTCCATAGCGGGCATACAAGCCACTCGCCCGCAGATCGCATTGCTGCGCGAGATCGATCAGCGCTCCAGTGTCCCGGGTAAATGGCAACTGAAGATTAACGGGCATGTTGCCGGCAAGGAGGTTACTGGATTTGTGACCAGCGGCACAACTCATGGAGCCGAAAGGCCACTGGTCTTTACCAGCGAAGAGTCCGCTCAAGTGGATGCGGACCACATACCGCAGGGTTCGGCGGCTTCCTCTGTGGAGTCCACAAGCAAGCCCGTCAAGGTTCCACGATATCCGGCCAGTACCACTGCACAGACCCTTGTTGCGGCATACCGGCGATATGGCTGGGCCCCGCAGAAGACAATGGATGCACTCAAGGCGCTTTATCTGGGGCACAGGCGACCCAAGGTCATCGGGATCGGAAGCAATACCCAAAAGCCTTCGGAAGGTGAAAAGCCATGAGCGGGGTTTCCAGCTACCCACGTACCCGTGGCACCTATGTGTCACCCGAAGTCATTCGGGCACTTCTGGCACAGGGCTATATTTCTGAGGAAGACGTTCAAGGCTACAACGAATCGCTGTTGGGGACACCCGACTCCGGCCGCGAGTTGATCAAAGAAGTCGTTCAGGTCCTGCTCAAGGACCGCCGCGCGGACGTGGCATTTTTGGACAAGATCAACGCTGGCATTTTGCAAAAGCAATTCGCAGCGGCTACGGACGGAAAACCTGCCCCCGTTACGGTGTACCACCATAGTGGCGCTCGCAACCTCAATGGGTTCAGTTACCAGTCCGTGCCCTACACCAAGAAACTGGACCGGGCGCTTTACAAGCGGGAGCGATACGATTTTGACCGAAAGGAACGTGCCCTCTGGTTACGGGATGTCGGCGTAACGCACGCCCAAGCGTTGCGTTCAGCAGGTATACCTCAACGGGAAATTGACAGGATGGTTGAAGTCGGCAAGCCCCCAGACGGGTATCAGGTCCACCACCGCCTGCCCCTGGACGATGGCGGGGACAACAGTCCGGACAACTTCATTCTGATCAAGGACGATGTTGAGCATCGTGCGCTGCACGGTTATTACAACCCGGCAGAGCTGCGCATCCGTCATCTTGCCCTTGGTGAAACAGCTACCGTGGCCCTGGCGGTTCCGCCCAAGGACACCATTATTTACCCTGATCCGTCCAAGGGATACGTGTCAAATTCCGTTGGATTCTCAGTTTTCATGGAGATGTTTGATGAGCATTGAAACCCTGGTGCAGGACATTCAAAAAAGTCGTGGCAGGTACGACCTCTTCAACCCCGCGCCTGCCTCCGCTGAAGCGGTGGCACGGGTTGCACAGGATTTCGAACATGAGTTTGAACACCCATTGCCTGATGCTTATCAGACGCTGTTGCGGCACACTGACGGCTTAATGGAGGATGGTCTTACGATCTGGCCATGCTCGCCCCATTGGAAGTTTAGTGAATCCGTGGTATCCGCCAACCGTGAATTGCGAGAAAACGTATCTGAGGACTATCTGTATTTCGGCATGCGGGATGATTCTGCGTTTGTGATGGAGCTATCGACTGGACGTTTTTTGGCGGTAGAGCTCAATGGCCTGGCTGAATGGGAAGATTTCAAGAACGCAGAGGCCATGATCGAGTTCATGCTGAAACGCGCACTAGACTGACAGGGATGACCATGCATGCACATCCGATGCTCACACCGCTGCTACCCCTGCAACCACCGCCTACGGTCACACAGGGCTATCCAACGGACGCGGCGGCGGCATACACGCTGATTTGGAACAACACGTTGGGTCACTTGCGTGTGCCCCAGGCAGCAATCGAAGGGTTCAACAGTTATCAGTTGGGGAGCCTGTCCATTGGCGTGCGGTGGTTCTCCACAAGCGATCCCGTTCTGTCTACGCAGCTCAAAGAACTCGATACACGACGCGTTGCAAAATCTCCCGTACCAATAGGCTCGGTCGTTGAGGTTCCTGCTGGAGATTTTGTGGTTGAGTCGGTCACTCCATTCTTTGTGCCGACTCCCGGTTGCAACACGGATGCAGCCGCGTTGATTGAGTGGATGGATAAGCTGGAAGTCGCATCCACCGGGCGGATCGCAGAACTATTAGATGAGCTTGTAATTTCTGGCTGGTCCACATTGGAAGGTGACCAATATCGGTTGACACCTACCGGCAAGACTCAACTGGAGGTTTTGCGCAATTCCAGCTTGAGCAACATCGACGGGGCCACGACTGCCATGTGGCGCGATCTGACAGCAGCGTATCTAGAAAATTCGATTGGTCTTGCTGACTTGGTATCTCGGTCCAACCAACTATTTGGCGTTTCTGTAAGCGTGCCAACTAACGCCGTAGAAGCACTGGTACATGGCGAGCACACCGCCGAAGAGACCTATGCACTACGGGAAAATGTTGCACTGAAAGCCAGTTCAGATCTGCAATTTCCTGCCACGATGGATCCGGATCGCCTTCTGCCCGTTGGTGACCCATTGTGGGCGCAGCGAGATCAATTGGAGGCAGGTTTAACCATGGGCAGAGCGCATCGTTGGCTCTGCCTTTCTCCGTCGGAAAAGGCGTCGATTCGGATGGGAGCACTATTGACCAATCTTGTAACGGATGACGAACGGCAACGATTCTGTTCCTCTTGCGTGTTTGATGTTCGCTCGCGATGGTTGATTGGGTTGGGGCCGGACGCTGCCCCACCGTCTGCATCTATCGCGCTTCGGAGTTATGAGGCATGGGCCCACTCGAAAAGCGATTGAATGACTTTGTCTCAGATCTTGCCGATCTGACAGCAAGCAACCCCAGAAACACGAAACCCCCGTGACCTTTACGGTGCGCGGGGGCGTGTTGTTATTGTAAGTCTGACTTTGACTCGCCTTCTGCGGGATCGGCTTGCTGGAGCTTACGTTCAAGGTCCGGCAGGAAAACCTGCACTGTCTCCCACACAAGATCAAGGTTGGTCTCGAAATAGCCGTGGACCATTCTGTTTCGCATCCCCTTCATTTGGTTCCAGGGGATATCAGATCGCTGCTGAGCAAACGTTCCGTGCTCACCCAGAATTTGGGCTGCTGCCTCACCGATCACGAGAATTTTCAGGATGACGGCATCCTGTGTCTTTCGGTCCTGCATGAACACTTCTTTGGTTGTCCCTGCGATGTAACTGTGTACTTGTCGAGTGGCATCCAAAATATGTTCTATGTAGTCAACGTGTCGAAGTTGCCTTTGTTTTGCATTCATACAGGCACGGCCTCGCTGAGAACCTGATTCCTGAATTTCTTCGGCAGGTCACCTGGTGTCAGAACGTCAACAGAAATCCCAAGGGATTCTTCTAACTCGATCTGGATGGCCCCCAGGTCCAGCAACGTAGCACCGGGCAATGGGTCCACCAATAAGTCCAGGTCGCTTGTTTCCGTGTCTTCTCCACGCAAGACCGACCCAAAGACCCGTAGGTTCTCCGTACGATGAAGCAGCGCAACGCTTCGGATTAAATCCCGATTTTGTCGAAGTACCTCGGAAGGTCTGCGATTCATGGATCGTTCCTTTAAGACGTTGACTGAGCCAGATGCCATAGTACCAAAACCAAGGCGGTGGCAGTCTAATTCTTCAGTGTTCATTGAAGGTCCTTTTGGAAATCGGGAGCAGCACCCCCTTGCGGGCATGTTTCATCCCCGAATGGTATTGAAAAATGATTCTCAGACGACGCCAGCATCGACATCAATCCAAGAAAAGATGTGTCGCGGCGCTTCGGTAAAAAAAAGTCCCCCATGGTCGAAACCAAGAGGGAGTTCCAAAAACCTACGCCCGTAGTTGAGGGCACTCATTGGCGGGATTGACGCGCCAGAAGGGTGCTGCGATTGCAGCCTCTACCGTGATCGGTTTTGGCCAACGAAGTTCATTGGCGAACCGTGGCCATGGTCCATCGTAACCATCATTGCTAGGATTCCCATTGGGTGGGAATGCAGGCACCATGTCCAAAAGTCCGCCATCAAAGGGCAGTATCAATTCGAACTGTTGGCCGTTGGCCTTTAGTTCAACGAAATCAGCGACATCCGCTCCAGAAGGAACGCCATCAGGCTGCAACCGTTGGAAAAGGTCTTCTGCAGTTTCTTTACCGTAGCAATTGCAGACCTTTGGCGCTGTCCCGTCACGCTGCTTGGCGATTCGGTGTGCCAAAAGGTTCAATAGCAATTGCCTGGTGGCTCCGTCAATTTCAATTTGCATGTTATCTCCATAAGTCAAAAGAATCTGGAGACGACGCTGCCCCGAGGGGACAAGGGTCCCCAGCGGGTTGAAATGAAAAACGGACTTGATTTCTCAAGCCCGTTTTTACGGTTGACTAGGGTTTTTCACCCTGATGTTGAAGCTTTTTAAGGTTTCAACATATTTTGTTAACGGCTAGCCACGAGGGGCGGCTTTGGAAGATGGCTCAAAGGCTGTTGGTGCGCCTTGCGGCATCCAGCCAGGCCTGCGCCTGTTGCTCCTTGGGGAAGTAGTCCGAGAAGCGCGAATGAGGCGAGGCGAAACCGTCCTCAGTGACGTAGCAGCCGACGTAATAGCCCGCGGCGCTTTGCATCACCTCGGGCTCGCCGACGACCCGGTCCGATTTTTCCGGAACGGCCGTGCCGGGATTGTGGTCAAAACTCATGGTGTGAACCTCAGTAAGAGTTGATGAAAGTAGACCGCGAGGGCCGCACCTGGAACGAAAGAGTTCCAGATGCCCAGGAGCGAGGTCCCGGTGTACGCGAACTGCTGCAGCAGCAGCTTGTGGAACTTGCCCTGGATTGCGAACACGATCCAGCACACGTTCGAGCAGAGAAAGAGCAGCCAGCCGTAGCGGCTGTACTGACTCATGCTGGCGACCAGCAGAGCGCCGGCGATGCCCGTGAGGGCACCGCAGGTCTCCGCATCTAGCCTGAGTTTCACGCGACAGCCTTGACTGGGTTGAAGCGCGATTCCAGGCCACACTTGACCGCGAGAACGCGGGGATTCTTGTGCTGGCCAACTGCCTCCTCCAGCGTAAGGCCGATGGGGATCGGCACCAGTGCGGGAAGGGGCAGATAGGAACCCTCGCGCGGCAAGGTTGTTGCCGGCGCAGGGTCGAAAGCGAAGCCCGCCGGGGGGCAAGCAACCGGCAAGGGACCGCTGGCAGATTTGGGCATAGTGCTCCTCAAATGAGTTGTTGCGCCTGGTGATCAGGTGCAGGGATTGGCCGTTTCAAAGGCGAGAAGTGCGGCGTCGACCTCTTTGGAAACGCCTTGAGGCAGGACCAAATTGATCAACGTGGTGTAGGGCTTGATGCCCGTCACCTGCTGAAGCGAGGCGCCCAATGCAGCTTCGAGCTTTGCACGGAGCACCTCTGTCAGGAGGATTTCGTCGCCAAAGGCGCAAAAGGTGAAGTGCGGGAGATCGCCGAGCTGATGGACGCCATACTTTTCCCGTATCGCCTTGAGGAGATGGAAAAAAAGGACATCCTCCAGCATGAGCGCAGCCAATGCATTTTGGATTTTCATGAAAGATTCCAGAGATGGAATGAAGAAATGGCCCGAAAGCCATGACGAAGGCTGGTGAAAGGTCCAGCTGACCTCGAAACTTGCGTTATCGAACCGGTACTTTAGCTCAAAACAATCGCGCTGGCGAGCGCGCCCGGCTTTGTCACTCTAATAGTTTGATCAGATGGCAATGCCGTAGGCCTTCGCCATGTCCAGCAACGCAGTGTCTTTCATAAACAGCGGCGCAACTGCCACTGGGGCCTTCGCGGGTGGCTGTTTTGGCCACCGGTTCTCGTCGGTGCATTTCTTGACCATGGTGAGGCAGAAGCGGCGATATCTCTCCCCGTCCGCCAATACCTCAGGCGTCATGATGAATGACCTGGTGACATGGGGCTCCTCCTTCTCGACGGAAAACAACGCGAAGTTCGCGTCGACGCCGAACACAGCCTTTACCCCGGCCCGATAGTGCGCGGCTTGGAGGTCGTAGCGGAAGTTGAATACATCCTGGATGAACGCATGCTCCGCAGCGCACCTTGTCGACTTCAGGTCACCAATCAAAGCCGACATGCCCAAAGTCAACGCGTCAGGACGCGCTTTGCAGAGCAGACCGGTTTCCTCGTCAATCCAGAAAAGGCTCCGTTCCTTGATTGCGGGGGCCACATTTGCGACTCCTTCCAGCCAAGCGTCGAGGGGAAAGTCCTCCATCTGGCGCAATGCGGCCGCCATGCCGAGTGCCGTCTCGTACTGGGCTTCGGTGATGTGCGTTTTACCCAAGTGCTGCACTCTGAACAGGTCCCAATTCATTCCCTGCCGACGGCCCTCGGACCACACGACAAATTCTGAGTTCACCAGATGCGGCTCCAGCACCATGGTGTGCAGGAGGCGCCCGAGGCGGAGCGCGTCAGTCTCTATTGGGGGGCGCTGCAGCCTGAGCTGGTATCTCGCCGGCGAGACGAGCATGTGCTTGAGACGCGACGACGAGAGGCCGGGCGAACCATTGTGATACTCGTCCGCGCTCATTTCGCACCAGAACGAACCGGGAGAAACCCCGGGTGTTTGGAGCCCTGGCAGACGCTGTGTAGGCGCGGCGGCGGCCTTGGCCTTGGGGTTGGTGAGGTTGCCAAGGAACCCGAGATCGAATGTGTTGTTCATGGAATGCCAATAGGTCGATTTCAATTCAATCAGGATGGCACATGAGAGAAGAAATTCAACTGCTCTTGTCACTCGGGGTCTGTCACTCCTGCAGGAATCGACAGATTTGCCATCATCGGGCCATATGCACTATTTGACTCATCCAGAAATTGAACACATTGAGCTACTTGACAACTACCGCGGCGGGATCTTCGCGATGCCGGTGCTGCTCAATCCGCAGGGGTTGAGAGCCTACGGCGGAGATGGCCACGATGTGATGGGGGGAGACCCTCTTCGCCGGCTCGACTATGAAGCCGTGGGTACGGTGCTTCACAAGAGCGGGCTGCTTTCTAAGGACGGTCAGAACGCGACCTTTCTGGCGCATGCGGTTGATGCTAGCTTTGTGAGCAGCAGCCGTGGCGAAGCCCAACCAGGTCTGATGAAGGCACTCGTGACATTGCATCAGTCACTGCCCTCGTCAGACGACATCCTCAAGCACTTTCGAATATCGGGGTTTGACCCTAACGGTGGCGGGCTCGTGTTCATCTTTGGCCTCGTTTATCGGCATGCCTCCGACCTTCGTCCGATCTACCTGCCAGAGCCCAATGAGTTTCTCTTTAGCCGCGAGAGGCTGGACATTGAGGTGGCCCTCTGTGGCAATCAGCCTGGCATGTTCCGGCACCAGGTGCTTGCGCCCTACCCGCTCTCTACGGCGATCGCCCAAGGTGTGGCGAGCGCGGTTTCTTGTCACACGGGAATGACGGACCAGCTGCTGTCCTGCAGCATTGGATTCACTCAGCATGGGGACATGATGATGGAATTGCTCGATGACGAGGGAACGGCGGCAGTTTCGGTCAATTTTGCGAGGGATGCTCTGTCGCCGGCGGACATATCGCACATTCACCAGCAAGCACTCCGAAGTGCCGCGATGGGCGCGGCTGCAGCACCAAACTATTTCCGTCACTAGGGGTTGAAGTCTTTGGGAGATATGAGATTCTGAATCAGCAGTTCGATAGCTCAAACAGCCCAAGCAAGATCCATTTTGTTGGAGAAAAGATGACCGAAACCACACAATCCGCACCGACCCCCGCCGTTGTTGCCACAATGCCGCTGCCAACGCTGCGCGGTCTGCTGGGAGGCCTCACCTATCAAACGCCTGTAATCGGCACGATCCGCATTGGCAGCGTGGAGGACCGGCTGGGCATTAAGACGCCCGTACCCGACGACGAATTCAGCGTCCACGCGCGTTTCAGGAATGAGCAAGGAACATGGGAAGAGCATGCCTCCCACGCGAAGCTCAAGGAGGACGCGGGGCACTTGGTGAACGGGAAATTGCGCAAAATACCCGTGCGACTCGTCTACGACTCGCCGAACTTGAACATGGGCGAACAGTACGCGGCGTTTACGAGCAATGGGCGACCAGCGTGCGTAGGAAACGGGTGCACTGCGCGGCAGACGACTGCCGAAGGCGTGGTGGAGGTTCCATGCCCCGGATCTGATGCCTGTGTTTTTGGCTTGGACGAGGCACACCGGTGTGGCACCCTTACTCGGGCCATCTTCCATCTGGAAGGCCAATCGGAGGCTGAGGGGGTGTTTATCTTTCGCACCGGGTCTTACAACTCGGTGAACGACATGCGCTTTCGGTTGGAAACGCTGCACGCTGGTTTTGGGAAGAAGCTTGCCGGTCTTCCGATGTGGCTCACGATGCGTCTAAAAAGTACCGCTCAGTCGTCTGGCCACCCATTTTTCTACGTTTCTCTTGAGCCGCGGTTTGAGACTCTTGCCGAGGCATCGAAGGCGCTGAAAGATCGGATCGGTAAAGAAGAGGAAGCTGGTTTCAATCGCGAGGCCTACGAAGCGGCTGCAGCGTTGCTTCTCGCGAACGGGGCTTTCGCAGACCACGCGGAAGATACGGCCGAGTTTGAGGAGCTGCTTGTCGGGCGAGTTGCGACCACGCCAACCGGTAGCCGTCGTCCGCAGCGGGTGGCGACGGTGGTGCCGGACCTCTCCAACCTTGTCAGTAGCTATGCAGGGGGTAGCGCAAACGAAGCGGCGCCGGTGGCGCATCCTGCTCGCCAGCAAGCCGCGTAGTTGGGCCCGCGGGGCCCGAAGGCCTCGGAATAGCCTCAATGTTGCTGATTTGGGCCTTTTTCTCGCCGGGATACCGGGCCTAAGCTCTTTATTCTGTGACCATGGAAATCCTGGTTGCCAGAACTCGACTTGACTGTGCGTATGCGCTGGAGAACATCGACACCATAGCCGAAGCCATGGTGGCGGCAAAGGCGGCGCCTGGCCATGCTCAATGCCTCTGCACCTCGCCGGCGAGAAAACTGGTTATTCGCACGGTTGGCAACCGGCACTTCTTGGCAGTCTGGCCGCACGATGGACACCACCACCACTATGCCTGCCCTTTCCACCGCGCCGAGGTAGAGGCCGGGGGCGGTGGTTCGCTGGTCGAGCCGGCGGTTAGGGAGACCGAGGATGGATTCGACATTGCGGCGGACTTTCCGCTAAGTCGAATTCTGAAGCGCGAGCCGCCAGATCCAGCCGCGCAATCAACCGCCCTTCACGCACCCGCATATCGCACCCAACGCTCCCGGATGGGCCTCCTAGGCCTCCTGCAGCACCTTTGGACCGTCGGCGGCCTAAATCGGTGGGGAAGGGGCTGGAAGCGCGACTGGTGGCGAGTGACGCAAGAACTTATTGGCGTGATCGAGCAGGGGTCGCTGGGCGCCAAGCCGATGATCGAGCAGCTGTACCTGGTCCCGGAATTCAGCTTGAAGCGCAAGGACCTGATCGACCAGGCTTGGGATGACTTCAAGAGTCGTCTGGTGCCCAGTGAAGAGCAGGTTCGGATGGGCTTGGTCATCGGGGAGATCAAGGACTTCGGAAGCTCAAGCTTTGGGTACAAAACCACTCTACGGCATTTCCCAACGCCTCTATATCTCAAGCAGGAGCTCCGTCAGAAGCTTTCCGAGTCATACCCCAGGGCTTTCCACAAGCTCAACGCCAGCCTGAACCAGCGCAACATCGGAATTTTTCTGGTCGAGCTCGCGCCTAAAGGCTATCTGAACGTGATCGACGGCGCGCTGATGGCCTGCAGCCTTCAGTACATTCCCGTTGATTCGTCCTATGAGGCGCAGGTTGCGCACAAGCTAGTCGATGAGGGCCGGGCCTTCTCGAAGCCGCTTCGTTTGGAGGTGGACGCGTCCAGCTTGCCAGATTTTGTCCTCACGGACACGAATCCGCCTTGCGTCATGGAGGTATACGGCATGACCACCAGCGAGTATCTCGAACGCAAGGCGCAGAAGCAGGCACGGTATCGCGAAGAGGGGAAACCCGTGTGGGCATGGGATGCCGCGGTGGACAAACACATCCCGCGATTCCCTGAGCGGCCGGTGATGGGGAACACTTCGTCGTGAGCAACATCAACCTGGTGCGTGTGGACGGCCTGGGGCTCAGCTACCTGGAGACCGTGGGCATTCCCGACGGAACTGTTCAAGCCGTGGAGGTGCTTGTCAAAAAAGCTCAGGCACCGAATGCCGTTATCAGGCCGGAACTCCTCGGCATTGCCAAGCAGATCACAACAGACTTTTCCCTTTATCGCCGAGTACCGGAGGTCGCTTCAATCTTGCTCGGGAAGAAAAGCATCACCGGCGGGACGAGATCGCGAATTCGCGAAGCGGAGCGGTATGTCGAGACCTTCTGCCTTTCTGAGTGGCGTTCGGACGAGCTGCAGCTTCTCGACAGCCTTCTTTCGACTGCGAACCACCAACCCTTGGCTGGTTGAACTGTGACTTCTACTGATTTACCTCCATTGGGCCTGATGCCGCTCGATCCCCAGGGGCTCATGATCACACGGAGAGCCCTGGTCAATGCGCTGGCGGCCGCGGCGATGTCGACCAGCCTGCCGGCGTTCGCCGTTACGCCCGAGTGGGGGAAGTCCCCGACGGAGATTACAAGCGACTTCTGGACTCAGCCGCGGTGGGTTTGGCTTAAGCGGGCGGGGACGAACGAGGAAATCAAAGTCGTTTATTGGGCCAACGGGCAGTTGATTCCCGAGGCGTATCAGCAGCTGTCTTGGTTTCTGCGCGATCGGCGATTTGCAGAGCTACTGAGCAGTGACAGTCCGATCATTGCAAAGGCCGTCAGCTCCGGTCGCTTGGCGAAAAATCAGATGACGCCATGGGCCCTCATGGATCCAGTCGTCTTGGATATCCTCTACGCCTACAGCGCCTGGCTTCATGTGTACGGGGTGACTCGCCCTTTGATGGTTACGAGCGGCTTCCGGCACTTCATTTCGAACGAGTTGACGGAAGGCGCCGCGCTTGCCAGCTGGCATCCAAAGGCTGGAGCGGTTGATTTTTACGTACCCGGCGTCCCGGTCGAGCAGACTGCGCGGTTTGGCCAATGGCTGGCGGGCGGTGGCGTCGGGCTATACCTGAAAAAGAACTTCACGCACGTCGATCGCGGGCGTGTCAGGAGCTGGCAGTCATAGCTGCTGGCCCTCTTCCAGGACAGGGGCCGTATTCATTGATGAGTGGGCCCGGAGCATTTGCCGGGGCGATTTTCGGAAAGCGCCGGCCCAAGAAAAAACCCCGTGCTAGAAGCGCGCTTCTACACGGGGTTGATTTTTCGGGTTGCTCTTCGAACGAAGAAAGAACCCTTGTAAGACTATCGCAGTTGCGGTGCGATTCTAATCCTTCATGAGGGAGTGCCATTTCGAAATCAGCGTGACCAGGTGATGGGCAAGTGATGTTGCTCGAGGGCTGGCATCGGCGTAGCTGGAAAGCCAGAGCTCCACCTCCCCCTAGGGAGATGGGCTCGGGACGCGATAGGGCCGGCGCCGGCATTACCAACGGCTACGCGAGGCTTCCACCTCCTTCCGACAGGGCTTCATAGTCCTGCAAGAGGGCGTCGTACTCACGTGCCAGGCGTTGGCCACGCTCCTGCCAAAACAGGTGCTTGGCCCGTTCAGGGTAGCCACTCAGCATGCTGCTGACGGCGCCTAGGATGTCGGTCCCCAGTCTCAGCTCAAGGTCGACGAGGCGCATCTGCGGAGTCCTTTCCCACGGCCGCTTGCGGTACTCATTGAAGAGTGCAATTGGCAGTTGGTAGAAGGCGCGCAGCGTGGCAGCGACAAAAAGGAGCAGCGCTTCCAGGTTGGTGACGTAGGGCACATGCGCCGCTTCCATCAGCTCGATCTCATCGAGCTCGGGTTTGGTCCGTTCCCAGACCTTTTGCGCACACAAGGTGCCCTGCTGGATGATGATGTGAGCGATCAGGCCAACCGCTGCGAAGCAGACCATAAGGTCAATGGCGTCCATTTTTTCTCCAAATGAAAAAAGGCACCAATCCCTACGGAGTTGGTGCCCCGTAGGCAAAGAGGAATCGTATTCACGAGTTCCACAGGCTGATTAGCGGTTCAAGCTGACCGTCGCGACTTTCGCCGAGAGCCTCCAGTTTAGCCGCTTCTGCGGCCTCCGGCAAGGCAGTGACAATCGCGCGGGCTTTCAGGGCTGCTCAGGCGCCGCAGGCCCCTCTGGGTAGAACACCAAGGGCACGGCCGGCGGCACCGTGACTGTTTTCCAGTGAACGAGATCAGCCGTTGTCACTCGCTTTACGAGGTGGCCGGGCACCTGCCCTACTTCTGCGAGTAAGCGATCCCGCTGTTCACTGGGCCTGGTCCACACCCGGAGCGTGGTCAGCTCGATCCACGCAGTTCCTTTGTTCACCGCCAGGGAAATCCCGAGCCAGGGCTGCGATGGGAATCGAAATTGTCCCGGGGTGCCATCACTGACATCCGGCGGCTCGGACAGCAACACGCGCATGTACGCGCCGTGAATCGCGAAGTTGACGCCAGGATCGACGCGGCGCTGATGGCCACCGATGAAGGCCACGGTGCAGGCTGATGCACAGAATGCCTGCGCTTTCCGCACCTTTGGCACGCAGGTGTCGTAGCCGTGGTCATCGAGCCAGACCGCCAGCTCCCTCCCACCCGAAGAGTGACCGCCCAAAGACTCAAAACACAGGGTTTTGACGTCCGCCCGACGCTGCAGCTGGGCTAGGATCGGATTGGCGTTTTCGGGAATGGGGCCACGCAGGACGGCGGCAGCGGAGCAGTTCTTGCCTTCACAAACCCTGCCCCATAGAATTGCCGGCTGTTCGCCGGAGCGGAACGGGAAAAGCTGTGCTGCTGCAGCCACAACCAATAACGCGATCAGCACCCATTTCAAATAGTAGAAGATGCGCGGGCGTTTTTGCTTCTGAGAGTTTTGGACAGTCATGTTGTCCAAGGGTACCTGACCTCGATCGGATTTCAAGCCTCGCGCGCCGGGCGGGTGCATCACAAATTCTCGTACGAGATTCGGACGCCATCTTATGACGTGGTTGAGATACCGCCAATCCCATCGGTGTCAGTGATTGTTTTAGCATTCAGGAGGCGAACATCTTTGTCCAGTATTCCTCGCAATTAAAGTCGTAAACAGCACCGTAGCATCCATGCGGGTTAGCGGCGTTTCGATTTAACAACATGACATCATAAAGTCGTAAACAAGTTTAATTTACACGACGTGCCTTCTCTGTCAACAACGCACCAATGCCCGCTTCAGACCCAGAGCGCCTGTTCAAGTTTGCGCTGTCAGTACCCGACACCGACCTTGGTTGGCTGAGGGCTATGACCTATCGCCCAGCTCGAAGATCGAGTCCATCGATCTCTTCAAGAGTTTGAACCACGGACTCCACCAGGTCGGCGTCGAAGTCGTCCCGGTTCGCTTCTTCGTGCGTACCCTTGTTCAGGTAGGTCCACACGAGATTGGCGGCCGGGATGCCGAGAATCCGGCCATAAGCGGCCGCCAGCAGGGGTTTGTTGGCGTGGGCAAAGGTCGCCGCGTCGTTCAGCCGTTTGAGGATCGCCTCGCAGAGGTTGCGCAAGCCAGGCTCGGCGCCGACGCCAGCAAGTTGCAGGTTCAACACACCGAGGTCATGGCTGGCGAGCCAGCGCCAAACTTTTTCAGACAGCATCTCGAGCCCTTGCCGAGATGAGGCCAGGGCTTCGCGGTCGTCCCGCGCGTTCTTTGACGCTCGCGCCTTCACCACGTAGTTCTTGCTTGGGACGTTGCCAGTCACTCTGGGCTGGTAGTTGCCGGAGTGGTTGCGGAACAGGTAGACCTGGCAATCGTTGCGCCGCTGCGCGGGCAAGTGCTGCTGGATGTCCTTGATGAACTCGTTGCTGTGGCAGGTGACGATGAGCTGCGTTTGGGCGAAGTGGTCGCTCTCGAAGATGGTCTCGCGGATGCCGCTGCGGTGGTCGTGGTCGATGGCGTTGATCGCGTCGTCGAAGACGATCAGCGGGCTTTGGATGCTCTGGCCCTTGGCGAGCAGGATCGCGAGGCCCAGGCATCGGATGTGGCCCTCGCTGAGGATGCGCAAGGCGTCCACACGGACCTGCGGATTCCCTCGGAAGGAAATTTCGATCTTCTGGTCGCCAGTCACTGGCAAGTGAAGGGCCACGAGCTTGTCGGGGTCCAAGTCATTCCGGTTGAACTCGTTGTAGAGGTTCATGGCCGTTTCGTTGAGGCCAGCCATGAGGGTTCCGGGAAGCTGGTTGCGGTAGTTCCTGAGCAAGGTCAGGAAGCGGTCGTATGCGGCCTTGATCGGGGCGTCGCGCTCAATGTCCCGCGCTTCTCGGGCGGCCTCGCCGATGAGCGCCGCGTTGGCCGCATCAAATGCCGCGATCCGGCCCCTTGCCGCCGCCACGCCATCGACAAGCTGTTTCCACTTCAAGTCCTGGGCTTGGACAGCCAGGCGGAATGCATTGAGCCCATCGCGTTCGGCAATGTTGCGCTGTCGCTCCTGGCGGGCAAGCAGCGAGGCAGCATCTTGCGCGGCCACGCGGTCGGCAACAGCCAAAATCTGCTCGAGAGTCACAGCGTTGGCCGCAGCGTTGACCCCTTGCTCGGGCCGCGCGGGATAGACAGCCGCCCACCAGTCTCCGGCAGGCTCGGCCGCCAGCCCGGCCAAGTATCGCCCCACGGGCGTCTCTTGTTCCTCATGGGCCGCGACGAACGCGGAGAGGGTCGCGAGCTGCCGGCGAAGCTCGCGCGAAGCCGTGGCGACTTTGTCCTGAACGGTCTTGCGCTCATCTTGGCGTTCGCCAAGTTCCTTCAACTGCGCGAGGCCGGCGGTGGCCTTTTCGTAGGGGTTGGCAGCGACATGGGGCTGACCAGCGAGGGGCGTGTCGCATGCCGGGCAATGGTCGCCTTCAGTGGCCTGCAGCGCGAGGACTGCGGTGTAGAGATCTTTGAATGACACCTGGCTGCTGCGGGCGTCGAGCTTGGCGATGATGCCAGCGAGCTCTTCATGGCCCTTGCGGGCCGCCTCGAAGCCATCGAGCAGCCCTTGGCGCGCCAGGCCAATAGCCGCAGGCGGCACGGCGTTGAGGATGGCTTCGAGCTCGTGCAGGCGGCCGGGGGCCTCGGCGGTGCCAATGAGCGCCTTGAGTCCCGCATACGTCATGCCCGCGGAGTGCGTGAGTGCGAGGGCGTCCTCTTCGTTTGTCAGGCCCAGCAAGGCTTGGGCTTCGCCGTTGACCGTGGTTTGGTCGGCGGCCAGGGCGGTGCGGCGGGCGGTCAAGAGTTGCTGTTTGGCCGCCACCATCACGAGCTGTTGGTCAATCGATTCGTTGAAATGGCCCACGAATTCGTTGAACTTGTCCATGCCGAACAGCGTGGCGATCAGCTCGGTGCGTTGGGCGGGCGGCCGGGCGGCGATTCGGGAGAACGCGTCGATGCGGTTCTTCTCGATGAAGCAGAACCGGTAGGTGTCGGCGCTGGCCGCCACGGGGACTTCCCGGTTCTGGTGGTCGGTCGCCCTCAGGACCGGCGCCTCAAAGCGCCGCGCATGGACGTTGGCGAGATAGGTTCTGCCGTCAATGCGCTTGGTCTCAGCTTCCTCGACTGAGCCCAGCAGGGCGTATTCCAGGCCTTCGCAAAGGCTGGTCTTTCCGCTGCCGTTCGGCCCGTAAAACAGGATGACCCGCTTTTGCAGGTCAAAGGGCTCTGGCGTGCGAAAGCCCCGGAAAGGACCAAGGGTCAGGTGCCGCAGCCGTTGCCATGGCCAGGTGCCGTCGGCTGCCACCGCTTGGATGTTGGGCGGCCCGTCGGGTGTCTGGGCCAAAGACCTGCGAGCGTGGTCCACCAAATAGATAGACCGCTGGCTGTGCTGGCGAGAGGTTCGCGCCAATCCGTCAAAGTGGGCCAGCGCGAGATTCGCGAGGCGCCGCACATCTGGCGGGGCCTGAGTTTCCGGCTGATGCAGCCAGGCCACGAACCGTTCAAAGTCTCGTTTGGAAGATGCCATGTCGCCCTTTCGATGTTTTCTTCTCTTGTTGCCCTGCGACTAGTCTCGCTAGTCACTTACCCCATCCCGGGGCGTCGGCTGCCCGATGACTATTTTCCCGCACAAAGCCATGACCGTGGCCACCGTGCGTTCCGCCAACGCAAAGGCTTGCGGAACGCCCGAAATCGGCCAGAAATGCCGCTAAAGCACTTGCGCAATAATGACCGCACAAGATTGAGGAGAGGGACATGGCAATTCGCTTTCGCAAGTCGATCAAGCTCGCGCCAGGCATCCGCTGGAACATCTCGGGAAGCGGTTCATCCTTCACGCTGGGCCCTCGAGGATTCTCGCTAGGCGTCGGAACGCGCGGCTCCTATTTGAATACCGGCATCCCCGGAAGCGGCCTGTACTCGCGTTCCAGGCTCACCTCCGGCAGCCCGAACGCCAGTGCTCGGCCGTCCGACAGCTTCGCCCCTTCGGACCCGGCTGCGTTCACCGGCACAAGCGTCAAGATGACCTGTGGCGTTTCCGACGACGGAACGCTGTATTTCCAGGACGCATACGGTCAACCCATGCCGGAGCACTGGGTGGAAAAGGCGAAGAAGCAAAACCGGGAGGCCATACAGAACCTGATCCGCACAACCTGCGAGCAGATCAACTCCCAGGTTGAGGCGCTCGGGTGCCTGCATCACGAAACCCCGGACCCAAGAGTGAAGCCTAAGTTCGTGGCGCCCCCATTCGACGTCAAAAAGCCGGTCCGACCCATTCCAGCCGCACCTGGATTCGTGGACAAGGTTCTGGGCAGAGCCAACAAGATCGCGGAGAGCAATTCCGAGGCGCAGCAGCGATTCGAGCGCGAGTTGCAAAGCTGGGACGGCAAGTACTCTGAGTACGAGAAAGCCGTAGCTCAGAGTCGCGATTTCATCGAGCGGGCGATCTACAACGACCCAAAGGCGATGGAACAGCACTTATCCAATGCCCTTGAGGACATCGGTTGGCCGCGGGAAACTGAAGTGACTTTCGACATTCGCGACGAGGGCCAAGCCGTAGCCTTGGATGTGGACCTCCCAGAAGTCGAGCATATGCCCACCAAGCTCGCAGCGGTGCCGTCGCGTGGCCTGAAGCTGTCTGTCAAGCAGATGTCTGGAGCCAAGGTGCAAGAGCTCTATTCGGACCATGTCCACGGCATCGTTTTTCGCCTCATTGGTGAGGTGTTTGCCGCCCTGCCGACCGTCCAGAGCGTCATCACTTCCGGCTACTCCCAGCGGCCCAGCAAGGCTGACGGCCAAATCCGTGACGAGTACTTGCTGTCGGTACAGATCGAGCGGGCACAGTGGGAAGGCATCAACTTCAAGGGGCTAGCCCAGGTCGATCCGAGCGAGGCGCTTGCCCAGTTCGACCTCCGACGCGATATGACCAAGGGCGCTCTGCTCAGGCCGATCCAGCCGCACCTTGCGTGAGTCCCGCCCCGCGCAGGCAAGAGAAGTATAGGCGTCGGTAGCCGTACGTCCGCCGCCCATGGCGGACAGTCGCTGAATGCGGAAGCGGACGCTTAGCGTTGACGACACCGCTGCGGAAACCTTGCCGCTCTAGTACTTTTCGTGGTTCATGAGCGAACGCAGGTGACGAGCTTCATCTGCGTATCTTTTTGCACGACGCACATCGTCCTCGATGGCTTCAATGGCTCGCTGAGACTCGGGCTCGGTCAGCGACTTTTCGACGTGCCGTACTAGCCCAGACAACGTCCAGGCTGCGATGAGCACCAAGTCTTGAAAGGGCTCGTCGATGTACGCATCGCCCACGGGTTTGTTCCGCTTTACGCCGTGCCAACCGGGATTCTTCATGAATGAAGGCGCGCTTTCGCGGCCGAACGACAGGAGGTAGCCGTGGACTAGGCTGTTGCGGTACTCGTTCAAGTCCTCGGCAGCGTGCGCAGCGACCTTCAGGATGGCGTTGCACTTGTCGCTCACCTTGGGGTTGCCCTCACCGAGACGCTTGAACTGGTCTTCTGACTTCATCTTTTCGGTAAACGGCCGTAACCCGTTGACGTCAGTCTCCGTCAGGGTCCAAAGCGCACGCTCCAGCGTAGTCTCGAACAGGCCATAGGTCACGATAAACGCGCCGATGAGCATCAACCGTTCGGGTGTGAGGCCGAGGCTGAGCAAGCGCGCTTGGACATCGAGCGATTTGGCTGGGTAGTTGTATGGTGGCATGTGGCTCCCTTGGGTCTTGTTGTTGTGGACGTCCGAGCGTAACAATACCGGCTCTAAAGCCGGCGGTGCAAGGAAATGGCTCGCCAAGTGAGCTTCCGCGTCACCAGCCCTCCTGTGCTGGCCTACCCCTCTCCCCCGGTTGCAGCAAATAGAGCACCTTGCCGAAGTGTCCTGTATCCTTTTAAAAAATTAGGGAGAGATGCATGAAACCGAACCACTGCCACCATAGTCGTCGTAAAAAATGAAGACAGTCATCCAACATGCTTGGGAGAACCTCGCAAACACGCTCCGTCTTTATGTAGAAAGCCAGATGGGCTTCAATGACCTGTACGCGGTCGACAGACCCGATGCGGTCCGGTAGTGGTGATCGAGGCGATTCGAGAAACAGAGTGACAAAGGATCCATTCAAACCGGCTTGATCAATTGTCACTTTGAGCTAATCTGCATCATCAATAGCACAGAATGTGTCTCATGAAACTCTCAACAGTTTCCCCGTCGGGCACTGAGTACAGTTTGAGTTATTGTCACAGGCGCCTTTCGGCTTAAATTCTTGTCTACAACTTGGAGAACTCTTTTGAAATTTCGTAGCATCCTCGCTTTGTCCGCCCTTTCCGCTGTTGTCGTTCTGAGCACCGGCTGCGCAAGCCAGCTTCTGTCCGATGAGCGCCTTACCAACAACACGGCCCAAACTCTGGGCGTGCCAGCTGGTGATGTGACCGTGAGCAACCGTCAGGAACAAGGTACCAACACGACGTACACCGCCAAAACCAGGGCCGGCGTCGAATACAGCTGTTCGGTCAACGGCGGCGGCATCCTGGCGGCCGGCATGGTTCAAGGTGCCCAATGCGCCAAAAAAGGCGAGGCCCTCAAGCCAAACCGTCCTTTTGGCAAGTAATTTCGGCGCCAGGCCTCGGCATGCTTAAGGTATGCTGGCCGTTATGCTGGCTCGTTTACAAAGATCTGGGCTTTCGCCCTGTCACCGGCTACCTGAATCACAAACCCAAAAGGCCACCGATCCGTGAGGAAAGGTGGCCTTGAGGGTTTCAAATATAGCCAGTGGAGTTCGAATGGAACTCCACTAGCTCATAGCTTCATGTCACGCACTGCTTGCGCCCAGGAACGGCTCCACAGTAGAGACTGGCTGGAACTGCGAACATCCACTTCAGTTCCTGTAACAGCGGTGAAGGCCATGGCCATCACCATGTTGGCATCGACGAAGTCGTGGCTGTGACAGATGCCAGGATCTGTTTCGGCCTTATTGAGCGCAACTATCTGCAGGTACACATCGTCACCGACCTTGCTGCGAAGTGCGGTCACAAACTGTTTTGCGAGGTCGGCGACCGTTTGGTTGTCGAATTCGATTTCGAGGACCGATCGTCCTTCAGGGCCTGAGGCGCCGGCTTCCACTGCAGCGCAGGCGTCGTCGACCGTGGTGCGATCATTCGGCGAAATGGTTGGGAGCAGCTGGTGCCCATCCGAGGTGGCTTTGAATTCCGAACATTCCTGAACGTATCCATCACCATCCTCGCTTCTAGGCCAGCTCAGAGAGCAGCCGCTCAGCTCACCTGGCACATACTGGAAGTTCTTACACGTGGCGCAGAGGTCGTCGTCACTGACGGATTTGACTCCCCCAGAGAACGCGATCGGCCTCAATGGGTTGTTGACCATTTTTCTATCTCCTGATGAATGGAGAGCACCGGCCCGATTGGGCAGTACCCGCCGGGTTGATGAGTTCAGATCCCGTAGTGGGACCTGACAAGGCGTCGCCGTTCGGCGAACGGGCGCCCGTGCGTTACTTCGATTGGTGCCCGTGCAACGAGCTGCCGCAAGGCTGCTGCGCGCACGCGCGGGTGGTAGTCAGCACTTGACCGCGCTATGCGGATCAGGTGGTAGACGGGCAAGACTTCTGTGGCACGGAGGTGGCCAAAGAAGCGCTGTCGTTTTTCGCTCGCGAGAACACGTTGGGTCGACAACATTTCCCTATCTCCTGGTATGGAGAGCACCGGCCCGGTGGGCATCGAGTGCCCGTCCGGGTGGTTTTGGTAGATCTATCGGGTGGACAACACCAAGGTGTTGTGGCCCACGAGTGTGTACACGCCACGACTGTTTTGTGTAATGCGTCCATTTCCGCGACGTACAGCAGCTCGCATCAATCGCAGGCCTGCCGCGGCTTCGCTTCGGGCAATACGATACGGTGCTGATTCGCGTCCGTTGAATGCGTCGTAATGGTCTGGTTTGGAAACGACCGGAAGCCTTTTCTCCAGTTTCCGACCTGCATCGGGCATCGCATTGGTGATGGATGGGCCACCCGCTACAGAACGTGACAGCTGAGATGGGTTCACTGGAAACCACCAGGCATCCTTATCAAGATATACGAACCGACCGTACTCCACCGAGGGCGCGAACCCAGTGACAAGCTTGTTGTGGAATTTCGCGCCGTAATCATTCGTGAAAGTCACCACGTCACCGACATTGAATTCACACGGCACCGGTGGCGTGTCTTGCAAATCCGTCGCTTGTGGGTATTTAGGCTGCTTCATCAGCATTTTCTGATCTCCTATTGAATGGAGAGCACTGCCTGCATGGGCAGATGGTGCCCGTCCGGGTTGGTGTTAGCTTGAACCTCAATCGGTGCAAACTCAGGCGCTATAACGCAGCGCGAGCGGTGTTGAACAGGGTGATTCTAATCCTGGAACGAAGCTGCCAGAAGAATTTCGGAAAAATCAAAAAAACGGCACCGCCAGGGTGTCTGGTGCGCGACCGGGTTTATTCCTCATGGGTCAATATTCAAGCGGCGCCGACACCTTGGCCTTTAATCGATCCAACGCGGGCGCTGCTCACCCGGTTTGACGTCTATGGGCCCTCGGTCGCTCCAAGCCTGACGGTGAACCTCGATCAGGTGCCTTGCCATCGTCTCGCCGTCTTGCGCGCCGACTTGTACGCGCAAACGGTGCTTTGCAGGTACGCCGAAGCGCCGCACATCGATAGTAAAGCTGACATCCCGGTAACCTGGCGCGTTCCCATACGTGATCAAGTCGGCGATCACGTCCACATCTCCGTCCGCTGCAGACAACGTGGATAGCGCGGACTCATCGCGGGCTGTCTTTGCCACGACTGCTAGTGTCGCGTTTGCTTGGTCAATCATCTTGGCTGCTACTGGGACCAGCGCCGCCCACTCAGGCCCGATACGATCAAGCGCCTGGGGAATTGTGTACCCCAAGTTTGCCAGCCAGTCTGAACGATTCAACACAAGTGCGGCGGCAAGGGCTTCCCCCGTGGAAAGCATGTTGATTCCGCCTGCCGCGGCATCGCGTGTCTTCATTAGCAAATGCTCGATTTCCGACATATTGTTTTCCTTGAGGGTTAGCTAGAGAGCAACAAGCTCGGCGATTTTTGCCGCGACCACCGCCATTGAATCTTCTGCAGTGTCCAGGCCGCTTCGGGAGGCGAGCATGGCGCTGACATTGCGGAGATCGTCATACGTCGTGTTGTGCACAATGGGAACGAGCTGGTTACGCGCCAGGAGTGCCGAAAGCTCTTTGTCGGCGATGCCCTCCTGCGGGAGGCGGCGCAGCAGCGCAGGGGTCACCAGCACAAGCCCGATACGCGAATTCGTTAAGCCCTTGTCGATGGCGCGCATCATCGGCACGCCGAGGCCAAGGTCCTTCTCGCTGAACCAGACTTTGACGCCAGCCACCACGAGCAAATCGTGCAGCTCCTTGGCGGCCCCCTGCCGGTCGTCCCACGCGTGGCACAGGAAAACGTCACGAAGGTCAGGTTGCGCCGCTGCACGCGTCTCAATGGTTTGGCGGATTGGCGTGAGCGACTGCACTTGGGCAGACGTGTACGACACGGACGAACCTGCTCTCGACCAGCGCGGCTTTGAGCTACTGCTGGACCTGCCGCCGCCGCTATAGCCACCCCCGGTGCTGCCCGACGAGGAGTAGGACGATCCGTAGCCGCCGCCATAACCGCCATATCTGTAGCTGCTGCGGGAACTGCATGCAGGGCAGGCCGCCGCCGCCGCCGAAGAGTTGTGTCCACGTACTGGTGCTGTGCATCTAGCCATCTCGTTTTCCTCCTGGTGCCGCCTATCTGACGGTCGTTGTGTGCGGAATGCACTGGGAAACTCGGCCCGCCGGGCTTCACGGTGGAATCTACAGGTTTCCTTCATCAATCATCGTTGGGGGTCAGCAGCACAAGTGCATGCCTGTTGGGGTCAACGGATTCA
This sequence comes from Polaromonas sp. JS666, assembly GCF_000013865.1. Lineage (NCBI taxonomy): Bacteria > Pseudomonadati > Pseudomonadota > Betaproteobacteria > Burkholderiales > Comamonadaceae > Polaromonas > Polaromonas sp. JS666. The sequence continues at coordinate 137,445 of NC_007950.1, forward strand.
CCCAGCATGCCGGCCACACTACCAGTCAACCCCAATGCCTTGAGATTCGCGTCCGTAGGGTCGAGCGGATAAACTGCCTGGGCGAGCCGCATGCCATACGGCTGGTTCTGCATGCCTTCAGTCGGCGTGAACATCAACCCAAGCGCAGAAACCGCCTGCACATAGGCTCTCACTGTCGGATCGCGTGGCGAGTCCATGGGGGTGTTGTGCCAGGAAAGATCGTGCCGCCAGCCACTACGGTCCTCTCCAGACCAATCAGTTGCCGTCAGGATGCTTTCAAGCATCTCATCCGAAACAGGCAGAGGCAGAATATACGCCCGCAGGGTTCCACAGCTCATGCCGTCAACTTGTTCATCAATTTCAAGCCAGTGGTGCTGGGAGCTTGCCGAGGAGGCGGGGACGCTATAAGACAGAAAAGCCAGGATGCCTGACTTGGTAGAACCCGATCCATTGCCGGGGTAGCCGCCACCAAAAAGCCACCCATCAACTGTGCTCAGCGACATGACTCTTTACCTTGAACTGGTCGTGTTAGTGGGTGCGGGTGGCGATGATCGCCGCAGCGTGCGCGTCAGCGCTTTCGCCGGCGCGCCAGGCATCGAGAGCAGCGTCCATCGAATAGCCGTCCTCGATTGGAGTACAACGTTTCCGAGAGCGCGAGCAACAGAATCAGGCACGCCCTTCGGATTCCGAGCCGTTGCGCCTTCGATCCATACTTCCGGCCAAAATCCAGCCATGTTGCTATTCACACTGGGGATGCCGAAATACAGACCGGTTGGTCCAACTCTATCCAGTGCCACACTGCATTCGCGCTGCAACTCATGGGTGCGGCTACGGATGCTGCCGAACTTAGCGACGATATTGTTGGCCTTTGCACGTATAGACTGCCCGGCGATTGGGTCGAGCGCTTCCAAACAGGCAATATGCGCTTCACAGTGACTAACGCAGTCGAAATTCACGTATTCATGAACCAGACCCGGCTTGACGACTTTCATAATGCTTTCCTCGATGTTCAAAGTGATTTCGGACAGGCCGGCTGTCCGCGCGACCGGATCACGACTGCCACCTTGCCTGTTGAGAAGCTGCAGGCGAAGTAGCCGATGTCTTTCGGGCCTGGGGCACCATCTTTGTCAACGGCAACCGTGCTCAGCGTGTTGAGCAGCCGATCCACCGCGTTCGTCATCGAGGTTGCGCCATTCAACTTCGCCGCAGAATTGAGGCCAGCGGCATCCAAGATAGGGAAGTCAGCGGCAGCCTCCCACTTGGCATGCCGACCTTCAGATTGAGCCCAGCGTTCCACCAACGCGGAAAGTGACTTGTCCTGCGAATTAACCGTCCAGGCAGCGTTTTGGGCTTGCGCGATCGCAGAGAGTGACAACATGGCCGCAGCCAAGAATGTGAATTTTGATTTCATTGATTTATCCTTGTTGATGAGTTTTTCTTCTTGGCGCCGCCTCCATGGAGGTCGGTGTGCGGACTGCACTGAAAAGCCCGGCACGCCAGGCTTCTCGGTTCGGTCTACTTCAGCTCGGCCACCACTTTGTTACCTTTGAGCGTGACAACCACCAGAACACTTCGCGTCTGCTCTGCGTTTGCTACCGTGTAGGCCAAGAGGGCAAATTTCATTCTGCCTCTTCAACTGTTTGTTCAGTTGGCTTTAGTATATATCCCCAATGGGGATATATCAAGAACTATTTGAAACTTTCTTTTTAACCCGCTCGTGGACTGCCTTCAACTTCTCATGGGCGAGGATTTCTCGCACCAAATTCCAGATCGTCTCGTCCATCGTGCGGAAGTCCTTGGACTCCCCTGGAAGCAGCCACTTGTCCAGGGTGCGCCTGGCGCACCCCAGGCGAGCGCAGAACGCATCGCGGGTCATTCCAAGCTCACCCATCGCAGACCGAAGAAATTCCTGCTGCGTGCTCATGCGAATTGAGCTGCCATCCGGCGAATCTTCGGGCGCTTCATCTTTCCTGCCTGGTAGAGGTCGTACTGCATCTGCATACCGGCCCACAGTTCAGCACTGGTGCCAAAGGCATCGCCCAGCCGATAAGCCATGTCAGGGGAAATTCCAGACGATCCCGTCACCACGCGGGAGAGCGTGACCCGGTTTACACCCAACTGCAAAGCGGCCTCAGTCACAGTAATTTCACCCAAATACTCCCGAAGGACTTCGCCTGGGTGCGGCGGATTGTGCATGCGAGTCATATCAAACCTCAGTGGTAATCGCGGTAATCAACGAGCACCGCGTCTGTGCCCTCAAAACAAAAGACTAATCGCCAGTTTCCGTTGACGGTCACTGCCCAATGCCCCTTTAAATCGCCTTTCAGCGGGTGCAAAGACCAGGCCGGGGCGGAAAGGTCTTCCGGCTTTATCGCCTGGTCAAGAGCGGCTAATTGGAGGCGCAGTTTGGGCGCATGGGCTGCTTGTATTCCAGCCTTGCTACCGCTCTCGAAAAAGCGCTGCAACCCCTTGTGTCGAAAATTCTTGATCATTTTTGAGTATTGTAGTGCGTAGCGCATCGGGCTACAAGGTCAGAACGGCATTTGCGAACATGTCGCACAAAACATCCGGTTTAACGTCAATGTACCGCTGCGAACAATCCATGCTGGAATGCCCCAGCAGCTGCGCTACGGTATCCATGTCCCCGGTGGCGGCCAGAACCTTGCCAGCGAAAGTCCGCCGCCCAGAGTGGCTGGAGCCACCTTTGATCCCCGCCTTGGCGTACAACCGGGTTAAGTGACTCAGCGAGTCGCATGCACGGTAATCCCGGCGTTCCCCAGTCTCAAGGGTGCGACGTTTGGTGTTCTGGCTCATGCCGGTGCCGCGACTACTGTAGACCAGTGGCTGATGAGGCAACAGCCCACGATACGTAGATGCGCCCAACTCAGTGCCAATACCACGGGCGAGCCGATAGGCCAAATAAGCGTCTAGGGCCGCAATCAGGGGTTGCGTGACCAGATACGCGCAGCGCTGTCGACAGCCCTTGGTGACCGCCTCACGCAAGCTTATTTCGGTACGCAGCTTGCCGGAGGGAAGCATCACGTCTGCGACCGTGATCCTAGAGATTTCGGTGACTCTCAAACCGCAGTGGTGCCCAAGCATGAGCACCAGAACATCCCGCTCGGCGTAACGCGACGTGGCTTGAGTGATTTTTACAAGTCGGGAGAACTGGCCTTGGTGGAGTGGCTGGGCGCGTTTGATTTTTGACATTTGACCTCTGTAATTCGATGCAGACATGGAAAAACAGAGAGAGCCACTGGCAGGCTCTTTTTCGATGATAACTGGCGTGGAATGGGCTCTAAAAGGAAAGTTGGAAGACGTGGCCAGGTCGTGCAATTTCAGCGCAGCTAAAGTTGGATGGCACCGGCTTGGCCTGTCGCCGCAATATCCTTTAGACTTGAATTTGTGCTCCGGTACAAGGCTTCAACGCCAGGTCCAATTTCTGGCATGCGTCTCTAAAAAAATCTCCATGCGAAAACCTCAGCGTCAGTCCAAACAGCCCACCAAAGGCGCGACCTCAACAGCGGAACAGCAACGCAGGGCTTCCTCTCCAATCGCTGCAACCGTTGGCCAGCTCATTCAGCTTTCCCTCGCTGAATTGCAGGACTTGAGGGGAGAAAGTTTTCTCATCGAAGACCCGGACAAACTGGCCAAAGGGCTGAAACTGAGTCAGCTGGGCGCTGATCTGGCACGCGCTTTTGAGCGTGGCGAGCTGGACGATCCCATGGTAGGCTGGGACACCATATCGCGCGTCGCTCACGAGTTAGGTCCACGCTATCAAGCATTGGTGGCTCGGATTCGGCAGCCAGGGCCGGAACCTACGCCCGCTGGACCGTTGCCACGACTCACGCTCAACGGAGCGTTTGTTCAGGAATTGCTGCTGGCCGGGCCGCCAGCGCTGGGTTTGGGTGTGATCGAGGAAGGCGGCAAGCAAAGCGGTGTATTCGCTTTAAAGCTGGATGGACCTCTTCCCAACGGCGCCAGTGGTTTTCGGTTTGGTCATGCGCTGTACGGAAAGGACTGTGTTGAGGGCATCTATTTCACTTTTGAGTTCTACGGTTTCGCTCACTACCACGCCCTTGTCGATCCGTGCTCGCCTGTCGTACGCGGCGCCATCGCAAAGATGCTGGATGCAGTGGAGCTGCAGTTTCTTGTGATCAACACGCAAGGCCAGGCTAGCGTATTCCGCGGGTCGGACCCTTCGATGCTGCGGAATGACTGGCCAAAGATTGAAGCCGCGCGCGATGTCGATAATGCTTTCGAGCGCGCGAGTGCAGGCTTTGAGAGGCAGGCCGTGAGGAAACCTCTCTTGAATTGGGTATGCCGAAACGATGTCAGTCAACTGGACCTGTCAGAAGACCGGCTGGACTTGAACCCGTGAGCTGAGCCAGATCTAAGGCGGCCTGTGGCGACTCTCGAAGGACAGTTGAAAAACCTCTGGAGTTTATATCGCGGCGGCTTACACCACAGAAGCCCGGTATAACTCAATCAGCAATTCATCCATCGTCGGGTTGGTATGGTGCATGGGATGCACACGCCGGGACCTGGTAAACCGCTGCCACACCCCAATCGACAACAACTCGATCCGTCCATAGCTGACGGACAACCAGCAATCGGCCGCCAGTCGCTGCAGATATTCGGAGACCAGCGTCCTGGAGACGCCGCACAGTGAGGCGATAACATTCTGTTTAACCGGGATTTCTATCCCACCATCCAGGCCGTCCGTTGGCGGGCGCTCCGAGCGGGAAGCCAGCGCCTCTGCAAATTGCGCGATGCCCATCACCACGCGCAAACAGGGGTTGCCCAGTTTCATCAACATCAGCATCTCCGTTGCCTTCTGAACCCGCCAAGCCGTCAGCTTGGCGATATACCGCGAGAACCCCGGCTCAGTATCAAAAATCTCCCACAGCAAGGCCGTTGGCATGGTGATGACCTGGGTCGGTGTCAGGCAGGAAAATTCAAGGTACGACGGCATGCGGTTGAGGATGGGCTGCTCGCCGAACCAGGAGCCAGGCCCGTAAATCTTGATCGGGATAGACTGGGCGCCTTGGGTTGGAGCGGCGGCGGCCACCAGGCCCGACATGATGAATTGCCACGAGTCAATCTGACCGCCCTTGGTCCAAATGATGTGCTGCGCATCATAGGACTTGATTTTGAGTTTTGAGGCCACACTGCGGGCAACAGGCTCGGGAATCCCGGCCCGGCGCAGTGTTTGGACGGCATAGTTTGACAAGCAACTCCTCTAAACGACCCGACATGCCCCCTCGATCAACATCTTGATGTTAGCGCTGCAACACCTTGTAATGCGGGAACGCACTGCTCTTGCTGTGGTTATTCAGTTACCAAAAGCCGCCTCGACCGCTGCTGCCCGTCGCGACAGTTCGCCCTGGTAGTACACCGCCGTGGTCTTGGCGTCGGCGTGCCCCAGGTTTTCCTGCAGGATGTCGATGGCCCCGCCCGCCTCCACGAAGCGGACCGCGTGGGTATGCCTCAGCCAGTGCAAGGTCGCCGCCCAGACCCACTGCTGCACATCTTGGGGCAGGCCGGACGCATTAAGCGCCCGGCGGACCAACGACTGGAACGAGCGCAGAAACACCCGGTAAGACACCGGCGCGCGGGGATCAAGCGTCGAGGCCACCAGCGGCACCGCTTGCGCTCTTGGTTCCCACGCACCAGGCCGCGGGCCGCCAGGTAGGCATCCAGCGCCGCCAGGGCCACCCCCGGCACGGGCACCAGCCTGGCCTTGCCCCCCTTGCCCACCACCGACAACACCACCCCGCTCTCGCCGGCATCGGCCAGATGCCCCAGCTGGGCCGCAATCAATTCCGCGGGGCGCAGCCCGGTGGCCAGCGCGAAGCGCAGGACAAACAGCATCCGCACGGCCGAAGGCTGGGGCCCGGCGCCCACCAGGTAGTCGATGATCGCATCCCACGCCACGCGCGGGATGGAGCGCGACGTCGGCAGCACCAGCGGTGCATCGTCCAGCCGGCGTGACACCAGCACCCAGGGGTTCGAAGCCAGATAGCCCGCGTTGACCAGCCAGGCGAACATGGACTGCAATGTGCTCAAGCTTAATTTCTGCGCGGCGAGGGACAGCTGGCCGCGAAAAGGCGCCCACCCCAAGGCAAAGGGCTGCGCCCGGCGCCGGCTGATCCAGCGCAGCGTAACCGGTAACCCTGCGGCGTTCTTCCTGCGGCGACCATCTGTTTCGACAATGCACGCATCGTCAACAGATGTGGAGCAACAGCGGTATGAAGGCAAACAGAAGGCGGCGGCCGAACGAGCAGGGCTGGATCGAGGTGATGCGGCGCTTTGATGGTGCAGGCACGACGGCTGTGGAAGCAACACTTCGCCGAGCAACCGCTGCGCTCGGACTTGCACCGAGCCGGCGCGTAGACAACGGGCCACCTCGTAACCTACCGGCGGCGTTGGACAATCGTCCCATGACATCGATCTCAAGCCAAATTCTCGTGGAAGCCGTGCTGCGCTTCGATCGCATGACCTTCCAGGATCGCGAGCGGCTGGCCGAAGAAATCCACGCCCGACAGCCAAACCTGTTCTTTTCGGTGCTCGTCCTTCAGCGATATGGAGCCACCCTTGAGCAAATCGAAGTGGTGCTGAACCTGCTACTCGTCTTCTACGAGGCGATGAAGATCAGCGGGAGAGCCTGGCCGATCATCTCCGAAGACGTTCAGGAACGGTGCCTCAGACGCATTTCCGCGCGCGTGCGCTTCATTGAAGGCATGACCCAACAGCAGCAAGTGCAAGCCACTTCGGCCGCCATCGCCGATCATCCCGAGCAGCAGCTGCTGGCATTCGTCTTTGGCAAGTTCAAGGAGCACCACCTGCTCGGCATCGAAACCGAGACGCAAAAGATGCTGATGTTGGCTGCGTTGAACTTGGTCGAGTGCATCGCGGAAACAGCGCCGAGAACAACAAAGTGAAACCGCCGACATCACCGAGAGCATGTCCTTCGTGGCCTGGCCGACACGCACGCACCGATACCGTACATCCTTCACATAATCAATGACGCCGTCGGCTTACCGCTTACGGGGGAATGAAGCGCCCACCAGGTGCGCGCACGGTGATTTTCCCCTTGCTTTGCCGCTTCAATCCGGGCAAATAAGCTCGAATCCGCCTTTTCCCCTCGCCCTTCATGCTCCCCGGCCCCGGCCGGCAGCGCGCAGGTCCATTTTTCAGGCTATTTTTCATTTACAACATTCGTCTTCGTCAATCGAGACCGCGCCCCCTCCTCCTTGGTGACTCTTCGAGCGCCGCGAGGCGCGTCCCGCTTGAGCTGGGGCCGAGGGGATGCGAGGAGAGCGAAAGGGGACGGTCGATCAAGACGGGGGGTAGGAAATAGCGCGGACGGATGAACGGCGGTTTGTTGTAAATGAAATTCTCTCGCTGACAATGGAGGATTGCGGCCGCGCGGGCCGTAGCAGTCGATTCAGGCTGGTGGTTGCCGGCGCCGAGGGACCGGGGCTTGTCGCTCCCTTCCAAGGCGTAGCTTTCTCGGAGAAATCGCGTACTGTTGCGGTTAAATATGCGCTCAACGGAGGTAAGAATGTTCAGGATGCAGGTGTGGAACGAAGGCTCCAGGGTCTACCAGGACGTGCGGGTGCGCGGCGACCATCTCGGAGCGCAGGGCTTCGACGTGGCGCAGCCGGGCGTGCCTGCCACCGAATACGACAGTCCGCATGCGCTGCAGAGAGACAAGGATGACCTGCAGGACGAGAAACATGTTTTCTGCGGCATTGATACCAGCAGTGGCAAGCGCTTCTTTGACAACGCGGACTTCCCGCCGCAATGGGAAACCGAGGAAGGTGGGAGTCATGAAAACGCCTAATGTGACGTACCGGGTGCCGGCCGACGGGTTGGCCGAACGCATCGCCGGGTGCGTGCCCAAGGAAAAGCACCATGACCTGGGCAAGGTGATCCGCGCGGAGCATGGACTGGGCGCGGCAAAGCTCGTGCTGACTGAGGCCGGTTCTACAAGAGCGCGGGAGCGTGTCATAACCGCCGCCGGCGACCACATTGCGAACGACTACGAGTCGTGGTTGCACACCGAGTTGGCCAAGGACGGGGGCAATGCCGCCGAGACGATACGCCGCCTGGCCCCGCTGGGCTACTTGCTCACAGCATGCCAACTGACAGTTTTGAGTTTCGTTCACGACAGAGGCGGCGCCCATCAGGACAATTTCGTGCAGCTCACTGTTTGGCAGGAAGATGAATTCCTGGACCGGCCCGCCTTTGACGCAAAGCCGTGGTTTTCGGTTCGCGACCACTATGACCTGCAATCGGCCGCGGGCCCGCACTTCTCGGGCGAGGCTCGCGCTCGGGTCCGGCCAAGTTCGTACAGCCTGAGGGAAGTTATAGACATGAAGCTCTTCATGGCAGAACTGGACGCCGTCGAAGCCGACCAGCGCGCCGTGGCCAGCCGCAGGCGGTTCGAGCTCACCGACGGCCGTACAGGTGAGACCGAAATCAAAACCTATGCCGAAATGAGCCCGGGTTTTGATCGCTATCCGTCGAAGGAACGACGGCTGTTCAATGACTGGACCGTTTCCAGTGCCGGCCGCAGCGGAGCCAGGCTCTGCGACCACTGGGTGATGAAGACCTGGGACAGATCCGGCGTCAAGCACAATCCGCACGGCGACCGCTCAATCGGAATTACACCCAGCTGGACCTTTTCGTCCAAATTGGCCGAGATCAAGTCGGTAAAGAGCGTGTACGCCTTGCTCGGGAAACTGGAGACGCTGGACCGCCGTGTGAAGGTCCCGTTCGGCTGGTACTTCTTCATGCTGCATGGCAACCGCGTTCGAGACTGGGTCGGGAGTGAAATTCTCACGGCGGCGGAGTCTGGGCTCGTCGTCTTGCCGGAGCATGACTACCGCGTGCTCAAGGCCTGGTCAGAGATGCCGTATGGCTTTTAGCCCCTTGAGCGAATCAAAAGCACCCACCATCCAGCAGCAACATCAAAAACACGGGAGTGACATGAATTCATCCACTAAAAACAACAACTTTCGCAACCAGATCCATGTGGGGCATGCCGGGCCCAAGGGCAGCTTTGGCGAAACTTTTGGGTCGGCAAACGCCTGATTTTGAGTGGGGGCTGGTTAGCTAACTTTACTTTGTTGGGGGTTGGGCAGATTTAGCCATCTTCGCGCTCTGTCCACGGCGCGCTACACGGTTGAATGCGTCTCAGATGTCGGACAAACGAATGGAAGCCTTCGCCGGCGGAAGTTCTCTGATCCCCTCTACCTGACACCAGACGGACTGTTGCGCGGCTTTCCCGAGAGCGACCCCGAACTTTTCGCGGATATGGATCTGGCCTTGGCAGCACTGCGCCTATCCGTTGTCGATGGGGAATGGGAGGTTCGCCGACGACGCTTGCCATCGAGCTGGCAGGAAAGCGATATCTCCGATGGGTTCGCGAGGTGAAAGGCAAGCATTACCAAGAGCCGCGCCGAACTCCGGAGGAGCTCGCCGCCATATTCGCCCAGGGCGGCCTCCCAGCCCTAATGAAGCTCTACAGCAAAGCGCACGCGTTCAAAATCGCCACGCGGCTGCAGGCGCAGCCCTGAGACTTACTTGAAGTTTTTGGGTTCTGTTCTAAGGTGATCTAAAGGGGTCGCGGTTGGCCCCCCGGCACATGCCCAGGTCTGGTGGGCAAAGCGATCACTATGAATTTTCAGCAAGCGGACCTTTTTGAACCCATTCGAGCAGCTTACGAAGCCGGTGGAACCCTGTCGAATGCCGATCTGTATAAGCGGCTAGCTACGGATGATGTCATCCCGGAAGGAGCTTTGCTTGAGCGTATCCCTGTTGGGAAAGCTGGCGACTTGCACAATCCGATGCTGCGTAAAATTCGTTGGGCCCAACAGTCGCTCCGCCGATTGGGACTGCTGGAAAAGGTCCCTGGAGAACGCGGGGTATGGCGCTCAACAAAAGAATCGCGCGGCGACCTCACTCCAGCACCGCCCCGCGCGATTCTTCTGGGCTTTTCCACCAAGTTGGGCCTGGCACTGTGGGGGGATTGCAAGGATGTGTTTTCGCAGATCACAGAACCGGTTCACTGCGTGATCACGAGTCCGCCTTACCCCATCGCCAAAGGACGCGCCTACGGCGCAGTTAGCGAGGTCGAATACGTTGACTTCATCTGCCACGCTCTGGAGCCAGTAGTTCGGCGGCTGGCGGCCGGGGCGTGCGTCGCTCTCAACCTAACAAATGATGTTTTTCTCAAAGGTACCCCGCTGAGGTCGATGTTCAAGGAACGTCTAGTGCTGGCCGTGCATTCGAGACTCGGTCTAAATAAATTGGAAGAGGCTTGCTGGGTGGATTCGACCAAGGCCCCGGGTCCTATCGCATGGGCAAGCAAAGAGCGTTTCCTGCTGCACACCGGCTATGAGCCCATCTTGATCTTCACAAACTCAGACAAGCCCCTTTTCGCGAACAATCAGCGCGTGCTGCTTCCGCACTCGGCGCAGCACCTCAAGCTGATCGCTAAAGGCGGAGAAGCCCGCACAGGCAGCTATGGGGACGGTGCGAATCGCATCCGGCCAGGAGCATTCTCTCGCCCCACAGCAGGCAAGATACCGACCAACGTCCTTTCATTTCCCCACCGGTGCCGGAGTCAGGACGAAGTCCGAAAGTTCGTCAACCGCGAGGGCTTGCCGAACCATGGGGCGACCTTCCCTCTTGCACTGGCAAAATTCCTCGTCGAATACCTGTCAGAAGCTGGTCAATTGGTCGTTGATCCGTTTTCAGGATGGTTCACTACTGCTTTGGCAGCGGAGCTAACTGGCCGACGCTGGATCGGTTGCGAGAAAATGCTGCAATACATCGAGGGCGCGCGCCGGCGCTTCTTTGACTGTGACGGCTACCTTGAAGACTACCTGCTCGCAGCATGACGGTGGAACTTGAAAAAAATGGCAGCGTGTGCATGATCTGCTTTGTCCCCAAACGCCTCAATCATTGCGCAAAGGCAACCCATGTTGAACACCCCTGATCTCTTTGCCGCTGATGCTCCGCTTGCTGTGGCCAGTGCAAAAGCCGACTCGACCCTTTTTGCACAGTGGGAGGTCGCACGCAAGAGCGACCCCTCACGCCCAAAGGCAATCGGTGCCCAGGGCTTGGCCCAGGCACGGCTGGTGTGGAACAAGTGGAGTGAATTTCTCGCACTGCGAGGAAAGAGCTGGTCCGACGCATCTCCAACTGATATTGCCGCCTTCATCGAGGGTATTCAGCCGAGAGCCCGTCAGAACGGTAAGGTGAATCCGCCAACCTCCCCTGTCACAAAGCGACGGTACTGGCGGATCATTCGCGATATTTATGCCTTTGCCGTCCTGAGCTCGCTGCTCGAAGAAAACCCAGCGATGGGCGATAACGTCAGACCCCGAGAAAGTGAGCGTGCCGACTCGTTCGTGCTGCCTTTCCATGCGTGGATATCGCTGATAGACCAGATTCCCGGTGGTTTTACCTTCAAGGATCGCCGCAACCGGCTGGCGCTGATGTTGATGATGCGATGTGGCCTGACGGCCGGCGAGATCGTCAGCTTGAGCGTGGGTGACGTCGCGGCGGTGCCAGCCTTGGAGCATCAGCGCGCAACTTTTGGCCTTCCACTGCTTCAGCCTGAAAGCCCCAACTGGCAAGCTGCCGATGCTTTCCCCGAATACGCGCTTCAGGTGTCGGGGCGTACCGAGGTGCTCTCGCGCACGCTGTTGCTGGATCCGCGCACCAGCAAAGCTCTGCATGACTGGATGCAAGTGCGGGTTATCGGCAAGGAGCGGCCACCGGCGGACCATGAAAAGCTACTGGTGGGGGCCACCGCAGGTGAGAAACTTACCGCGCGCCTGCTGTACAACATCAGCGCGGCTCTCTTCGCCTGCAGTGAAGAAGGCCGGGAGATCAAGATTCGATTCGGACCGAACACGCTCAGGAACACCTGCATAGTGATCTGGCTGAATAACGGAGTGACGACGACTGAGGTAATGAGGCGCTGTGGAGCGAAGGATCCCGGCATCGTGACGCGGCTGCTCAAGCACGTCAAAGCCGAGGTGAGGTACTAGGTGCATCCTGGCCAACGAGTGACCCTTTCCAAGGTCAAGAGCGACTGGCATGCCGCATGCCACCGCCGCGGCCTCTTGCGACCGGATGCGGCCAATCTGTCGCCGTTCCTGGAAGGCCTGGACGTGGCCTGGCTGCAGGCTCTCGAAGCCGCGCTCTGTCGATGCGCGAACGGTACGGAGCAAGGCGGAGATTTTGCCTTCCTAAACTGGGCCGCAAAGAGCACTGCCCCGACTGTTTTCGGCGTGTTGTCGGAGGTCGGCCTTTCGTGCACTGCGACAGAGCTTTTTCTTGCTGGTGTTTCTCTGATGGATCGCGGCTGGGACATGTCGGCACGGCTTGTCGGTTTGAAGGATAAGCCCGACGACATCGAGGCACTACGCGACGCACTTGTCCAGCACCAGGCTCAGCCAGAAGTGGCAGCTACTCCGCCGGCCAGCGCCGGCCCTGACCGAGCACGCCATGTCGAGGGTAGCCCCCTCCCCTATGGGGCCACGCGCCAGCCAGCCAGCGTCCCGCCACGGCAGAACCACGGGGCCGACGTAGGCGACGGGGAGGAGGAGATCGATACGTCGCCGCCTGCGCAGGGTGAACGAACTCGCCTCAAGCTCTACGGCAGGGCCGCTGCGCATACGGTCGAGATTGGACCGCATCGGCGAGGTGAAGATTTTCTCGGTTCCCACGTTGTCACTTTTGAGTCTGCGAAAGCGCAGCCGGGCGGCACCTACGACTGGGCGCGCAAGTTGACCTTCCAGCTTACCCCCGAAGAGATGCCGGCGGCGATCGCGGTACTCATGAACATTCAACCCAGCGTGCGCTTTGAGTATCACGGCAAGGCGAGGGACAAGTTCCTCGAGCTGCGCTGGCAAGGCAGTGGGCTGGCTGTCGCGACGGGCCAGAAATCGCTGCACTGGGTAGTTCCCGTTCAGTCGGCCGCGGTGTATTACCTCCTTTGCCTCTTTTGTCGCGCGATGGTCCATGGTCAACCGGGGATGAATATGACCGACGTGATGGCCATGGTTGGCGCCCTGCCGGGACGCGATCCTGTTCCACCGGTCAGCGCCTAGAGAGAACGCCACGCCGAAATCCGACTTTGGCAGTGTGTTGTGTTCGATTACGATATAGCTGTTCACCTTGAATCGCCCGCGATGCGTTATTTCGCCTGACCACTCCCCTGTGCAGTGGATCCTCTCAACCCTTAACGTCTCTTGACGTCCGGAGTCTTATGAATCTCGGTAGATTGAAATTTAAATCCAGCGCGTGGCCCACGTTTGCTTTTGCCCTCCTTGCTATAGCTGCTTTGGTCGGCGGTATTGTTCTCATTGCTGTCGGCAAGCACAGTCGCGAGTTCACCTTTGGTTTCTTGGGCGCCGTGTCGATCGGCGCTTGCGTATTGTTTACGCTGCTTGCACTGCTCTGGTGGCCACGCAGGGGTGCGGCATGATGGCCACGCAGTGGCGGGCGGCGGTGCTTCTCGCGGTGGCTATCGGAGCTTTAGCCTGGTCGCTTAGCAGTCACGCCGGTCCCTGCAAGGACGAGTTTCGCTACATCCTCAGCGTGCGTCCCGGTGATGACAGCACATATCTCAGCATCGACTCTGAAGGCTCTTTGCCAATCCGTCATATTGGCGGTGAGAAAACACTGGTGCTGTCGGTCGAAAGACTTAGTGAGAACCAGGTGCTAGTCGAAGCAATGTTCGCCACAGACCGCAATCTGGCCTCCTGGCGTGCGACGATCCAAATGGACTCGCAGCACCCAAAGGCATTCGGCCGGGAATTTAGACCCAAGCCCGATATGCCGGTATTCGGCATTGCGTTGATTCCCCTATGCAAGGGGACTTGAGCAGCCGAACTGTATCCATCAAAGCCGCCCCCTAAACCGGGCGGCCTTTTTTTTTGGTCTGCGGGGTGTGCTATCCGTGTGGCTTCAGCGCTCGGCCAGTCTGGGCCTCAGCGCCGTGTTCTTCGTTGAGGAAGGCCTGCATTTGCGCCAGAGCCTCAGGCGTCCCGTCCAACACCCAGGTGGTGTATGAGCAATTTGGGCAGATTGCCCCGCCGGCGAGGCGCATGCCGGTCATCCCCCGAACATCCATGGGCTCTATCTCCGAAATGTCCGTTTCACAGTGATTGCACTTGACCGTCGCGGGGAACTGCGCCCGTGCTGTGGTCTTTGCTTGGGCGGCGCGCTCTTCGTGCGTTCCGCGAATCTTTGCTTGGCCCATCCTTGCGCTCCTCGTTGTGCAGAGAGACCAGTTTATGCTTAGTTCGCAGGCTAGATCGGCTTATTGTCGACGTTCTAACTTGATCGGCATAGGGGGTCCCCCGCAATGGAAGACACCCCTGCCACACCACCGGGCATGCGGGTCCGCACCCGGCGGTTCGAGAGTTTGAGGTCATGAGAGTCGGGGTACGCCCATTCGATCGAAGTAAGCGATTGTCAACACATTGTTCAGCAGCATAGCGCTGTTGCGCCACCAGCGGCGACTGTACACCGCCACCCGTTTTGCAACATCTTCGTCTGCACCAAGTGCTCTGAGCTCTCGGTAAATCGTCCCCGGCCGCTTCCAATGTTTAAGCTGAATCGCCCTTAGTCGGTGACGTAACCATTTGTCCAGCTCACGCCAGACTCTTGGTGTTTGCGCCAGTCCGAAATACGCTTTCCAGCCCAGCACATAGGGCCTGAGCTTTTCCACCACTTGCTCCATGCTGCGCCCGCCCGAGCGGCTCGTGAGTTGTCGGATTCGGGCCTTGAAGTCGCGCAGCGGCTTCTCAGCCACTTTGCATTTGACCTCTTTGCCCTTAGCCACCCACAGCGCGTAGCCCAGAAACTTGCGCCCGAAGGCGCTTGCCACCGCACTCTTGGCTTCGTTGATTTGAAGCTTCAGCCCGGCGTACAACTTCCTGAGCAGCTCCATCACCCGCTGCCCCGCCTTCACACTGCCCACATAGACGTTGCAGTCATCAGCGTAGCGCGCAAAGCTATAGCCCCGCGCCTCCAACACCTTGTCCACTTCGTCCAGCAGCACGTTGGCCAACAGCGGTGACAGGGGCCCACCCTGCGGCGTGCCCTGTTGACGATCCATCACCACCCCTCCATCCATGATCCCAGCGTTCAGGTACGCCCGAATCAGCCGGATGACTCCGGCATCATCGACACGCTTTCTGAGTCTGTCGATCAGGATGTCGTGATTGACCCGGTCGAAGAACTTCGACAGGTCCACGTCAACCACTACACGTTTGCCCGATTGCACGTGCGCCCGCGCGGCCTTCACCGCGTCGTGCGCACGCCGCCCAGGACGAAACCCGTGGCTGTGCTCGCTAAATGTAGGATCGATCAGGGGTTGCAGCACTTGCAGCAGTGCCTGCTGGATCAACCGATCCAGCACCGTCGGAATGCCCAGCTCACGCTGGCTTCCATCGGGTTTGGGAATCATCACCCGTCGCACCGGGCTTGGCCGGTACGTTCCTGCCAGCAGCTCTTGGCGGATTTGGGACCAATGGTTGCGTATTGTCTGAGCAGTGTGCTCGATGTCGAGCCCGTCCACCCCGGCAGCACCCTTGTTGGCCTTGACCCGCTTCCATGCCACTTGCAGGTTCTCTCTTGTCAGCGCCGCTTCCAGCAGGCCACCTGTGCCTGCCTTTGACTTTACCGACCCTATGTCCGGGTGTTCAGAGAGCGGGTCGCAGGCTTCGTCGCTGATGAGATCGCGCACAGCTTCACCGTGCGCTACGCTCACCCGCCCGGATTGGTCCGGCATCTGACGCTTTGCCTTTAACATCTCTTCTGTCCTCGGTCATTCACTCTCGTTCGGTCCTTCGTGCGTTGGCTTGTGCCTCAGCGGCCCGCTACTGGCACTACTACGACCTCAGCTGACTCCTCGCTCCAACATTCGCTGTCGCCCTTTCAGGCATGAGGCGAGGTCTCCCCAGGTAAGAACGCACTCCTTCATCGTACAACCGCCGCATCTACGCCACCTCGCCTTGGTCACAAGAGCTTCGCGGATCGATGCCCGCTCGCCCTGCTTGGCAGCGCCTTCTATGCGATTTTTGTCCATCGGCTCACGATTTACGCTCCACGCTTCCTCCCCACATTCGGTCACCCTCATGCAGTTGCGCTTCACTTCACTCACTGTGACCAGCTCGCGGGAGGACTTTCACCTCCAGGAGTGCGCCCATGCTGGGCGCACATCGGCATAGGGGGCGGCAGTTAGCCGCGCCCCTGCCACACCACCTGGCATGCGGGTCCGCACCAGGCGGTTCGAGAAGTTGAGGTCATGTGAGTCTAGGTATCCCAAGGTCGTCGAAGTATTTGACGGTGAGGACGCGATTCAGGCCCACTTCGCTATGTCCCCACCAGTGCCCAGCACCACCAGCAATTTGTGCGGCCAACTCATGTTTAGCACCGAGGCTTCTCAGGCGACTGTAAACAGTCGTTCCAACACGCCAATGCTTGAGCTGGATAGCACGGAGCCGGTGTCGCGTCCATGAATCCAAATCTTTGAACGTCTGAGGTGTTTGCGCGAGCCGAAAGTAAGACTTCCAACCCGGCAGGTACTCCTTCATTTGTTCCGCGATCTGAACCATGCCTTTGCCACCAACCCGTTTTGTGATGAGCCGGATGCGTTGCTTGAACGTGTCGAGCGCCTTGGGTGCGACAGCAATCTTTACCGTGTCCTTTGACCATCGCCGTAGGCAGTAGCCAAGGAACTTGCGGCCAAAGACCGGTCCCACTTCGGTTTTCTTCTCGTTCACCTTCAGGTGAAGCTTTTCGTAAAGCTTTCTCAGCGACAACAACACTCGCTCGCCCGCCTTCTGACTGCGCACGTAAACGTTGCAATCATCCGCATAGCGTGCAAAGCGATGCCCCCGCCTTTGCAGGTCTAGATCCACTTCATCCAACAGCACGTTGGCCAGGAGAGGCGAGAGAGGCCCACCTTGCGGCGTTCCTTCCGACCTATCCATAACCACACCACCCGCCATAATCCCTGCTTGCAAGTATTGTCGAATCAGCCGCAGAACGGCCTTGTCGGCAATGCGTTTAGCAAGCCTGTCCATGAGGATGTCGTGATTGACCCGATCAAAGAACTTCTCCAAGTCCACATCGACCACTACCTGGAAGCCTTCCTGCACATACCGCTGAGCTTGCAGCACAGCATCATGCGCACTCCGACCAGGGCGAAAACCGTAGCTGAATTCAGAGAATGTCAGGTCAATCATTGGCTGCAGAACTTGCAGCAAAGCCTGCTGAATCAGCCGATCAAGAACCGTCGGAATACCTAATTCCCGCATACCACCTGTCGGCTTCGGAATTTCAACGCGGCGCACGGCTTGAGGCCGATATGTCCCGTTTAAAAGCTCCAGCCGAATTCGTGACCAGTGAGTTTTAAGATATTCCGGGGTTTCTTCAATCGTCAATCCATCGACGCCTGCACTACCCTTATTGGCTTTGACGCGTTTCCACGCCGCTGCCATATTCTCACGCGATAGGACCTGCGTTAGCAAGCTTTCTCGCCCTAAGCCTTCCTGTTGTTGACACGCCGGACGTGCTTCATCACGAGCCAGATTAACGGGGGTTTCACCCGCGCCAATTGTGTCCCGCCCTGGTTTCCCAGGCTTCTGATGCGATGCACTTCCAAGTGTCATAACTTCCAGCTTTCCTTCTCGTTCGGCCCTTGACTGGTTGCCCAGCTACTACGGCCTCTGCTGACTTCTCGCACCGGCTTTCGCCGTCGCCCTTTCAGGCGTGAGACGAGATCTCCCCAGGTAAGAACGCAATCCTTCCCCGCACAACCGCCAGATCTACGCAATTTCACATTGACCACAAAAGCTTTACAGTGACGTGCCTGCTCGCCTTGATCCATCGCGCCTCGTATCTGATTCTTGTTCATCGGCTCACGGTTTCTTTCCACGCTTCCTTCCCACGCTCGGTCACCCTTGCGCAGTTGCGCTTCCATTCGCTCGCTGTGGCCAGCTCACGGGAGGACTTTCACCTCCGAGATCGCGCCCATGCTGGGCGCACACATCCTCCCGGCCCTGAAGAGACCGGGATTCCTGCTGAGTTGACATGAGCGAGATCGCTCATGTCAAAACATCGGAGGGTTCCTGCTTCACAGAGGCTGCATCGGAGCGCTTGCGCGCCGGTCGATGTCTGACCACCTCTCCACAGGCCGTGGCCGGAGAAGATTCTCCAGCCTGTGCCGCGCGCCCCGCGGCCCATTGTTCCTTCGCTCGCTGCAGGAGCACCTGCGCGGCGTTGAGGTCGGCGTTCGCAGCGTGGCCACAGGCCACGCACTTGAACAATGCCTGAGATTTGCGGTTCTCCGCCGCCACGTGGCCGCATGCGGCACACGTTTGGCTCGAGTAGGCCGGTTCAACCAGCACCAGCTGGCCGCCGCGCCACTGCAGCTTGTACTGGAGCTGTCGGCCGAATTCGCCCCAGGCGGCGTCCAGAATTGAGCGGTTCAGGCCTGCTTTCTGACGAATGTTTTTTCCGGGAGCGTCCTTCGTTCCCTTGGCGCTGGCCGACATGTTCTTGATCCGCAGGTCTTCCAGCGCGATGATCGGATGTCGGTCAGCCAACTCAGTCGTCAGCTTGTGCAACCAGTCTTCGCGCTGTCGCGCAATGCGCCTGTGCAAATCGCCGAGCTTGTAGACCGCCTTCTTGCGATTGGCCGATCCCTTGACTTTGCGGCTGACTGATTTCTGCGCCCGACGCACATACCGGGCCTGGCGCCTGAGCGCCAGCAATGGCTTGATCTTGACGCCAGCGCTCGTGGCGGCGAACACCGTCAGACCGACATCAATGGCCAGGCTGGGGTCCAGCCCTGCCGCTGGCAGGACATCTGGCAGCTCGACCTGGATGCTCACATACCAACGTGCGCCTTCTTTGCTCAGAGAGAGGTTCTTGGGCGTTCCGTCAATCACCTGGCTTTGGCGGATGCGCAACCAGCCCAGCTTCATGACCTTGATGCGCTGGTTGGGCTGGTCGATCTGAAAGTGCGCCGCCGCGGGAAATCGCAGACCAGGTTCCTCGCCGCGGCGCTTGAAGCTCGGATAGCCCCCAGCCTTGGCAAAGAAGCGCTGGTAGGCTTCATGCAGGCGCTTGAGCGCCTGCTGCTGCGGAGGAATGGGGGCTTCTGACAGCCAGATCGTCTCAGGCGCGTTGCGCCAGGTCGTCAGCCATTTGCACATCTCGGCGTAGCCGGCGTATTTTTCGCCTGCGGCATAACGCCGGCGCTGCTCTGCGATCGCCGCGTTCCAAATCCAACGCGCACAACCTGCACTGCGTCGCAGAGCTTTTTCTTGTTCTGGTTTGCAGCGAAGTTGGAATCGATAGGCGCGCAACATAGACATCTCACACGAGCGTAACGGATGAAGCAGGAATCACCAAGCAAAATGGCATCGAGCCGTTGTGCTTGGGCCGCTATCCCTCCCCGGCCTGAAGTCCAGGGCTTCTCGCGGAAGATTGGTGACGGGATACCTTGCAAGCCATTAGTTTAGAAATCGACGCGTCCGTCGAGACAGCTTCAGATCGCCTGCTATTGCTTTTAGGTCGCGCACAAGAACTTCTCTTTCTTCTCTTGCGCGCGCGATCTCTTCAGGCGAATCGGAGCCTGGTCCTATTTTCTCGTCGCGCGTGTCTTCTAGGAAACGCGCTGCGAGTGCGGCAAGTTGTGCTCGCGAAGCATTGGGAAACTCCGTCGCAAAAAGTTGCAAAAGTCCTTCAATATCGACATAGAGAATTTCGTCCGAGTCGTCATCCTTCTTGAACAGATTCATTTAGTACCCCCGTAGTGTGAGGAGAAAGGTCTCCCCTTCGAGGAACCAATGTAGTGATCCGTTGAAAGCCGTCAACGGATCGATCTGGTGTATCCGAACCCCTATGACCTGCCATGACACCCTCTGAACCGCTATCACGCCATGCCTGAATTTTCGTCAATGTTGTCCCTTTACGACGAATCGGCCTCCTGGCCGCTGTAGGGGGTTGGTGACGTACTTTGATCTTTGGCCGCAGGTGTTTCAAGCACTTCCGCAATTGAAGTATTGGCTGCAGTTCATGTCACTCTAAAGCCTTGAAACATCGCCTCTGTGTTAGTGGGCAAGGGTCTCCCACTGTGGTACATTCCTTCCATCTATTAGATCGGTTGCGTCCCGTCTGACGCCTGTGCTTCCTCACCGAAGCGATTGCCCCCAAGGGCTTATTTTCCTCAAGAGGTATTTCTATGGAGCAACTCAAGCTCTCGAAAGATTTCGCACGCAAGCCTCCGCCCTCAATGGCGCTGTGCTTTCAAAGAACCCCGCGCGGCCGGTTCGTCGGCACTCTGTCCGAATCGGAGCATGGCTACAGCGGGCACATCCTGGCGCCTTTGCATGCCGTGCTCCCTGAGGGGGCCAACCAGGCCAACCTTGGCGTGCTGCACACAGACAAGGCCAAGGCCCTCGTGCTGCTCGCTCTGACCGTTGCCAAGCAGTCATGGGACGGATCGATCGGTTTTGAGGCAACCTGCCTTCAGGACCACGACGAGTCCATCAAGCTGGCCTTCGAAACCTGGTTGATCGACTTGGTATGCCGCATGCGTGCTTCAGCCAAGTTCTCGCTCTCAACCGAGATTGATGAGCGGCGCGCGATGGCGAGTCGCATCCGTGCGGACGTTGCAAAGGAGCGTTCTAACCTTCTGCTGGCAGCGAGCATTCAGCGCTCCAACGGCCAAGGGAGTGTTCAATGAGCGCCAGCGCACAACACGACGCCATTGTTCTTTGCCAGCCGGCAACGGCTTACGACCCTGCGTTGATGAAGGCAACCCGTGGCGCGCGCTTCGAAGCGGCGCTGCAGGCATTCATCAAAAGCAAGGGCGAGGCCTGGGACGAAAAGTACCGTCGCGCCTTTGCGGCCGACCTGGTGGCGGACATGCTTCACTTCTGCGATCTGCATGGACTGAAATTCGAGGAGATCCATGCGCTGGGCAGCAACCACTACCGCAATGAGTGCGAAGACGACGCGGACGTCGTTCGGCTGAGGGTGATATCCTCGCTTCCGCCGATTCCACCCCACTGATGGGGCTAAGGCTCCCGGGTGATAACGTCACTCGGGGCCTTTAATTTTCACGAAGAGCCTTCAGTCAATCACCCCACCCTAAAGGACGGGGCTTGGAACTGAAAGGAACCAAGCCAGGTTGACCAGGGAAAGCGGTAATCAACCCGCTACGTTAGCAACAGGTCGTTCAGACACACCAGCGAATGCTTCCTCAGTTCGCTGCTCTGTAAGGTCTTGATCATGCTGGACAAAGGTAAAGGTCCGAAGGTCTTGATCGCAGCTCGCAAGGGCTGGAGCCGGTTGCTGACATTCCCGAGGGGAGCGTTCTGGAGCGTCGTGAGGCGCACCAGAGCCGTCACCAGGCCCGTAAGGGCTGACCGCTGGAAAGACGGCCTGGCTGCACAGTTTGCAGTGTGAATTATTGATGTCAGGAGTTGGTGTGGCAGTTTTCGTGTTGGACAACCAGGGCAAGGCATTGATGCCGTGCACCGAGAAGCGGGCCAGGCTGCTGCTGGCACGCGGCCGGGCGCGCGTGCATCGGCTGGTGCCACTGGTGATCCGGCTTGTTGACCGTCAGGCCGCCGCCTGCGACTTTCAGCCGCTACGGATCAAGCTCGATCCGGGCAGCAAGACCACCGGCGTCGCGCTGGTGAGGGATGTGGAATCGGTTGACGCGTCCACGGGTGAAATTCATAGTGGGGTAGCCGTCATCAACCTGCTGGATCTGGTCCACCGGGGCCGGCAGATATCCGAAGCCTTGACGGCTCGTCGTCAGATGCGCCGGCGCCGCAGGAGCAATTTGCGCTGTCGCGCACCCAGGTTCCTGAACCGCGGCAACAAGAAGTCCGGCTGGATCGCGCCCTCCCTGCAGCACCGGGTGGACACGGCCATGGCCTGGGTCAGGCGCATTCAACGCTGGGCGCCGGTGAGGGCCATCAGCTCCGAGCTGGTGCGCTTTGACATGCAGGCACTGCAAAACCCAGAAATTTCCGGCGTGGAGTACCAGCAAGGCACCTTGTTCGGCTACGAACTGCGTGAGTATTTGCTGGAGAAATGGGGCCGCCAGTGCGCCTACTGCGACGCCAAGGACACCCCCTTGCAGATTGAGCACATCCGGCCCAAGGCCTTGGGCGGCAGCAATCGCGCCTCCAACCTGACCTTGGCCTGCCAGTGCTGCAACCAGAAAAAGGCAGCGCGCAGCATCGAAGAGTTCCTGGCCAAAGACAAGAAGCGGCTCACCGGCATCCTGGCGCAAGCCCAGAAGCCTTTGCGCGATGCCGCAGCGGTGAATGTCACGCGCTGGGCCCTGGCCAATGCCCTGAAGGCCACCGGCTTGCCGGTGGAGCTGGCTTCCGGCGGCCGAACGAAGTTCAATCGCTGCACCCTGGGCGTGCCCAAGACCCATGCGCTCGATGCGGCCTGCGTGGGCCAGGTGAGATTCATCCAGGACTGGAGCAGGCCAACCCTAACGCTCAAGGCCATGGGTCGGGGCAGCTACCAGCGCACGCGCCTGGACAGGTTTGGCTTTCCGCGCGGGTACCTGATGCGCGGCAAGCGTGTGCAGGGCTTTGGCACCGGCGATATGGTGCGCGCCGATGTGCCCAAGGGCGTCAAGGCCGGGGTTCACGTTGGCCGAGTGGCGGTACGCGCCAGCGGCAGTTTCAACATCCAGACCCATCAGGGCGGAATCTCCGGTGTGGTTCAGGGCATCAGCCATAAGCATTGCCGGGTGACGCAGCGCAACGACGGGTATGGGTATTTCTTCAACCGGGCCGATCACACAGGGCGTGAGCAGGTATGGCCCAAGGCATCGGATGCTGCGCATCCGGCGCTCTACCTCCCCGCCATGAATGGCAGGGTTTCACGCGCAATCTGATGAAATTGACGACCCTATTTTCGCTGGTGCAGGCCGATGTTGAGCCGGCACTGGTCAAACTGCCAAACGCCCCCGGTGACGCCCTGTGTGTGGGCACCACGCGTTTTGACAGCAACCTGGACATGATCGCCACGATCAACCTCCAGGGAAGGCAGCTCAGCCCCGAGCGCCGCAGCACCGTCTACCGGCTGCTGCAGCTGCTCGGCGAAGCCGTCGCGCCAGAACAGCGCGAGACACTGCAAATTGTCCCGATGAAAGATGCTCCTTGCGTCCTGACCCGGTGATAAGACCCGAGACCCAAAGCCCAGCCCTAACCGGCTGGGTTTTTTTGTCTGGACTTTCAGCGTCAACGCTGGACGTTCTGAAATATACTGAGGGTGCTTAAACGCCGGCAGCTTCCCGTAGAAGCCAGCAACCGAGTAATCGGTTTTCTTCATCTTTTTGATGTTCATATGCCAAAAATCCATGAGTTAGATCGGATGGTGGTCGAGTTCGCCAGTCTTCTGGGGAGCGGAGATCACTATCCGTTGAGTGCAGAGAGCCAAATTTGGCTTGTAAGCGAAACGACCGAGCCAGCTACATCGCCGGTGTGGCGAGCAATCGGCAACATCCAATGGGCCTATTCGTTGATGGCCAGCGTCTGTCAGGAATTGGCCGTTGAAGCCGAACTGAAGCAGCGCCTCGTCAACGGCAAGCCCTTGAAGGCAGAGGATTACATCGGTCAGTGGCGCCTTGCCATGAAAAGCCCCCGAAGCCTCGCCGACCTGTCCGCCTATGGCATTCAGGTGCTGGGCAGGGTCGCCAAGCCCGTGAAGGGCCTGAAGGATGAGGCAAAGCGCAGCCCCGAGAAACACGTCGAAGAAGCGATGGAATCGCCTTTTGTCACCGAAAGGACCGACGACAAAGTTACCTGGACCGTTCCACTGACAAGTTTGGGGAATCTGAAGGCCTACATGGGCTTCGCCTCGATCTGGCTCTCCAGCGAGGTTTACCCTGACCAGGTGAATGAAGTTGCGGTTGGCCCGAGCGGTGCCAGGAACGCAGCCGCATCGGCCGGACTTACCTTCGACCTGTTCGCAGGAATGGAGCTCGCAGCATGAGTTCAGAGATCATTTACCACCAAACCTGCGTGAGAATCCCAGCAGAGCATGCGGGCGCGACCGAGGACCTGTTTGTGCATGCAGTGCAGATGGGAAGCTCCAACTGCTATGAAATCGGCGCGCGCGGCGGATGCGGGCGGCGCTCGAGGCGCTGGCAGGCGATCGGCTTCGGGACAGCGACCGATGTATTGACCTGGGGAATCCGTACGGCCGGAGATACGGAAGGCGGCATGCTCAAGATGGGTAGCGCTTCCAGCTGGAGCACACCGGAGGCCTACATTCGGAAGGTGCGTTCACTGCTTGCGGCGGCCGCAACAACCGACATTCGCCTAGGGCACTCCTACAAAGGTGAGCGGGTGACCATACGCATCGAATGGCGAGAAATCGTCGAAGCAAATGCCAGCAAGAAGGTCACGGACTACGCCGTCAGCCAGTCCGACAGCGTGAAGGCTTTCTGGTCCCGATACGGCGCCGAGGAAGGGGCCAAGCGTTCAGCCTGGAACTTCTTCGAAGTCTCGGGGCCTGAACTGCGCTAACTGCACCGATAAAGCAGCCAGTGGCGCCATCTGGCTGCACAGCAAAAAAACCCTCCCGGCCGCAAGGCTTGGGAGGGTTTTTCATTTGCGCGTGGCGCTCAGTACACGAACAGTTCCGGGTTTGTAATACGCTGTGCCTCGTAGACCGTGAACAGCTCAAGGCGCAGTCTCGCCCCACTTGTGGCCTGGGCTACCGCTGTGCGAATTTGCAGAAGGTCCAAATTTGTCACCTTCCCCGATTCCCCTGATATCAAAAGGGCCGCCCCGCTGGCCATCAGCGTGCTGACCGGGTTGCGGGCTGCGCGTCTACCTCTGCCAGGTCCACAAAGGCACCTGCGCCATAGTCGAAACATTGGGCTTCGCCATCTTGCAATACGGACACGATCAGCATGGCCAAGGTGCCTATGTCGCCCTCAACCAGCTCGGCGGCGAGCTGCTGCATCGCAGCGGTTTCGACCGAAACGTCAGGCGACGTGGCCCGCTTGCTCACATACGTTCTGTCGTCAGCTGACTCGCGCTCGAAAACCACGAGATAGCTTGGCGCATGCGTCACCAGGACCTGGAATGCTCCCGCTGCCCCACGATCGAACGCCCGTTGAATGGCGGCGGTCAAATCAGCTATCGGCCCCGTGGCCTTTACTTCAACGCTGATGAAATATTTCATTTTTAAAACTCCTGAATGTGGAGAGCACCTGCCCTGAAGGGCATCGAAGTGCCCGTCCGGGTGGTTATTTTTCAGTTGCTTCGCACAGCACCACCGCCGATGGCGCTGGTGAGTCGAGCTTCGACAACAGCTCGGTCCGATGCACGGATCCTTTGCCTCGCGTCGAAAGCAGACTTTTCTGATTCAGACATTTCGTCGTAGACCTTGAACTGCGGCTTGTCTGGATCACTGCCTCCAGCCGCGACGCTTTTGGCCTCGGTAACGGCGACTTTCGTCAGTGGCGGGCCTTCGTTGGTTCAAGCGCAGATTTCAACGGTCAATTGACCGCTCTCGTCGAGTTCAAGCAGCACGGCATGGGTACCGATATTTACCCAGCCTTTGCGAGCTTGCGCATCCTCACTCGCTTCGAGCTTGACGATGTCCGATTCTTCGATTGTGAAAAAGCTGTTTTGTGACATTTCCCGATCTTTCAAAAATGTGAACGGGCACCTGACCCATGAGGGCAACTGGTGCCCGTCCGGGTTGATTTCTAGCTTAGTGGCCGACGTAACCAATCAAGAATTTATCCATCAGAACTCGGTAAAAGTACAACTCGTCACCAATTCCTTGGGCGCAATGACTGTGAAATTCTTCCCAGTTCGAGGTTCTGTCTTCTTCGGACAAAGCTTCCCACTCTTCCTCCGTGCCTGATTCAATGACTGAATCAGCCTGGTGTTCTGCTGCTTTCAGCATCCAATACGCTTCTGCGCAGGCATCGTTATGTTTCTCAATGACCTCAGAAACTTCCGAGTTTGTTGTTGTGGCTTGCATTGCTGCCAATGTAGCTTCGCAGGTAGCGAGGTTGACTCGGCAATTTGCGATATTCACCATGTCGTAAAGGTGTTGTCTCATGATTTCCCGATCTTTCAAAAAATGAACGGGCACCTGACCAAAATGGGCAGATGGCGCCCGTCCGGGTTGGTATTTGGTTTGAACCTGCAGAGGTCAAACGTCTCAGGCACTATGACGCAGTGCGAGCGGTGTGAACAACGCGATTCTAGTACGTTATTCGAAATATGTGGCCCCATTTTCTGGGCTAGCGCAACAGCCTCACCCAGTAACGCCCAGCCGCATCAACTTGAATCGAAATTGCGCCAATGGCCAGGCCTCGCTCGGCTGCAGCCTGGCCACCAGGGTCAGTCGGCCACAATCGGCGCCGGCGGCCGGCGAATAGCGCGTCCATGAGCTGGGCATCGATCACATTGACCACATCTGCTATCGGCGGCAGTTGGGGCCGTGTGACCTTCGCGGCGGCCGCGGGCGGCACTCCTAAAGCCTGCTCGACGGCAATACGGCGCGAAGCGAGTTTCGCCAAGAGTGACAAGTCAGCCTGTGCAATGTGAAAACGCCGTACGCCCAGCACCTTCCCCACCAGCTGGTAGACCTCTTTACGGGTAGACGTCTTTTTCCCGCGCCACAGCCGATCAAGCCATCGGTGCGTTTTGACGCGCTCTGCCCGCAATTCGGGGCCAGCCATGGTTCCCAGGGCGAAAGTGGTGCCGGGATGCACACCCACATAGCTGTCACATCCCGGGTAGGCTTCGCACATCCACGCGGGCACGCCGTTGGGCCCTTTGTCGGCGAGAACTCCGGACCCGCCGCAGGAGAGGCAGGTCACCGGCTTGGACCGCTTCTGACGCCGCTTTGCCTTGATGGTTTCCAGCTCGACCACTACGCTCCCGCGGTTTCCGCCATCTCTTCAAGTTCCGGCATCGTCACTTCCTGCAGGACGAAGTCATGAGCCGTCGGCACGAGGACAACCGGGATTTCTCCACCCATCACCCAGGGCCACCAGATCCTGGCGTCGGCTGCGGTCACGCCCGCCGGCATCAGCGCGGCTGCGCGCGGCAGGAGGCCGTCGCCGGCCGCCAGTGACGCATCGCGAATTACAACGATTTGGCCGGTAAGGCGAATCTGGGCCAGAGTCTCATCCGACGGCACGCTGTTCAGGATGATGGCGGATTCAAAGGTGTTGCGCAGCCAATCTGGCTGGACCTGGCGGACATCGGCCCATTGCGCGCCATTGAGTTGCGTAGCCGGCGAGCATTCTGCGGTAATGGCGGACCAGCAGAGCCCCGTCATGAACTCGAGCTGCAGGTTGAGCTGGCGTGTGAGTTCGCCGTTCTCGGCGACCAGGCCGCCCATCCGCACCTTCGAATAGGTCGTTTCGATCACCTGCTGGTTTGCGGACAGGCGCGACTCGATCATTTTCAGGCGCGTAAGGCCGTCATTGAAGTCAATCACCGTGGGCGAAAAAGAATTGCTGAATTCAGAAAAATCTTGCTTCACAAGCATGCTCCTTTAGTTGAAATAGCCCCGGCCTGGCAAGGGCTCGGGTAGGTGTTCAAAGCTCCAGATATTTTCAGGCATCATCCTTTGGCAGCCCAGCGTAATCCACCTTGTGCTGCACGGGGATGACGTCCTTGCGCTGGGTGCCACCGCCATCACGGTCTCGGCGCAGCGCGGCGCTTTGCTGATGGTCCGCCACCGCCATGGCGCGTTGGTCGATGGTCGCATCGTCCTCGTACGCGTCCTCCAGTGGAATCCAGTCTTCAATCTCAAGTTCCTGGCGCCAGGAGGAGCCGCCGCCGGCGGGTGGCTGCGCACCGGCCTCGGCCTGGCGTGGATCGCGCTGCTGGCCACCTTCCTGCCGGTAGCGGGCCTGTTTGGCCTGGATTGTGTCCATAGCCCAGCGATCCAGCTCCTGCGGCGTTTCTGTCGGCGCCAGCGGAAAGGGATAGTCTTCCAGCGGTTTGTTGTCCTCTGGATCCCATGCGACCGTGAGGCAGCGCTCGATCACGCCCAGGCCAATCACCCCGTGCGCATGTTGCTGCATCGACTTCAGCAGCCGTTTTGCAAGCCGTCCGCTCGCCGCCAGGTATGCCTCCGTGGAAAGTTCAACCGGTAGAACTACGGTCGCAGGATCCCCGCGAAGCATCCGCTTCTCCCCTTTGTCGGTATTTTTGGCTGCGGCAAAGGTCGCGACCGCCACCCGGCTGACGGCCTGGGCCAGCGCCTCCAGGTGGCCAGGCTCCTTACTGTCCACTGGCACCGGGTCAATCGGCTCATTTCCAATGTCCAGGTTGAAGGTCCAGAATCCCGCCTGGTCATTGGTAAAGGTGAGCCCCCGGCGATAAAAGCCCGTCTTGTTCTTTTGCCAGAACCGGGCGAGCGCCTTGCGCCGCGCGGCCATGGCACGGATTTTGGTCTTGGAGGCCGCCTTCTCATGCGCCTGGATCTGCTCGACTCGTTCCGCCCCACGAGGCCCGGACCACAGTTTCACATCCTCGGCGATTTTTTTCGATCCGGTTGTTTCGAAAGCGTGCATCGCCTGGGCTTTGGAAATGGCTCTGGGGTCGATAGCCCCACCCCCATCGTCGAGGAGCGTCTTCACCCGCTTGACCAGAAATGGTGCCAAGGCAAAGGCCAGGTCCGGCACCTCCACGAGCCTGCCCGAGATGGTCTCCACGGCCGTGGTCTCTCCTTCAAACGGCCGCTTTGGGTCCCCGGTCATGTACCGATGCAACGCACTCAGGGCGACCTCGAACGCAACCTCTTCGGCCGGCTTGTTCGCGATGTCGTCTCGGGAGATCCGGAGCAGCTCGACGTTGCAGACCCAGCGGTGCGGGGGCCAGCGATACATCACCAGCCCGCGAACCGGGAAGGAGTTTTTTTCAGTGACCCATTGACGGGTCATCGGTGCAGGAGGACGCATTTCAGATTCTCTAAATTAGGTGGAGTCCGGGTCTCCCCGAAACTGGCTGAAGCATCAGCTTTTCTCGATTATCGTTCAGTCGAGGATTGCCGCTGGAGTGACCGAATTTTGCGGCTTGTGCGCCGTGCCGTAGTAGTCAGCGCCGAAGGCCATTGAAGTTTGCGCAATGGACGGTACTCTGAAAATATGAAAATAGACACCATCGCATTGCTACGCCACTTCCCTTACGAGTTCGCGCAAACTGAGGACATCGAGGGCAACGCCCAAATTGGCTTTCTCCATGCCGAATCGGGCATGTCCATCAGCGACGTCACGGAAAGCTGCTATGGCCGCTTTGCCGGTACACCGGAGATGTACGACCTGACCAAAGAACAGTTTGAGGGGTTCCAGGTGCTCGGGAAACTCGTTGATTCCGCCACAGTGGCCGGCGTTACCGCGCTCACGGAGCGGGCCCACGCAGGGCTGTGTCAAACCGGAGACGACTTGGCCGGCATTGGCGCGCATTTCGACGACGCCGGGGTGTCCATCAGGGTAGTAGCCGTCCGCTACCTGGTCGCCGAGCTCAATTACGCGCGTGGTCGAGCCTAATTCTCAGACCGCTTCGCAGCATCTCGTCCCATTGTGGCTACCGCGCCGCCGCGCGCGCGTATTGACCCCTACAGGATCTCAGCCTGCAGCCACTCCGGTGGAGTAGCCCGGTGGAACCGGACGTTCTCCCAGTAGACACGTGCTTGGGCGCGCACAGCTTCCCTGTGATCTTCCCTGTGATAGCGCCAGCCAAGGTTGGACTGGCGGCGCGGAAGATCTCCGGCCTCGGCCCAGCGGATCAGGGTCGTGGTGCAGACGCCCGCCTCCGCAGCCCCGCCATTGAGCATCAACCAATCCTTGCTCAGCGGCTTTTCCCGTCTCGGGCGCGCCAAGGCCTCCTTCAGGCGCTGAATCATGGGTTCGGTGATGTACAGGCGCCGGCGGTCCCATTTCGCCCTTGTCACGCGGATGGTGCCGTCCTGGATGCGCTCATGCACCCACTGTTCGGTCGTTTTGAGCGCCGCAGCCGCGCCCTCTATGGTGTAGCCCTCGCGGGACTCCAGCCGTTTGATCAGAATGCATGGGAACGCTGCGGCAACCTCGGTCACATGGCCCTGCCCCGTGAGAAGATCCTCAACTGCCCCGCCGCACACGTGCAGTGCAAGGCGGACGCCGGGCTGTTCCTGGGCCTGCAGGGCCAGTTTGCTGATCCAGGACAAACTTGGATACTGTCCCTTTCCCTGCTTCGAGGTGCTGTACAGCACGCCGAACTCGACATAGCTGTGCCGGCGGGAGACTTCCTGCAGCGTCTCGAAGGGGACGCCCGCATCAATGCCTGTCAGCGTGCAGCAGACCAAGCGCGGCCTGAGCGAGTGGCTCGACTTGGCGGCAACGCCGGGTGCCGGCGCAGCGCGGGCCTCCAGCGCGGCCCAGTGTTTCTGGAATTTGTGATTGGTGATGACGGTCATGGATTTCAGGATCCCTTATTTCCGAGAAATGGATTTGCAGTGGTCGCCGGTGCGGCCGTGACGACGTGATCTGGAAGCCCCGTCTGTTGCTGCAGGTGCTGCAGCACAGGCTGCAGCAGGGCGAGGAGCGCCTCCGCCTTCGCCAGCCCTTCCTTGTCATGCGTGATTTCAATCGAGCCGGTGACGATGACCCGGTCCAGACGGTTCTCGACGGTCATCTGGTCGACCGTGACCACGGACGATTCATCCGCAAAGGGTTTAAATGAGAGTGGCATCAATATCTCCGATTTGTGATTGAGCGAACCATCTGGGCCATCAGTGATGCGCCCGAGGGAAGGTGGGGAAAATCTGGCTGGCTGGGCGCGGCTTTATTCTTGCCTTGAGCCCCGCCATAGCCGTGGGGGGTTGGCGCCGGCAACGACATCGCCGATGCTTTGACCTTTGCGGGCACGCCCGGCAGCAGATCGAGCCCCGCGCGGGCCTCCAGCGCGGCCACGCTGATGACCTGGTAGTCCATCGTGGCGGTATTGCGGGCGACATAGGCACCGGCCTGCTGGCGCGCCGGGTCATAGACCAATTTGTAAAGCGATGTCGGCACCATGACGCGGTTGTTCAGCGTCAACAGCCTGTTTCCCTCGAAAAGTGGGCCGGTGATGACATAGACGGTACCGCGCTTCTTCGCATAGGTCCTGACGGCCGACTCGACGCCTTCCCAGAGGCCGCGGTTCATGTTGGAATCCTGCGGGACCATGTTGGCCATCGTGAAGCTCTGCTGCTGGGCGCGCGGCGTGGGCATGTTTCCGGAAGGGCTCATGTGCCCACGGTCATAGCCGGACCTGCTGTAGTCACGCAGTTCGGCCCGCTCCGAGGCCGGAAGCTGCGTTTCCGGGTGGAAGTTGTTCTGTCGCACCATGCCGCGCGCCTGGTCCAGCTGGCCGGCCGACAGCTTTTCCGCAGACCAAAGCGGCGTGCGGGTAATGCCGGAGTGCAGCACGGCAAACTGGTCGTAGCAGAGCGTTCGTGCCTGCTTGGACATGGCCGGGTTCGTGATAGTCGGCGGCTGGCCCCCGGCAAAGTGCTCTGCGCACGCAAATGCCCAGGTGGAAGCGGAAAGCAGCAGCGCGCCGGCGGCCGCTAGGATGCGTTTTAGGTTCATGGTTGCTGGCTTTCGTTTTGTTTGGTAGCGTGGCTCGATTCGGTGGACAGGTGGGCCGCAGGCATGCTGTCAGCCCCGGGGGCCCCATCTGCGGTAAAGAAATAGGCGGCAGTGACCAGAAGGACTGCGGCGAGCATCCAAAGCGCGCCGCCCGATTCAGCCGATTCGTCCAGTCCTGGATATTGGGCTGCGCTGGTTTTTGTTGAAACAGATTTCATAAATTCAGAATAGTTGGTTGCGTTGAAACTTCAAGTCACTCGGTCTGCCGGCGCGGTCATGCCGCCGCTCGCGGGCCAAAATCCGGAGATGGTCGAAACAGCCAGGAAAACAAATCATCGTTCTCAGCGAGCCCCGGCGCCTGCGGAGGGAATGCTGTTGCGCCTGCCTGCGGCACTTCTGGCAAATGTGTTTGCTTCGAGTGTTTGGCCGCGTACCGGACACGCTTGGCCGCAGTCGAAGGGCTGTTCGTGTAGCAGGCCTTGCACCACGAATGCGGCCTTCCCTTCGTGAAGAAGAAGAAGAACTCCGGGTCGCGCGGCCAGAACTCCTGGCTGCGCGAGCAGAAGATTTCCGTGCCCAGCTCAGTTTCTATCGTCGCTCGCGTCATTGCCCAAGATCCTCGGCCGCGTTCAGCCACCGGTGGGGAGCGCTCCCATACCCGAGGCGCACATGTGCGCGAACAGCAACGATGGTCTTCATGATGGATCCCTTAAAAAAGAGCCCACGTTGGGCCAGTTGGAGATCACCAACCCAAAGGTCAGCGACAGGCTGCTAAAAGCGCAGCTGGCTACGAGGCATTTCTGCCCCGTGCGGCAATTATGCCGAATTTCTTCCCAAAATCTGTACCACTTGGAGTGACAAGCTTCGCGATTGAAACCTCAACTCGCTCTGCGACCCTGACCGTGTCTGCTGGGACAGTTACGAAATGCGCGTCAACGGGCTTTGGAAATGGCTTTCATGATGTCGCTCCAAATGCCAATTCGCTCCCATAGGGCATGTTTTCGCAAGTATGCAATGCAGGGAAGAATGTCGGTGACTCGATACCCTCCCAGGTCTAAATCTGGGTTACCAACTGACGGCGGAAGCGCCTCATCCCACCCATCAAACGTCGGCCACGGCATCACACGCTGGCTCCCGTTGCCATGCATCACACGAATCCATCCCTGACCGTCTGGCCAGTGGAAATATGCCATTGAGGACATTGGCTTCACCCATCCCCACGGGATGGCCTTCGCAGTGGCTTGAGCCGGCACTTCGGCCGCACGAAGCTGTCGCAGATATGCGCTTCTTGCGTCAAACCTCGCTTGACGATCCGCAATCGCTTTACGGGACCGTTCAAGCACTTCAAGCCGCCTTGCGCGGATGGCGTTTTCCTCATCTTCGAAAATGGCGAGCAGCTGAGCGGTGTTGTGCACAAGCAATAGACGCTGCTCTTCAGTAAGCCTTCGCCCAGCTCCATTTGCCGTATACGCGGGCTGTATGTGCGGTGCGGAACCAAAACGCTTTTCAAAGCAGGTAGAGCCCATCACCATGATCTGGCCGCCACCAACGTCCACAACATGGATGCGTTTGTAGACGCCATGGCCGCAACCAGGCTCCTGACATTGAACCTTTTGCGCTTCGTCAACTTCAACGATCGCGAGCAGTTTTGTTGGGTTATCGGAGGCGGTTGTGGAATGCATGATTTTCGGCGTCGGCCACGGCGGCGTTATTGGTCGCTCGCTTGTTTCGCTTGCAGCTTGGCGGCCGCCCCTTCCTTGCGCCGTGCAAACGGGTGCGTCTCCAGGTGGTTCAGCAGCCGTTCCTTCTGCGCGTCCAGCATCTGACTGTCGCGGATCATGTCGGGCCACAGATCCTGCGCCCGGGCCACGGTTTCACGTATGACTTTGGAGCAAGGTTGTTCAGCAATGCCCAGCAGGTTGCAGAAATCGCGAAGCGCCGCTGGGCCCAGAGTCCTGGATACCTTGTGCTTTGCTGGATCCTCGGTACGGTAAAGCGCGAGCGCGTTGCCCTGGCCGGTGATGTAGACCGACCAGGCCACGATGTCAAAGGCCTTGGAAAGTACCGGGTTGCGCCCGTCCGGGTACAGCAGGCAGAAATTCTTCAAATGGGCATCCAGATTGCCCATCAGCTCATTGATGGCAATCAGGCGCAGCATCTCGTGCACTGCGGTCAGCCCCAGGGTGTCTGGATATCGAAGCATCAAACCGGCCATGGCGGCGTAGGTGGCGCCGGTGTACTTGTTGCCTGGATCAACGCCCAGTGCCTGCGCGAAATCCTCGCAGTGAATGCGCTTGCCGCCGTCCCGGTCAAATCGGGTGACGGCCAGGAAATTGCCGCTGCCGCCCAGTGTGTAGCCATGCTCAAATTTCAGCATTTCCAGCGACACCAATTTGTGTTCGCACACATTGGCGCCCGCGGCCTGGGCCAGTGACAGGCTCAAATCCTCGACTTCGGGCAGCATGGGCCGGTCCACCTGGGGCAGCTTGCCAATGATGCGGGTCACGCCATGGCGCTTGCGCGCCACGTAGCGCCCACCCTGCTCGATCAGGCCCACCTTGGGCTGCATGCCAGAAATCGACACGCCAAGCGGCAATGGATCCGCAGTGACTGACATTTCCAGCGCGTCGTTCTCCTGCGTGACGAGGCGAGCCAGTTCTTCGCGGGACAGCACTGCCGGCATCGCCTTCACCGCGCCTGGCAGATCCAGTCCGCTGGCCGCAAACAGGGCGAAGTGATCGTCTTCCCTGCAACCGCGCTCCTGTGCCAGGTGGGCGCGGAACAGCCCCTCTGGCAGCATGTTTTGGCAAAATACGGGCAGGCGACCATCGGCGCCATTGAAGATCGGGGCGCTGATGTCTTTCCACAAGGACGCTTGTTGCGCCGGATCGCGGGCGCGCATGCTGACCGACAGGGTGTCCTGTTTGGGATCGTCGGCAAAGGCATCGTCTGCCACGAACCGGACAATGGGACTGGTGGTTCCGTTGGCAAAGCGGAAAAGTTTGCCGGCAGGCCGGTCGTTCAGGAATATGTTGAGGACTTCGACGTTGAGCATCACAGGCTCCTGAGTTCGTCAGTCATCGTCGATACGCCCTGGCTTCGGGGTTGGTTGGCGCCCGCCAGTGCGCGGGCCATTTCACGCGGCACCAGCATCACTACCTGGTCGTTGGTTTCTGCGATGGCCAGCAATGTGGTCACGTTGAAGTTGTGCACGCCACTCAGGGCGCGGCTCACACTCTGGCGGGTCAGGCCCGCCTTGGCGGCCAGATCCACGTCGGTCACGTCCTTTCGCCCCTGGCGAAGGCTCTCGGCGATGTCTTTCAGTGTGTTCATTTAAGTTAACAAATTCTGATAGTGTTTCATTAATATAACATGACTGACCCTAAACCATCAATCAGTACTGTTAATTAAAAATAACATATTTTGATTTTGTTAGCTGGATAGAACAATCTAAATACATGCCCGGATGCCGGGTAAACCGTCCCTCCAGGGCGTCGATGGAATGCGCTGGGTCTGACTGCCAGCGAGACGCAGCTGGGCAGCTATGCCGGGAAATTGCGCTGGATCTGGAGCAAGGTCACGGCCGAGCGGCGCGGCGCGCGGGGGCGAGTTGTACCCGACTCGAGCCTGGCTGCTGTACCGGGTGCTGGCATGCTTATCGTCCATTTCAAAGTCCGCCGCCGGCTTCCAGCTCATCAAGCCCCTTGACGCCTGCAGGAGCGATAGCGATTCCTTTAGTTCGGCTGGCGACCCTTTGCGAGCCAGGCACCCGCAATGAGCTCCTGAGGCCCATGGTGATCGTCGGGGACATCCTGATGAACGCCCACAGCATGGTGATTCACGGGACGGTAGTGGTGGGACGCAGCGAGCGGCCAAAGGCCAAGGTGGAACACTTCACCGTCCGCTGGCTATGCAAGTTCCCGGGCGCGCCGGCGGTCCTGAATACAGAGAAGCTCCGGTCCCGCCGGGACAAGATCAAGGCCGACATGCTCCGGGATGGTTTTCACAAGGCCTACGACGACATTGCCGACCGGCAAAGCACGTATGGCCCGGTGGACGACTCGATAGCGTCTTGAAATCCCACCCACCGGTATCAGCGCTGGATGGTCAGGCGAAAAGCCCAAGCCGGAGTTGATCCCCAAATGTTGTTTCATGCTCTGAGTTGCCACCGACATCCAGCGCGTCATCTCCGCCGAGCGGTGTGAAATCCTGTTGGCGGCCCGCACAGTGGGCCATTACGCGCGCGCCAAAGTCATTTCCCATCGAATCTCAGTAGTGTCCGGTTAAAAGTTGAACAGATTCAACTGGTTATCACCAAGCGGTGTTTCTGGAATTGGGAAACCGAGCTGCAGGGCGCATGAGAGCTGAGTTTTCTCGAAGATCGAGACGGAAAGAATCTGTAGCAATGTGTAGAGCGAGGCATCGAGTTGAAGCTCCTTCTTGACGATGGCGATGAGCACGTAGGTGCAGACGGCGCACCAGATTTGCGTTTTCACGGCGTTCTCGCTCGTGCCCAGAAATTTCTTGATCCGCAAATGCTGCTTGATCCACTTGAAGAACAACTCCACCTGCCAGCGGCTCTTGTACAAAGCGGCGATGGTCAGCGCTGGCAGGGTCGTGTTGTTGGTCAGGAACACCAGCGTCTTGCCCGTCTCGGGGTCTTTGAAGCGAATGCGGCGCAACTGCTCGGGGTAGTCCTTGCAGACGTAGAAGCCATTCATCGCAATGCTCTGATCGCAGATCACGCCAGTCGCCCTGTCGGTCTGAGCCGAGTACACCCGCCTGGCGTTCATGCCGCGCTTGGCGCGTGTGACGAAGAAGGCGCCGGCCTGATGCATCTTGTACAGGCGAGCGAAGTCCAGATAGCCACGATCCATCACGTAGAAGGCGCCCGCCTCGACGGGCAGGAAGTCCAGCACGTTGACATCGCCCATCTTGCCGTCGCTGATGTGGATGAAGGCGGGAATGGAGCCGCGCAAGTCCAGCAACGTGTGCATCTTCACGGCTGCCTTGGTGCTGCGAAACGGGGCCCAG
The DNA here is from genome assembly GCF_000013865.1 of Polaromonas sp. JS666. Classification (NCBI taxonomy): domain Bacteria; kingdom Pseudomonadati; phylum Pseudomonadota; class Betaproteobacteria; order Burkholderiales; family Comamonadaceae; genus Polaromonas; species Polaromonas sp. JS666. Next base: position 174,163 of record NC_007950.1, read on the forward strand.
TCGAACAGGCTCAAACACAGATCGATCGTCGTTGCATCCAGGGCGTAAACCGTATTGGTCAAGTCCAGCCCCAAGTCCTCTTCGCGGTAGAGCTTGCGGGCTCGTCGAATGAGCAAGGCCGCGAGGTCGGACCAAATGCGCCAATCCCGCGAGTCGTTTGCGTCGGCCAAAGTGGATCGATGAACGCTGTGGCGCAAACCCATCGAATAGAGCTTGCCGGCGTTCGCTCCCAGCGTCACCTCGATGTCGCGCAAGGACTCGCGCCAAGTCAACTGCGCAAACGCCATGACGCGAAACTGTTCGGCGCAATTCATCCTGCGTACCCCGGCGTCTCCACCGTGGCGCTGCACGATGCGCGAAAAACTCGTCCATGGAACAAACTCCATGACCTGCGCAAACAGCGTCTTGCCGACATTCATGGCCAATCTCCCAGGGCATCAATCCCGGGAAATTACACAAAAATGAGAAATCAAGTTTCAAATCGGCACCAAACAAAATCGGCCTCCAGGCCGCGCCAGTATTGGCTTTCACGTGAATCCAGACGGATTTAACCGGACACTACTGATCGAATCTGCGGATGCGACGCAATCCAGCAACTTCAAATCAGCCAGGCATGCACCCTTGACGCTAAATAGGTGAAAACTTGACTTCCCGGGCCTGCTAATTGACAGGGAGACGGCATCCCAACATCATGCGGCCAATTTCAAAGACAGCTGCACGTCGAGGGTCGGTCACCACGCCCAGGACCCGATCTGTGCTGATTTCACGATAGGTCTTGCCGTCACAACGCACACGCTGCAACAGAGGTGTCATGTCAAAGACCTCGGTGGCCACGACTTCGCCCTCGCTCATCAGAATTCCGGCCGTAATGGAGTGGTTGCCGCCACTCACAAAGCCGATGCGCCATGGCAGCAGGAGAGAAATCGTGCGGTTGTCTTCATCCTGACACCAGGGCCCAAGACTTTTGCCCGTACCTATCGATGCCAGCGCATTGAAATAACTGGAGCGTTTCCAAACCGTAGGCAGCAGTACATCACGTCCGAGGGTCAGCACCTCCCGTGGCTTGTTTCGTAGGTAGTAGTCCGACTGGTTTTCAATCCGAAAGAAGAAGTCCCAATACCTGATTTCAGCCGGTGCAGCATGCTGCACCCGTTCAACCACTGCGACCATATGCTCAGCCTGCAGGGGCAGGAGCAATGCCCGGACAAGCTCACGAAGGCCTAAAGGCGACTTTTGGGCGATGCTGTTGGCCATACCCATGATGTGATCGAACTTGTTGTCTTCGACCGCGGAAGGCACTGGTTTTGCCCATAGGGTCTTGAGTTTTTGAAGCATGCCTTTGTCCTGTCAGATGCCGTAGTTTTCAGGGTATTGGCCGGGTTTCACAATGAGATTCAGAAAGTGATGGGGCTGGAGCGTCATCTTGTTTTTGCGTGCTCGCTTTACCAGCGTGAACTGGCCAGCCTTGACTTCAACCAATAAACCGACTTCTTTGGGCAGTTCGTGGAGCTGGATCATGCCTTCTGGAGCGACGTAGTAAACGGCCTGCGCCAGCATCGCGTAGGCTTGGCGTTTTTCTGGCTTGGCTTTGTCGCTCAAAAAGTCTGCCCGCGACACCTTGACTTCATGAACGCACGGGTTTGCGGTCTTCATATCCAAAGTGGGGGCGATGGAAAACACATCCGGACGGACATGTTTCCAGAACTGGTAGGGTTCGCCCCCGGACGTCTTGAGGTCTTCGCTGGCCATCAGATTCTTGAATTGGATGTTCTCCCAGGTGATGCGGCCCTGCTCGCGCAGGTATTCAGCAACCCTCCCCCCCAAGTCATGGTGGACTTGACGCACAGACAAGTCATTTTGTCGGCGCTGGTGCAATGTAGCCAGCCCCAATTCCGTTATCTTGATCTTGGTGTATCCGCTGCCGGTGGCTTCCAGGACGATGGTTTTGAGGGCGATCAGATCCAGATCGATGGAATCCGGGGTGTACGAGAGGGAATGCCTGCCTTGCTGGAAGTAGAAGCGCAACCGTTTAACTTGATGGCGATTGAGGGGGGCCACTACAGGGTCGGCGGCGCTCGCGGCGCTGAGCACCCCGGGATCAGCCGCAACATCAAGGCCGATATCACCAGTCAAGGGGCGTCCTTCCCAGGTCGTTCACATGTGGCTTACGACGCCGCATAGTGCCCTGCCGATCAAGGTAGAGTACCCCGTCCAGCTTGGCTTGTTGCAGTGCCTGCATTACGTTTTTTTCTGCACCGTCAGGCTGATCCTGGACCATGGCTACATACTCCAGGTCTTTGAGGAGCAGCCGGACATCAGCCATTTCACCGACAAGAGCGCGGGGGGACTTGTCAGCGAATATCTCGCTCGGATAGACCGTGCAGCCTTGGAGGTAGCCCTGTTTCATCGCCTGATTGGCCAGTGCATCAACCACAGTGGCCAAGATGCCGCCAGAATCCAGCCCAGCCGACAGGCACAACTCGACCATTTCCTCCATGGCGCGTGCTGCAACGGCCGCAACAGTTCGTCGTGGACCAGAATTTGCCTCATGAAGGCTGTCCACCAGCTCGCCAATGTCGCTGGGTTGAGGAAGGCATGTTGCTGCCGTACTACTGCCCATGGTTGGCTGACTTGGGTTCATAAATGATTCCTCCCGGTAAGTTGCTCGATGTGATGTGATGTGATGTGATGACGAATATCAGCGCCGGGCGATCAGGCGAAAAGCCCAAGCCGGAGTTGATCCCCAAATGCTGGTTTTATCCTCTGTGCTGCAGCTGACATCCAGCGTGTCATTTCCGCCGAGCGGTGTGCAATCGTGTTGGAGCGGCCCGCACGGTGGGCCTTTACGCGCGCGCCAAAGTCATATGCCATCGAATCGGCCGAAGCGACGAAATCCAGCATCTTCAAATTAGCGAGGCATGCGCCCTTGACGCCAAAGAGGTGCAACCGGGAGTCCGCAGGAATCTGGCCTTCGAGGGAAGCCAAAATGGCGTGAAGACCGTGCGTTGGGTGATTGAGCGTGCGCCGGCACATTGAGCCGACACCGATCAGCGCCGGTGTGGCAAGCCACGGCTGCCAGCGCTCCCAGACCTGCATGAGGAGGTCAAGGCTTCGGAGATAGTCCCCAGAACTCCATCCTTGCAGAACTGGAACCGGTGGTTTGACCATGTTGGCCACCGTCGTTGCCGTGCAGGATCTCGCCAGGGCGTTCTGCCACTCGTAGACCATTCGCAGCGACCCTTCGAGCAGAGTTGCCGTCGCGGCAATTCGGTAGTCGATTTCAGCCTGGCTTGTTGCGATTTCAGGTTCGCAGCACAGATCCGGCTGAGACCACCAACTGACGCCCATGAGAGATGCCAGTTCGACGTATTGCTCGAAGCGCCATGGGAAGACTTTGGCGATACCTGCCTGATCGCCTTTTGCCTTCCACAGCTTCATGGCCGTAAAACCAGCCGAATCAAGGGCAAGGTCGAGTTCATGCAAATTGGACGCATCGGGGATCTGAAAGCTTGATGTTGCCGGGTTCCAGAATGCACTGGCGCTGACCATAACCGGGTAGCCTTCGTTGAAGGCATGGAAGGCAAGGCTCCCACCCCTGTTCGGAAGACCAACGCGCATCATCATGTCGTCTGCAAGATGTGCATTGAGCTGACCAACAGGCATGCCAAACATTTCCATCCTCGATCCCTCAATACTTGAACACGCAGGCGTGGTACTGCCGCCCGAACTGCAAACCGGACGCAATCACATCTGCCGGCTCACATTGCTTTTGCGGCCAAAAGCCGCCGTTGTAGGTGTCATTGGTGTCCTGCATAGGCACGTGGATAGCAGGCCGCTTCGCCCAAGCCGGGTCAAGGCCCCAGGCGCGATGCCGAGCAAACTCAACAGGGGTGAATGGCCCGGCCACGTCAGCCAGGTCAGGCAACAGCATCATTTCAAACCAGCGCGAGCCGTCTCCAAAGCGATCTTGCTGCTCGACCCGTTTGCCATCAATGAAGAAAGTGGTGTTAGGCATTGGAGTCCTCCCAGCCCCGCTCCACGCAGGCAAGTGCGGGCTGGCCGTTCAAAAAGCCTCGCCTTCTTCATAGTTAAAAGTGCACACTGTCGGCGGCCTGCGGCATGACAGCTTGCGATTTGGTGCAAGTTGCGCTTTTTGGCAAGTCCTGCGGATCTGGAACCTTCCAGCGGCCGTCTTCATGCCCCGCAACAGATGTCCGTTGTCCAAGCCGCCCCGATTCCCGCGACGCTGGCCCATGGTCACTCTCCCTCCATCGTGTCTTCGGGTTGCTCAAGGCCTGCAGGCCCACCGCCGGCATCCTTGATGGCCTTCTGGCTCATCAGATAGGCATAGCGCTGCAACACGGCCTCGCCGGTGAGGTGCTGGGCCTCGATGCCCACCAGCCCCGCCACGGAAACGCGGATATCGGCCAGCAGGTTTGCCTCTTCGCGAGTGGGCATGACCGTCGGCCAGCCTTTCACGTAAAGCAGATGTTTGGGGATCCGGGCCTCCAGCTCGACCCGCATTGCGGCCGCCAGCTTGGCTCCGGCGATCCGGCTGACCAGGTCGGCGGGTAGCAGGTCCGGCCGCAGATCGGCCAGCCAGCGGTTGCCCTGGAATGCATAGGTGCTTTGGGCTTCCAGCTCGACCATCTCGACGTAGATCGCGTGGTTGTCCTCGCAGCTCGCGGATGCCTTTTGGTCGGCGAGGGAGCCGAGGATGCAAAATGCGCAGGAGATCCGGGACGAGCCGTATTTGGTGTAACCCTCGTGCAGCGCCAGGCCGGCATCCCCGATGACCTGGTAGACCGCCTCGATTTCCATTTCATGGATGGCATTCCATGACATGCCAGCCGTGTTCTTGCGCTGCAGCTTGAGCTCGACCTTGGAGACCGGCATTTTCTTGCGGGCAGAGCTCTCTTGAGCGCGGACACCGGTCACATTGCAGATGTCCGACGTTGGAAAGCGCTTTCGCAGCGCTGACATGATCACGCTACCCTTCAATTCCGAGGTGCAGAAGCGCATGGCCGGAGTACTCCATGGCAGGATGAGCTTCACGCAGGACAGGTCGGCGTAGCGCGCCACGTTGTTGCGCCACCGCACCTGCCACCGGTCCATCAGGTCACCTGCAGCCCGCTTGACGACCATCAGCTCCCAGCCGAGGTGATCGGCCAGGCGCTGGCAGCTGGGCAGGCTGTCTTTCCACTCGACGCGGCCGAGATCCGCGTGCACCAGGACACGCGGGCCCGTGTGCCCGATACGGTCCAGGTACTGGGCTACCTGCAGCGCCGCGGCGGTTCCGTCTTTGCCACCACTACAACCCACCGCCACGACGGCATTGGATGCGAGCAGCTGCTCGATTGCCGGCGTCATGGACAGCCCCAGGTCCTGGCCGGTGGCCAGCGCCGCGCGCGGCATGAACACAAGCGGCGCTGAAGCGACGGAGGATTGCGGCTGGTCGCCGGGCAGATCCATCACGCGCCGCCTTTCTTGCTCGTGGGCGGCACCTTCGCGGATGCTTCTTTGCCAGGCTTGTCCGGCTTCGAGGCCTTGGCGGCTGAGGGCGGTGGATCGTCCGTGGGCGGAACAGTATCTGGCGCGCCCTTCGGCGCCTTCTTCATGAGGCGCTGCTTCTGGCGCTCCAGCCGGAGGGCTTGTTCCGCGAGCGTTTTTTCGCTGCCGGCGGCGATGTCGGTCGCAGCCAGCTTGTTTCGCCCGAACTCGGTCATGGTGATGGGCAGGCCGCGCCCGGCGGTCTCTACCCAGCCCCGGTCCTCTTCGCGTTTCATCATCGCGGAGAGGCGGCGCGTGTCGCGCGGCTTGGCGTTGTCACCCAGCATGAGCGCGCCCAGACGCGCCAGGGTCAGGCCTTCAGGGATAGTCGCCAGCTTGGCCAGGACCGTCAGGCGGTCCAGCACCACCCAGTCTTCGCTGGTCTGGCGCTGGTTGGCTTCGAGCAGGCGGCGCTCGCTTTCGGCGTCCCGCGCCACTTCGGCTTCATCCGAGACGACAGGATCCTTGGGCGCCGCGGCGTAGTTGTCATCCGCCGCCGTGTAACGCCGGCGCGGCGTGTCCGAACCGGAATCGTTTCCGCCACCATCGTCGGCGCGGCGCATGAAGCCGGAGAAGCTGCCCGCGCTGCTCATAACGCGTGCCCTTGGCTGATAGTGCTGAAGCGCGAGTTCTTGCTTCTCGATGCTGGCAAGGCGGTCTTTGGCGCGCGCGAGGCGCTGGTCCAGGCTTTCACCAGGCGGGCCGCCCTTGAGTGAACGCAGCGCTTCGAGCTTGCGTGCCACGCTGGCGTTGATGTCGCTTTGGGTCCAGGGTACGGGTTGCATATTGATGTCACTCCTAACGCTTTGCTTGCATTCATGTTTGTCACTCGATTCATGGTTAACCAAAAGGGGAGAACTTCAAGGGGCAAACAAGGCCTAATTGCAGGTCTTTTTTAGTACTCGACGCGGGGTGCGCCAAGTGGCGTTACTCGAACAAACCAGCGCCGAGTGGCTGTCCTGGGCCGTTTCCGGCGCGGGCGCGGTCATGCGAAATGGCGTCACCGCACGCGCGGGTTCTGGCCGGCCCAGGAGGGCACATGGAATCACGCGATGTGCGTCATCAAAGCCCTTGGAGGCGATGAAGCGAGACGGATCCACCGCAGTGCGGTCCACATTGCCGCCGGTGGCGAAGGGAACCATGAGCAGCACCGCCGTATTCACCTGGTGACCGGGCCAGTGCAGTACCGCCGCGCCCTGCCGCCCTTCGGCGATCACCAGGCCTTCGACGCCCAGCTCGTGGGCCAGCGCGGTGCCGTCGCGCGCCACGCGCTCCAGTGACCACCAGCACCAATCGCTGTCGGCCAGCATGGCGCCGTGCGGGTAGGCCTTCCACATCGTGCTCACGGCCGTACCCGGCTTGAATCGCGACAGGCAGCCGGCCCACCAGAAAAGGAAATGGGCATAGGCGATCTGGTCGACCACCTGTTCCGGGCTCATGCGCTGCTCGGCGCAGAGGCTTTCGACCGTGAACTCCGAATCGGCCAGCGCGGCAGGCAGGCCGGTGCGCTCCAGAACGAGACTGATGACTTCAGACATGGCTGCTCTCCTTGATGCTTGCCTTGCGGCTGGGGTGGGTGGAACGGGTGAACCCATGACCACGCCGGGCGGGCGCGTCATGCGCGGCCGTGGTGCCGCTGGCCAGCTGCTCTGAAAAAGCCACGGCGCTGTGATCGAGTGACAGCGCAAAGGCGATCCAGACGGCCAGCGCGCGGGTGGGCTGCGAGCGCGTGGCCTGCCAGTCCTTGGTGCGAGTGATCAGCGCTTCCAGCCGCACCAGCAGCTTTTGATCTGCAGCGGAGCCGAAAAGCCCCACCTGGCGCGCGATCTTGATTTGCTTGAACTGGGCGCACCAGCGGTCGATCCGCAGCAGCTCGGCGCGCCAGCAGTCTCTGAAAGCGGTACCGGGCCGTGGCGATTCAGGCGTGATCGGGTTTTCCGCCTGCAGCGCCTCGAAACCGCGCATCTGCTGCATCGCGTCCACCGCCCACGTCGGCATGCCGCCCAGGGCGGCCTCCACCTCACCGCAGGTCAGTTCCAGCATGGCGATGTCCACCGCGATCTGCTGGGCCAGCGGCGCCATCTTCATGGCTGTGGACACCCAGCCCGGCGGGCGGGAACTGGCCCGGGGCGCGCCGGTGACGGCAGCCGACGGGTCCCCGCCTTCGGCATCCGGCGACACCAAATCACCCTTGCCAAGCCATTTGCGCAGTTCCTCGCTGCGCCACACCATCTGGTGCTGCAGCCAGTCGGTGGCCTGGTCCAGGCGCTGCGGATCCGCGAGCTCGATGGCGGCATCCCGCGCCGCGTCGCGCAGCCACTGGATATCCACTGCCAGCGGCTCCAGCAGGCTCAAATGCCCCAGCGCCTCGAAAACCTCTGAGGTAGGCAACATGAGTGCGGAGCCTTGCCCCACCTGGTCGGAAAGCCGGACGCTGCCCAGGCCGCCCCAGTCCAGCGCCGGCGCATCCGTGTCCGAGGCCTGTGCGCTGCTCGCTGCATTGTCAGAATCCTCGCCCGCGGTGCCGTCGACGGTCTCAATACCAGCGCGGGCAGGTGCCGAGCCGCGCGGCGCGGGCGCAGATGCGGCGCTGGCGACCTTGTCGCCTTCAGGCTTTTCAGGCTTTTCAGGCTTGAGCATGGCGAACAGATCGAACGGGGCCAGCTCCAGCAGGCGCGGCCCTTTGCCGGTACCGGCCTTGTGCTGTTCAATAGCAACACGCACCTGGTGCGCGCGCGGCCGGCGCGGGCTCGCTGGTCCGGCGCCCGAGGCAATCGCAGTTTTCTCGACCTTTCCAGCATCGAGAGGTTGGCCTTCCAGGTCGGCGGGCATTTGCGCGATTTCGCCGGCACCAGCTGGCCCACCAGGTGCAACATCGCCCACCACGTCGCCGGCAGCGGCATGTTGTGCGACTGGGGCCACCCCGGTCTGGGCGCTGGCCAACTCCAGCGGATCCGCCAGCTGCGATTCCTGCGACGGTCCAGCCTGGCGCATGCGGGCGACGATATCTTTGGCCTGATCAGCCGCGACAACCTTTTCCGAGGCGCTGGCCAACTCCTTTCGCTCGCCGGTTTCATGGTTCACGGTGGTAGTCGCATCGAGCACCGACTGCACGATCTTGGGCTTGGCGATGCGGCCTGGCTTGCCGGCACCGCGCTTCTTCCCGCTGGCCAGCCCTTCCCGGGTTTCGTTGAGGCGGGCGATTTCCTCCGGAGTCGCGCCGTCATGCAGGGCGTTCAGATCCACCTTGTCACTGTCGGCCTTCCAGATACCGGCAGCTGCTGCGGCATCGCGCTCGAGCTTGCTGGACTTGGCGATTTCCTTGAGCCGAGCCTCGGTGTATTTGCCCTCCCACAGGCTGAGCAGCTCGGGCACGCGGTCGGCCACCAGCTGGTCGGGCGTGACCTTTAACTTGAAGCTGAGCTTCGGGGATTCCTGTTTGGTCAGGCCTCGCAGCTCCGGCACGCCGGCGGGCGAGCGCGGCAGGCAGGCCAGAGCGCGGCGCTGCACCGGGTCCAGCCTGGCAGGATCGAACTCCAGAACGCAAGGAACCGTGCCTTGCATGTGAACGGCAATCAGCTGAATCATGGTGAGACTCCTTGGGCGGGGGATGCGGGAACAGGGATTTGCTCGGTAGGGGTTGCTTCTGGTGAGCGGAGTTCGGACGGGGTGCTCTCGCTGCAGGCACCTTCGACCGGCTGAAGCGGGCCGAGCGCTTCGATCTCAGCCAGGCGGCGCGCGGTGGCATCGGCCTTGGCTTTCTTGCGGGCAGAGTACGGGCTGACTGCACCGGCATAAGCGCCGACGACAGAAATCCGCCCGTGGCCCATTGCCTCAGTGAGCTGCTTGTAGGTGACCAGCTGGTGGACAGGATCGGCATGCTGGCCGTCGCCGCCGCGCACGGTTGGCGTGATGCCAGCGGCTTCCAGGCGATCACAGGCAAAACCAGCGCGCAGCCCGTGCCCTGTCACGCCGAGCGCCTTCTTCGTGATGCCGAAGCGGGCCATGACGCTCTCATACCGGTATTGGTTCTGCGCGAGAGTGAACTGCGGTGGCGGCAGGAACTCGCGATCATCCAGATGCTTGATTTCCTCGCGCAACAGGAGGGCAGCGCTGACGCCGAGCGGATCACTCACATCAACGACGCGCGGGCGGCCTCCTTTGGTGCCGTCCACCAGGTGGATATGGACCATCGACCAATCGGCCTCGCCGGTACCAGCCACCCGGGCAGGGCCGATGTCCCGCATTGGCCTCAGGCGGAGCGCTTCCATCTTGCGCAGACCGAACGCATGCTGGGCGAGCAGCACCAGCCCAACCCAGCGCTCGAACCGGGCAACCTCAAGAATCAGCTTGTCAGGGTCAAGGCCATTGCCCTCCCACGATTTGTCCACCTGGGCGACCAGTTGACGCTTGCAGACGCTGCGGCCGAGCGTTTCGCTGAAAACCGTCACGAATTCGGGTTTTCCGATCCAGCGCGCAAGGTGCCGGCAATAGGTGGCATAGCCTGCCGCCTGGGCCGGACCGAAATCGCCGCGCTCGACCTTCGCGCGGATGTGACCAGCCAGCGCCTTGAAGTGACGCTCATCGAGTGACATGGGATTGGCAAGCCGGGTGAAACCGAGCTCGCGGCGCAGCCACTCAAAGACGTGCATCACATTCTGAAAAGCCCTCTTCTGGGTGATATGGGACGTGGTGCGGGAGTCGCCCTTGACCTTCGTCTTGCAGTGCTTGGCAATCAGGGCTGACAGCCGGAGCCGCCAGTCACCCGACTCCACCCGCGCTAGCCCGGCCCGAGCGCCCATACCCGGAGTGACAGCCACCGAGTTCACTCTTCACCCCCTTGCTGGCCGGTCTTTTCCGCGTTCTTCGGGAAGAGGACGCGGCCGACATAGACCAGACGGTCCTTGTATTTCGTGACTGCATCCTCGATGTCGAGTCCGGTCCAGCACAGCGAAGTGCGGTTGCGCTGTTGCATGAAGTCGACCATTTCGGCGAACAGGACCTGGTGGCGTGCCATGTCCTTGTAGACCTTGGCCCCGCCGCCGTGGCCGCAGCGAAGCAGCTCATAGCCTTGGACGATGCCGTGAGCGGCGTTCAGTTCGATCTGGAGCGCATCCTCGCGGACCATGCCGGCTTCGCGGGCAAGCCTGTCCACGAAATAGTGGGTTTTGTCGCGCTGGGCGCGCAGGTAGTCACTGCGCTCCTGCAATTTCTGGGCGGTAAGTTGTCGGCCACCGGTGCGATCACGCACATTGGCGCTGAAATCCGGCCAGAACTCATCGATGGAGCCGAGCATGCCGTGCTTGTTGAGAGCCAGGGTCCAGCTGCGCAGGGTGCTCCAGCGGTTGTAAATAGTCTTGCGGGACAACTCGCGCTGTTTCCAGTTTTCCAGCAAGGCGCGGGCGTGCTTGAGCCCGAAGCTGGTCACATCGGTAATCTGAAAGCCCATGGCGCGCAACTCGGTGTATGCGGTGACCAGGCGTTCGATGCGCTCACTGAGGACGCGGCGCGAGGGATATTCACCGAGGAACCGGGCGCGGTCGGTCAGGATGGCGCTGATCTGCTCCCGAATGGGCAAATCGCGTATTTGGTCGGAAATGGCGTGGCCGAGCGGGGCCATTGGCGCGTGCGCATGTGGCAGCGGTGCGGCCTGGCTGCGGTTGTATTGAACTGGCGCAGGTGTGCGTGACTCGCGAAGTGCCAGCGAGGCGGTCAGCGTTGTAGTTTGATTCGACATAGCAAGCTCCATCCGGTTAAAGGGTTCGTCCCGATCCGGCTGTCGCAAGCGTCTTTTCTCTGTAGGCGGGCAGATACCCGGGCGTGGAGCTTCAGACAAGGGATGCCATCCCGCTATCTGCCAGTTTGAAACGGCTCTGGTGCTGTGGACTTGCTGTTACGTCGAGGAATCTAGCTCCGGAGTCCTCACTCCCCTGTACATCAGGTCAGCAATCAAGTCGTGTTGAACTTGACTGCCGTGGCACCGTTTCGCCGGTGAACGCGTCTCTATCCCAATCAACTCCCTTACTCCCGCATAGACGATGCAGGAGCGCCCCATGTGCTTTGACAGCTACGTGCTGTCCCTACGAGTGGTAGGCCTACGAGTGGTAGGTGTGATGAGGATGGACTCAGCAAAGCCGCGATCTGGCGCTGGCTGCTGTGATTGTTTAGAGATCTGCCACGTATGGCAGCGGTGAGTACCTGTCGTTGTCGCCGTGTCCTGGCGACGACCCTTTATCCCCGGTCGCTGGCGTGCGTTCGGGGGGTCGCAGTTCGTGAAGGTGCGCGTCTCCAAAACCTCATAGGAGGGCCATGGGACGGCGATTTTCACGCTGCAACGGGTGCGACTAAATTTGACGGTTCCGCCTGCTTTCCCCGTCTCGCAAAGGCGAAAAACGAGTGGAAAGCCTCGCAGATACTACGTTCTACAACACTCTGTCTGGTTCAAAGGCGAAAAATGTTGTTTCAAAGACTGGATTCTTGGTGAATCCATCGCGCAGAACTTGCGCCCTGCTGGTTGAGATCTTTGATCTCTTGGCTCCTCAAAGTGGAGCTGACTTGCTGCGACAGCGATTGAAATATAGCACAGCCCAATTTCAAAGCGCAAGAACTGTGTTGGGGCCGCAACAATCTCTTTTTCAAAGGCGAGTTTTACATTGGGCTGCCAACGCGTGACGCCTTGCGCGTCATTTCACGGCTCCGAGGCGAAATAAGAGCACTGCACTGACGCAAGGTGACGCGATTGTGTCGCCATCTTGCACACTGCGCGTCGTTTCCGCCTGTTTTCCCCGGAGTTTGAATGTGACCATGCGTCCATCTTTAACTTTCAAGGGGAATTCGAATGCCTGAAATCGTAGCCATCGACTTGGGATACGGCCACACAAAAGTAGTGAGCCAGGGCCGTGACGGAGAAATCAAACGCATGATTTTTCCGTCCGTCGCGCCGATCACGACGCGCGAACGGACTGCCGAGTCGAACGGCATGGGGGCGCTTCGCACCGTGACCGTGTGTGTGGGTGCCAACAACTATGTCATCGGGAAGGACGCCTACCTCGAGGCGGACTCCAACTACTCGCGGTCGCGCCTGGACGAGTATTCGCAGACCGATGGTTACCACGCCCTGATGCTTGGCGCCCTCGCTCTGTCGGGTCTTCGCGAAATTGACCAGCTGGTGATCGGACTTCCCCTCACCACCCTGGACACCTACCACTCCGTGATGAGCTCAAAGTACCTTGGTGAGCACAGCATAGGCGCCACCTACGCGAGACGGAAGGTTGAACTCGCGGTACGCAATGTCCTGGTCACCTCGCAGCCGGCTGGTGCCATGATTAACGCGGTGGCCGGTCAGCCTGGGCTGAAGAAAGCGACCAACCTGGCGATCGACATGGGTTATTTCACGATGGACTTCCTCATGTGCGAGGGACTGCGTCCGTTCTACAAGCGCTCTGGCGCGGTCCAGGGCGGCATGAGCGGCTACTACGACCACCTGAATGGTATGGTGGCTGAGAAAATCACCAGCGAAGGACTCCCAGCCCAAAGCACCGTCGATCACTTTCGCCTCGAAGAGACGCTGAGCAATGGCATCCAGGGTGAAAACGGTCGCACGATCTACAGCCTTCGGATCGGGAAGTTGGAGGTTGATATCACGGAATGCGTCGAGCGCGCGTCCACCAGGCTGACCGAATATCTCGACCGCATGATGACCACGCTGGGCGGCGGCAGCTCCATGGGAATCATCAGTTCCGTGGTGCTCGCCGGCGGCGGCGCGCGGATGATCCTGCCGGCGGTCAAAGAGCGCTTTGGCAAAACCCACGACATCGTCATGCAGGATGCGGCGCAATACGCCATTGCCAACGGGTTCCTGCACTTCGGCCTAGCCAGCGCGAAGCGTGCCGCAGCCCAAGTCTGAAACTGCCCACCTTACGACTGGACCGCAAATGACTGCACCCATCAAACTCAGAGGCACGATCTCGGACAAGCACAGCGTCTTCCAGGCTTGCATTGACATGCCGCCGCGGGCCTGCTTCCAGCTTCTGATGACGCTGGCCGAAGAGGCCTGGGCTTCCCGAAGTAGTCTGGCACGGCTGCTGCACGACGGACACCCTTTGAAGGCAACGCTGCAGCACCTGAGTTCCCATGAAGCGCTTGTGCTGTTGATCGGGCTTACCGGGGTTCGGCCCGGCTGGGAACAGCCTGCCTCGGAAATAGCTCGCACCTTTCCTGCCCCGCCATCAACTTTGAGTGACAAGCCTCCTTCTGTCACCCCGAAACCCTTACTGGGTGTGCCCCGCGCCAATAGTGAGGTGGAATTTGACGATGGCGACTTTGAAGTCTTGGGAGGTCGCCCCGGCTAGTTTTGTCACTCAAGCAGGATTTTCGGAACGTCACAGAATAGAGACATCTGAACTTAGAAGGAGTACTCGATGAAAGAACTGCTGAAATCCTACTCGACCAAAGTCTACGGTGTCGTGGCCACCTGCGACGCCTATATCAACGCCGCCGCCTACCAGGTCGGCCAAATCGACCTCGCCCAGTACGAACGGAGCGTGAAACTGGAGAAATACCGCAATAAGGTGGTTTTCCCCGCCAATCTCGGGACACTTCCCGTGGCAGTATTCAGCCTCGGAGTGACATATCGCGTGGTCGTTGGGATCTTCGCCTGCGTCATGCTCCGAGGTATGCGTGCCCTGGTGGTCAAGGCCGAAGGGGAACATAAGCTGCGCAAGCTACCCTTCGTTGACCTGCAGGATCGCGCACGAAACTGAGAGGATGTTGTGATCGACGAAGTGAAATCTGGTAGGGCAGTGACAAATCAGGCGCATCTACGCGGCGCCTGGCATGCAGCCGGGATCCTGGCGGTTGCATGCGCGTCGCAGTTTCCAACTACCGCCATGGCCACGGACCTCGCCCAGCCATTCTCGACACCGTCCGAACAATGCATAGTCCCAGCATCGACTTATCACACGGTCAACCCGTATGTCCTTCGCTCGATCCTGACCGTGGAATCGGGACTGAAGTCGAGCGCGATTGGGAAAAACCGGAACGGCTCGGTCGACATTGGGATTGGCCAGATCAACTCGATTCACCTGAAAGAGCTCTCGCAATTCGGGATCGGCCCAACCCACCTTCAAGATGCCTGCATCGGGACCTATGTTGCGGCCTGGCACCTGAAGAAGGCCATTGCAGAACGGGGCAACACTTGGGAAGGTGTGGCGTCGTATCACAGCCGCACGCCGTATTTCAACAAGCGGTATCAGGCCTTGATCGTCAATGAGATGATCCGAAGTGGTGCCATGCAAGGGCAGCTGCTTCCAGTGCCTCCACTGAATCCCTTAGACCTCGGTGCTAGCGGTTCCCGTGGGGGGTTGAAAGCCGCTGCAGCCGGCGACTCCCAAGGATCGAGCGTCATCATCTTCGATACCCGCCAATAAAGACTGAGCGGCGCTTTCGCACGAAAGCGGCCTCGCGATCTCAATCAATGCCTGAAAACCAGAAATCGTGCACCCGAAAAGTTGAAAAGCAATGCAATCACGGAGCCGACAGCCAGCGGCAGAAGCGTGTGAGTGATAGCAATTGGAAACCAGAGGATCATCAGATAAAAAACCAGAAAATTGATCGCAATGCCTCCGGCCTGCACCAGCAAATACCTAAGATATTCCTGCATCAAAAATACCATGGCGCCGGTTGGCGGGCGAAAAGTGAATAACCGGTTGGCCCACCAGGTAACAAGCGTTGCGGGAAGGAAGGCCAATGCACGTGTGACCATGATGTCGATACCGAATATCCGCAGGAAGACAAAGAATAAACCGGCATCAACCACGAAGCCGAAACCACCCACCACCAGAAAGGTCATCAACTGGCGCCCTGAATTTTTTTCCGGTGCGCTCTTGGACATCAGGTTCTATTCGTCATGGACACGATCATGAGTTCGTACCTCATCCTGTGCTGCTGCGCGATGCTGTCGAGCATCAGTGCCACGAAACAAAAGATCACCGCCACGATTTCCAGCGCCGCAGCAAGCACCGCCAGCGGGACATGGTAGATATATTGGTACGTAAACCAGTCAACCAACACTGGAAAACCGGCAATAAAACCGAGCACCATGAGTAGCATGGAAACCGTACCAAAAAACGCAAACGGCTTGTAATAGCGCAGTATCTGGAAGATTGCAAAAATGACCTTGGCGCCATCGGCCAAAGTGTTGAGCTTGGAAAAGCTGCCTGCCGGCCTGTCCACATATTCCACAGGAATTTCCATAACGCGAAAACGTTTATCAAGCGCATGCAGGGTCATATCAGTTTCGACTTGAAAGCCCGCAACCATTACTGGATAGGTCTTCACAAAGGTACGGCTGAAGGCACGATACCCGCTCATGATGTCCTGCAAAGTGGATCGGAAAAACAAATTGATCATGTTTTTGACAAGATCGTTGCCGAACCCATGAAAGCGGCGTTTGTTGTGGTCCTTGTAATGCCCACCCGAATGCCGATCGCCTACCACCATGTCGGCCTCGCCTAGCGCAACAGGTGCGATCATGTCGGCGGCGCGAGATGCCGGATAAGTCTGATCGGCGTCAGCCAGCAAATAAATGTCGGCGTCCACGTCGGAAAATGCACGGCGTAATGCATTTCCCTTGCCTTGCCGGTACTCGCGAATCAACCGCCCCTCGCAGCCCAACTCTTCAAATGTCGTTTCAGTGATTGCGGAGGTACGGTCGCTGGAGTTGTTGTCGATCACGCATATGGTGGCGTCAGGCAGCGCAGCATGGAAGTCCAGGATGACCTGTCTGATCGTCAACTCTTCGTTGTAGGCAGGAAGAATGACGGCAACGGTGTGATTGGCAGAACTCACAGAGACCTCTTGAAAAGACTGAATCACGACTGGCGGGAAATACGGCAGTACTGGTAGCCGTCCTGGTGGTTGCCCACCCAAGCACGGTACGTCACACAAGATGCCAGATCGACGCGCAAGCCGTAACGTGTTTTTGCAAGTTCATCACTGGCGCGCGCAATGGCCTTGTCCTCCTCAGCCAGGTCGCGCCGCGCTGCGGAATCCATCACGACACCGCAGTACGCGCCGTTGCTGCTGTCGGACATCTTGGCGTTCAGGCGGGAATTTCGCTTGAGACCCCAACGTACAACATCGCAGCCGAAACCGCTCTTGCCCACACCCATACTGGCAAGAACGCGATTGATTTTTGCGATTTGTGCAGGCTGTGTGTCCTTGCTTGCTTCGAAAATAACATAGGCATTCTCTGACCGGCTGTCGATCATCCGCATGGCCTGGGACACAAATTTCGGCGACTCGGGGAAACTTGCCAGCGAGGCGACTTCGATTTCAGGCGGGAAAAACGGGATCAACCAGGCATGCTTACCGCCCTGCAATATCATGACAGCAGTTTTTTCCGGTTGAGCCAGCGGCGGCAGCTCAACCCGGAAAGCGGTTTCGCCAAAGCCAACATTGCCCCATGTTGTCCGGAATAGCAATACAACAATCACCGAGGAAAGCAGTACCTTTTTGCCAAGCGATTGTGCCAAAGCTGGCTTGAAGAGCCGATGCAACAAAAGCCAGATTGCCAACGGCGCAATCATTTCCAGCGGCACCAGGTAGCGGTGAATGCTGAAAATGCCGAGCCAAGTCAGGTAACTTGTAGCAGCAAATGCCAGCAGAAAATGTGCCCTCGAGGGTTCTTCAAGAGGGAAAACATAAGCATTCCGGGCTGGTGATAAGCTGAAAAATCGGGTACGAATTGCTGCGATGGCCCAGAGCGCGAACAATGAGTACAGCACAGGCAGTGCAATCTGATAAAGCGCCGACTCACCAACCCGCGCTGGATTCAGCGCAAATATAAATGGGAAAAAAAGCGCTTCAGCTACACCCTTCGGCCGCCAGCGAGTGTCGCCCACACCGATCGAGCCAGCCATGTCCGACTGGAAATAGGTATTGAACTGCGGGAACAGCGGATTGCCGTAGAGCTCCCAGAGCATGAGAAACCAGTAGCCCCCGGTCAAAGCGATACCCAGCACAACGCCCGCGCTGAATGCCGATGCGACGCGCAACCGATGAACTGCGCCGCCGGGACAGGCCAGCAGAAGTGCCAAGGCGCCGGCCACCGCATAAACCGCGTTTGTGAGCTTTGCGCCGGCGCCCATACCTATCAGCAATCCCGCCAACATGATCCACAGCAGGTAGTGTCCGCGCGCACGTACAACATCACCCCATCGGGTCACAGCGACCGCCACACCTGCCAGCACAAACACCGATGAAGTGTTGTCGCCCATGGTGTTTCCAAGTTCCGATACAAAAACAGCACTCAGGCACCCGGCCAGCGCGAGCAGAATCACCGTCGCGTTGGGGTGTTTCGCACGCTCAACAAAAGGCTTCACAATCAGAAGCAAAAACACAAAATTAAGGCCGTGAAACAAGCCCATCGCGAAGGCTATTGCACGAGGCGGCCAGTGCTGAATCATCAGAAAATACGGCAGATCCAGCACCGGATTGAAATAGCTCTGCATAGCGGCTGGTGCTAGGTCAATCCCGACGCGGCCATTGAGCAGCGCATATGCGTTATAGAGGTGATAGTTAAGCAGATCCCAGTTCGCATCCTGGCCGATCACAAATACGGAAGCCAGCGCAAACAAAAGGGGAACGGCGACAGCAGCCCAACACGGTGCCGACGCATGATCCAGACAGCCCGTCAGCCGCGAACGGAGCTTAGAGAAAAATCCCATGACAACTTCCTGATGCTTTCCTTCCACGCCCTAAACGGCCAGAAGCAGACAACGAACCCAATGGACATCCCGCTCGGCATAGCGCGATGTGGCCTGGGTGATTTTTATGAGGCGTGAGAACTGGCCCTGGTTGATTCAACCGGTTCCACCGCTGAGGTAATGAAACTTCAGGCCGGCTTAATGCCACCCACAATGATTGTTCTCCCAAGCAGTACATCCAAGAAATTTATTTGCCGCACAAAATACTCGTTGTGAATGTCAATGGTTTTGTAGCGCGACTTTTCTTTTCTGGCTGTAAGCTTGGAGAAAATTTTGATGGGAACATAAAGGAACAAAAGCCAAAGTTTCGATGTGCCTTGACGCTTGTCGATGGTTAGCGCAATTTTCTCGAAACCAGCGTCTAATAGTGAGTGAGTCAAGTAAAAAAGAGAAACTGGATTTATATGACCGCCAGTGGTGTGGAGTTCACTCTCTTTTATATGCAGTGGCCCAAAGAGATTAAAAAACCCAAAGATTAAAAATCTAATCCTTGACTTCAAATTCAAAACATTAGGCGTTGATATCACAACAACTCCAGCAGGCTCTAACACGCGATAAATTTCGCGTATTGTTTTTCTGTAATGCTCTAGATGTTCGATTACCTCGGTGCAAGTCACCAAATCAAAGGCTCCGTCTTGGTACGGTAACCCATGCTCATTTAGATTAACCTCGGTCACTTTGATGTCGTCAAGCTTCATCAGACTATCAGTATAGTCACACGCGCTCGATTTGTTAATGAATTCAGCTTCCCTTAGCAATTGAATCAGATCGCCATGACCTGAGCCAATATCCAAATGCTTGATGGAGCCGCGAGGTTTCAATTGCTTGGCCATTCTCAAAGTGCCGGAAAGGATTAGAGATGTACTGAGCGTCATAAACTATCTTGCTGCTGATCGGCTATTAATAAGGGGATCCGGATTTGGCTATGTTTGCCCTGCAACGTGCAGGACCTGACGTGCATCCTGCAGTGCCCGTATGGGACCGACGCCAGGGCCCTCGAGCTGAAAGTTCTTTTGTGCTGCTAACCGCAACTCGATATCAGACTCTGTGTCGTGGCAGGTCAAACCCCAAGAACTCAGATACGCGATGAGTTCTTCTCTGGTGCCGTACAGAACTTCCGATGCCAATTTCATGAAGCCACGACTCCAAAAGTGTTTCAAAACTTGGTTGGGTGGAACGTCCCCACATTAAACAAGGTGGGATACCTGATCGTATCGACTTGAAAAGATAGCAATCGCCGAATTGCACGCCTGCGGACAAACTCTGCACCTTTTCTAGGCAATTGGGGTCGGGTTACCTCGCCGATGCCCCGGCATTTAATAGGTAACCATCCGCACAGCACGAGCCCATCATGTTCATAGCGGCGCACACCAGGCAAAGCCGATGTCATAGCTGCTCACATAATTCCGCGTACTCACCCATGGCTGATCCGACCAGCGGACGGAGTAAGGAGGGCAAACATACAACTGAGTTCCACCGGCAGCTTTCCACAGACCGTTTACACAACTCAGAGTTTTCCCGTTCCAAGCCCAGCCATCGGAGAGGGTATAGGCTGCTTTGGCTATCTGACCCGTAGCGCATCCCCAAGTCTCCACGGCCCACCCAGGATTGAGGCGGCCAGAACCTAAGTCGCCGGTTTGATCAAGCGTCAGGTTTCCTTGGGTATCCGAATAACTCAACCAGCGGCCCGTCGCCGCATCGTAGTAACCCATGTTGCTGCGGTTTGTCATCTGGTTGATCTGATAGTTTCCGCTCGAATCGCGGAACTCAAGACCAGTCCATCCGTTTTTCTGCCCCGATACCGTCGTCGCGCCATAAGAACCTTGCGAGCCCGAGCCAAGAATTTGGTTATTAGCGATATTGATACTTGGATCGGCCTGCTGCACCCAGGCGCTCCACCCCCCAGCTTGCGTTCCTGACTGCTGATTGCGTTGCCACACCCTGCCCACCGCGGCGCCAGTCATGCCGACCACCCTCTGAGCAACGTAATAGTTAGCGCTGTTGATATGTCGATAGACCTCCACGAAAACCCAGTCCCCGCCTGCTGGTGAGTTGGGTAGCGCCACTCCGTTGTAGCATCGGCCATCAGTTTGTAAATTATTTAGGTCCGCCGACGTGGAAACACACTTGCCATCGCCAGGGGCCTTCCACACCCCGCCCTGGCAACTCAAAATGCCGCCGGCACCATCCTGTGCAATGGCACCGACGCTAGAGCATGCGGCGTTTACTGTCTGAACCGAGTTCATCACGATGGGTGTGTTCATCTGGTTCAGCTCCGGGCGACCAGGTATAGGGTCGCGAGCCAAGAACGCTGACGACGTATCACCGTTCTCAAACCACAGCGCCATCGCCGGGCGACCAGCTGCAACCCGGACGTTACCGGCAGTGCCATCGCACTTGCGGTTCACGTTGTTGACGAGGTTGTCAAAGGTTGCCGTAGCAATGGCCCAACCTCCGACTGCACCGCGAATAGTGGACGGATCGGAAGCGTAGGTTCCGCCACCACTGCCGCCGATAACAGCCGCCAAGCTGCCCAATGAAAGGTCGTCAATGGTCTGCCCACCTTCACTCACTACCATTGCCTGCAAGCGGTTGGCGGTTGGCTCAAGGACCAATGCACACATGCTCTGGCTGTAGGCATTGGTGGCCAGGAATCCCGTCGTCAGGTTCCCTGCGGCGATGAGCGTCGAAACGTCAATAAGCGCTGGTGTCGTTGGCGTGGCGACCGCCTGGATGGCCGCGTAGTTGTCCTTGATGTATGCGCGCGCGGCGTCGCCGAAGGCTTTGACCTGACTCGCAGCCACGGTAACCTTGGTGTCATTGGAAAACTGATCAGCGACTGCATACAGGCCAATAGAAGCGGACGACATAATGGCCAAACTGACGATGACCTCAAGGAGAGTAAGGCCACGCTGCGACTTCGGTTTATGAACAATTGACATAGCTCACGCCTTTACGGTATTCAAACGCTCGTTCACTTGCTTCCAGACCGCACCCTGCCCCGCAACGCTTCTCAACGCTTCAGATTTGGAAATCTTTGCCGCCTTGACCAAATCAACCAGGCTTGCGGCCATGGAACGGGAAATCTTGTCTTTCGGATCCTCAAGCTCCATCTGTACTTTGTGCGAATCGGCAAGGATTGTTGAAAACGCTTGATGATGGTTGAACAGGAGCTCGGAGGCCAATACGCCGGTCAATTTATCGACCGTGGGGACGATTGCATGGTGCACAACGCCCATTAAGGAGGTGGCCAGGCTGGCAGTCCTGGCCAATTCTTCGCCAGGGAAAAAAGAGACCAGTTTCTGCACTGCCCCATAGGCAGAACTGGCGTGCAGGGTTGCTATCACGAGATGTCCAGATTCACCGGCGAGAATTGCATTTTCAGCTGTATCTCGGTCACGAATTTCACCGATGACGATCACGTCCGGCCGTTGACGCATTGCCCCACGAACGCCCTCAAAAAAAGATGGTGTATCGACACCAACTTCGCGCTGTGAAAAAACCGAATTGTTGCGAACGAACTCGTATTCAATCGGATCTTCGATCGTAACCACATGAGCGTTTCTAGTGGTGTTGATGTAGTCGATGAGCGCAGCCATGGTGGTTGTCTTGCCGGAGCCAGTGGGCCCGGAAAGCAAGATCAAACCCTTAGGGTTCTCCACCATCAACTTCACGGACGGGGAAAGACCCGTCTTTTCAAGCGGCATGGGGACTACAGGTGTTCTCCGTATGGAGAGCATTTTCTTATTACCGCGGCCGGCCAAGTACGCAGTCACGCGCAAGCGCCAATCGCCAACCAGATACGGACGGCTGAAGCCACCATTAATAAGGTGGGTCGACCAGTCTGGCTCCATGGAAGTCAGAATGAACTCGATATCGTCATTGGAATACGCACTGTCAGGGAACGGGGTCCATCCGCTGGCGTTGCGAAGCATAACGGGTTCATCAGCAGCCACAAGAATGTCGCTAAAAGGCATTTTGCTGTCGACCACGGTGAGAATTGCTCGAATTGTGGCCGCGGCGGCAGCGGTATCTGTAGGAATATCGTGATCCATGTTTACTTTCCAACAATGACAATTGAACCGTTCGGGACCGAAGCAGGAATAGTGATTCCCGTCGAAAGGCCATTGGCGCTTACCAAAGTGCCTGATGAATTGCGCCCCACCATGAATGATCGCGCCGTCTTTCGGTAAATCTTGTCGAGCAGTAATGCCTCCGGTGATGGAGTGACTTCATAGACAAACATTGTTCCGTTTGAAACGATGTTGGACCAATTGGTCCTTCGCTGATGCCCCCAGAGAGGGGTGATCTGGCTATCACTGACAGCACCCGAAAAGCCGGCATTTGAATTGATAAAATTAATAAGCTCTTCTCGATAGGCAAGAACATCAGTTGCCGCAACATCGGCCTTTGCTGACATGAACTGTTTGTCTTGCTCAGGCACATGGATGGCGACCAGAAGAGCCATCATGGATATGAAAAACGTCGTCACTAGCAGCGGCATAATCAGGCCTTACGTTGACCTGATACGAGCATCCTATTTTTCTGGAGCTGCGTCACTGACTTCAACTGCTCAAATCGTCGCTGCCGGATCATGCCGCGGGCTCCTGGTCCATCCTCTGCTGTCATAAAGAGGGGCTCGACCATCAACTTCTTTCTTGAACCCACCTTCTCAAGGCGTTGGTGAAGGACCGCAGTGATGCCTGTTGCGAGCATCGACAGCACGTCATCGGAGGAGCCTCCATCGGAACCTCCGTTTGCAAGAGCGAACACCCTTTCAATGGCCATCGCTGGATTGTCGGAGTGTGCGGTACAGATCACCAGCTTGCCATTAATGGACGCCCGTAGCGCCTCAATGGCAGTCTCAGAATCTCGAATCTCGCCAAGAAATATGACGGACGGCGCCCATCGAGCAGCTTGCCGGCAGGCGTAACCAAACCCGCCCCGCTCCACCGGGGTCTGAAAGCAGACACCTTCACCATGGCGGCCGTGCAAAGGCATTTCCGGGGGGTCCTCAATAGTGACAGCCACCCCCCCAAACTGGGAGATCCTAGCCTCTACGAAGGACGAGGCGGTGGTCGTTTTCCCATGGCCAAAGGTGCCACTGATGATGAAAAGCCCCTTCATGTTGGGCTCAAGCATCATCTGAAGAAAGGCAGGAGGAATACCCAGCTCTGCAAGCTTCTGGATTTTGTCGCCAATACGACGCAGGACAAACACCATCTCCCGAATCGTCTTCATCACCGAAACGCGATAGCTTATGTCGCAATGACGGAGCGGGAAGTCCTCACGATCTGGATTCTTCTCGAAGTACTCCTCGCACGCATGCCGCAGTGTTTTAACCTCTCCAAGATGCTCCTCCCCGGGCGCGATGGGATCAGAGGTGTTGGGAACCCCCGACAACCATGCAGATCCATCGGTGCCCAAATAGACGTCAGAAAAAACTAGATCTTTGAGAGGCATGACAACAATTAGGCAGAAGTAAAGACAAGAGTCTGCGTCGCAGCAGCTGCACATTGGGTCGAAGCGGTGGCGGGTCCAACGGGGAATGAGGTAATCGCCGCCTGAGAACCGACTTTCACTGAAACCCAACCAGCAGTCGTAGACAGCACGCTGGTGCAAATGTCAGTTGGCACGCTGGTGGTAGTGATCGAGAAGTTCGCGGTGGCGCCAACCACCGAGACGGTACCGTTTTGGCTGTTGGTAAGGGTGGGCGGCGTACCCGCCGTAACCACAATGGTCGATGGCACCTTATTGGCGCTAACCAATACCTGATTCAAGTTCGCGGTACCGTACCCGCCCTGGCCGTAGAACAGCGATTTTGTTGCCGCACGAATCGCACTGAGCTCTGACGTCATTTGGGTCGATCCCTGGCTGCTTGTTGCGCTTGAGTACAGTGAAAGGGAACCGCCAATGACGAGCGCCAAAATTGCCAGCGAGGCAATCAGCTCGATGAGGGTAAGACCTGCCTGGGATTTGAATTTGGAAACGGATTTCATAGACACTTTCATAGTTACCTCCGGGTTAAAAAACAAACAAAATCCATTAATGAACGCCTCGCTGCAGCAACTGCGTCAGCTGAAGTTGCATCGCAATGAGGCCAGACACCACAAACGCAATAAGCGAACCGACGAGCATCAGTGCAATACCAAATATGATCTTCATCAGGGCCTGAATACGCTCAACCGACTCTGTGATCCAGTCGTTCCCGATGATGCGCAAAGCTTCATCGAATCCCGACTTGGTTGCGTAGATGCGTATGTCTGAAATAATTTCCCTGTCAGGGAACTCATATCCAGATTTCTGTAGCGACTCACCAAGGTCGCGACCTGCACGGAGTCCCTTCAGCGCAGCTGCCGACCTGGTTGCAGCCCACGCAGAGGCGCCTTGGCCTAGTTGCTCAATGGCCGACTCAACGCGCGTGCCGGCCTGGACAAGCGCCGAAAGCGCGATCAACCAGGAGGAGCCCTGCATAACGCGGTAAATGCTGTAGGGCGGATAACGATCCAGCTTGGTGCGCAGCGATGAATTCCACAGAGGAAGTGAGACGAAGAAGGCGATCGTAATAATGATGAGCAAAATTACCATCCAGACGAGCCAGTTCTGAACAAACGATGACACGTCAATCATGAGCCGGGCCGCACCGAACCATGAATCAGACTTCGCAGCTTTGGTAAATGCTGGGATGATCTTGAAGGCAAACAGATAGAGAATGCCAAATGACAAGACGGCCAGAAATGCTGGATATGCAATGCCACTTACAACGGCAGTGCGTATTTCCAATTTGGCCTTAGACACCCTCACGACAGAAAGAAGGGAATCACTGAGCTTGCCCGACTGTTCCCCAGCTACGATCAGCATGTATTCCTCAGTAGAAACCCAGGGCCTGACGACATCAGAAATCTTGCGCCCATTGTTCAGCCCACGGATCCAGTCAGCCAGCGCAAGAGCGAGCGGGGACGTGGGTTTATTCAGGGCCTTGAGCTCCTGCAAGGCCGGAATAATCGAAATGCCGTCGCCAAGCAGCTTGGACATTTTTTTCCATAGCCGTTGGCGTGCTTTGGCATCATTCCGGAACTGGAACCGCGCAAAGTCGATGCTGAGCTGCTCAAGATTCATGGGATGCAACCTCCCGCCCTAGCGCCGGCTCCGGGAGCAGATTCAACGGTCCAACCTCCTCCTCAGCCCGAAACGGGTCAACTAGTCCCCTGTTGATCTTGATGATCGCCTGCTCCAACATTGAGCTGCCGCCAGTGGACCGCCAATAATCGATTGCTAATTGCCGATCCCCTTTACGAATGAGATCCATGAGTTTGTGATCGGGCACGACGACTTCGGCAACCACTGTGCGGCCAGCTACGCCACTTCCCGAACAGTGTTCACAGTCGGTGCCTGCCACATGCACCTGGGCACTTGCCACGTCGATTGACCCCATCACACGCATCTGATCTTCGTGGCTGAAGTTGTCAATGACCTCTCTCAATGGCTTCTTGCAGTGAGGGCAAAGAACTTTCAGTAACCTCTGACAAATCATGCCCGTGACAATGGACGGATCCGCCATGATGTTCAACGAAACGCCCAAGTCCACCATGCGGTCGATGATCGCAAAGGCATTGTTGGCGTGAACCGTGGACCAGACCTGATGGCCAGTCATTGCTGCTCTTACGGCGAGTTGCACTGAGGGCGTATCGCGCATCTCACCGATCATGATGATATTCGGGTCAAGCCGCATGGTTGCTTTGATCGCGGCCTGAAAAGCATTTGACCGGTCTTCTTCGGTTTCAGCATTAGCGACTGGCGTCTGCACGATGCCTGGCATCGGGTATTCAGGCGGGTCTTCTACTGTGATGATGTGCTTTTGCCCATTGCACTCCGAATGGATTGACAGAAGGGTTCGCTGCAGAGTGGTGGATTTGCCCGAACCAGTAGGCCCGGAAATAATGTTGATCCCCGTGGGCCTGCGCTTCATGGAATCAACCTGGGCCTTCTGTTGCGGCTCATATCCAAGGGCACATATATCAGTCGACTTATCCGCGTCGTTATAGAGCAGGCGAAGTACCATGACATTGCCGTCAACCTGCGGCGTGGTAGCTACCCGAATGCCGTCCAGGCCCGGGGGAAGTTTGTCCCGCTCAGAGATGCGCGCATCTTGACGATTGTTCACGTCAAATGTCGCATCTGCGACGTCACACATCGACGTGTAAATAGCGGAACACATGAGGTGGCCCCAAGTCGCAGTGTCTTCTTGCACAAGATGCAAATCGTTGTGAATTCGGAAGAATACCTTCGTGCCACCTTTGTTGAAGACTCGAATGTGAATATCCGATGCCCGGCGCTCCACCGCCTTTTTGAACACCGTCTTGGCAGCCTTCTGCATCTCACTTGCTTGCGCGACGAACTCATCAGCGTGCGAATTGTCGTGATGCATCTTTGCAATGACGTCCATCGCGACTTGCTGCACCACCGGAGGTGGTAGACCACCCTTGGCGCACTCGCCCTTTACGCGCTCGGTGTAGCTACGAACAGTCGCATTGAAGAAGTGATCCTTCGACACCAGAAGCCGACCGGCTTCCCGATCAAAATAGACCAGTTTGTTCAGATCTGCCGATGCAGAGATAGGCTTTATGGCAGTGGGTGCCATTTGTCCAGGTGATTTAGCCAGTGTCAACATAGGTGATCCCTGTCGGTTATCGCTGCATGGAGGGGACTGGAGGAAACTGCCCAAGCTGCCCTGGCAAAGTGTTGGTACCGGCCGTAGAGCTGGAGTCCTTCGTGACCGCACTCGACCCGAACGCCAGGCGCTGGATGTTTTTCCCCTTCAAGTCAGTCAGCACCACCTCATTGAGGGCGACTGAGGCAACCCTACGGTCACCAATAACATCGCCTGACTTGACGCGCTGCACCTGGTTGCCGGGAAACACAAGGACAGCTTCAAGCTGGCCCTTGAGCCCTGCAACAGAGACTACCGATGGCGAGCCCGCAGCGCTGCCGAGGGGCGACGAGTAGGAGCCGGTGTCAAGTGTTGAAAGCTCTTTTTGCTTGGCCGCGATCTTCGTCTTGAGTTCCAACTGGCTCAAGCGCGCATTCAGGACCGTCATTTCCTCGGTAATGCGCTGAATTTCCGCAGCGCTGGTGGCGCTTATGGATGAGGATGGCAAGGACAAGGTTGCAGCTTGAGGCGCCGCTGCCGCCGCCGCTGGCTGCGCCTGGGCCGGCGTAGCTGGCACCTGGTTTTGTGCTTGCACGGTGAATGTGCTTGCCGCGACAAGGGAAGTGAGGAATAGACTTTTAACGCTGAACATACTGAACCCCCGAAAGTGAGTACTGAAATGCGCCAGATACGACGCTGTAGGTGATCTTCTGGATCCGGAGTCCAGGTGAATTGATAAGCGAGGCCATTTCAACTGGCCCGATGCCGGTTTTGAACTCAATTGGCAGTGCAGTCCACGGTGGGGGTTGGGTCGAAGGCACCGCCCCCTGCTGGCCAGGTAGGGTTTTAGGCGGTTCTGGCTCGACTGGCGTGTCAATCTTTACTGCAACGCCATACCTCGAAGAGAGGTCGATCATCCGGAGCACGGCGTCTTGTTGGTTGGGCAGTTGCTCCGTAAAGTCGTTCGGTCCCGCCACGGTGAATGGAACCGACACAGAGGCGGTATTCCCATCTGAAGACAGTTGCGCTTCCGGTCGAATCAGCTTGAGATGGCTAATCCACGCATATTGGCTAGAGCGAGTCCAGGTGGCCTCAAGACCATCCGAAGAGCACACCTTCGATGCAAAGCTCCAATTACCCAATGTGTATCCGGCCTTGGCCGAAGCCACTTGGCAAGCTGCAGCAAAGGGCCCAGGGAGCGGCATAGTTGGCCACGGTTTGACCGGTGCGGCAGCCGTTGGGCGTTGGCCGCGCATGACCTCTTCATTTTGAAGGCGAAGGGCTTCAGCAGCGGCGATCTTTTTCAAGTTCCAGAGACGAAATCCATACAACCCGCCAAAAAGCAAGGCGAGAAGGAGCAAAGTTGGAACCAGAAACTTCTTAATGCGTAGCGAGACATCGCTTAACGCCCACCGGCGAGGCTTTTTTAGGTTCGCCTCATTGAAGAAGTCATCAAACCCACGCTCTTCAGAGTTCGGGATGTTCCAATCACCAGGGCAGACGATTGCATCCCAGTTGCCATAGGCGAAATCTTCACTGAGTCGTACCCGAATTTCGTCACGAGTCCCAACTGCGTCACCATCGGCCAAGATGACGCCCGCATGCGATACAACACGAAGGTACTGATCCTTATCGTCCGGAATTGGGATGGCGACCAGAAAATTACGATGGGCGTCATTCGCACCAACGATGTCCGCAATGAGAGCCGCGGCCGAAATCTGGCCGGATTTTGCACCGTCACTGCGACGCGCAAAGCCAACATGAGGGGACTCGGAACCTCTGAGAACCTTGAAGTCGAATTCCGATTCATCCGCGAAATGTCGGATCTCCTTTGAGCGTGCTCCGCCAGCGTTGTGAAGCGGGTGCCAGACGAGCCCAGCAACCAATTCCAGCTTTCTCTTGCCCAGGGTGAATTCAATGATTCTCATGGTCGGTTCTAAATAGAGCTTTAATGAGCGATATTTGGCTGGATCAACACCACGAGGATTTGTCTTTTTGTTGAACCGGTTCGGCTGCCCAGCAGCTTGTTCTCCGCGGCACCAACACCGTTGGCGACGGCCGTCAGGTTGTCCTGATCAAAGCCGGCGACAACAAGGGTTTCACCGCTTTTCAAGCGCACCCTCTGGATAAAGTTGCTTGTTGCTACATCAGGAGCCTGGATGGAACTGGTCCCAGACGAAATCGTGTTCAACTTGAGCAGGGAGGAAAGGTCAAGCGAGTACTGCAGCAGCAATTCGTTGCCATCGATGATGTGAGGAACAATCGTCATCGAGAAGCCCGTCTGTATAACGCCTGGCGTGAGAGAGACCGTTGACCCGACGTTGGCCGTCTGTGTCTGCGAACTTGAGGCTAAATACGACACCTTGCGCCCAACGTTTACGGGAGCCGGTTGGTTATTCAGTGTCACCAGCGTTGCAGAGGTCAACTCACTGACACGACCTTGCATCGAGAGTGCCGACAGCATGGCTGACGAGCCCGCCCAGCGGCTGTTCGAACCAGCGGGCGCGGAGATGATGAGATTTCCAGCGCCGGTCGCCGTTGGGAAGGCTGTCTTCAGAGCCAGCGAATAGGGGTTTGCAGCTGAGAGGTTTGCGTAGACCGCATCCCAGTTGATGCCATAGTCGTCGCCTTCTGATATCTCGACAGAAAGGACACGAACATTGACAGAAACAAGCCGGTTCAATGCTTGATTCTGAGCGGTCACGAAATCGGCTACTTTCTCCATCACCGCCGGCGTGTCTGTCACCGTGATCGTGCCGGTTGCGGGGGACGCGCTTACCTTTCCAGCGTTGCTGAGCATCTGCTTGATGCCACTTTCAAGGGCAGTCCAAACAGATAATCCAGCGAAGCCAACACCAGTCGAATTGGTCGAGCTGCCGCTCTGCGTGGGTCCAGCCAAGCCTGCACCACCCGACGCAGAGGAACTGCCGCCGGAGGACGACGTCGACTCGACAGCACTGCTCAGGCGAGTATCGCCAGGGAGTGCCGCAATTCGGAAGGTCCGAGACTCCATCAGGAAGAAGCGCAGTCCATTGCCTTCGACGCGCCAACTGATCCCATAGTAGGCGGACACGAAATTCATGAAACCCGCCAGATTGCCGGAATAGTTGGTTGCCAGCGGTGAGGCGGCAGAAACTGGGCCGGACGGGGTGCCGCTAGGCGAGTAGCCTTGGGCAGCGCCCATGGGAAACGGTAGTGGCCCTCCGGCCGCCCCCCCCATTGGCAAGGGAGCAACGGCTGCAGGGGTTGTGCCGGCCTGTTGAGGGCGGGTCGACACATCGGGATCTACCGCGACAGGCAGCCCCGTCATTGACGCGACCAAGCCAGCAACGTCGTTCAGGCTGTTGAACCGTTGGTTGATTTCGACCTGAATCGCGTCAGTTTTTGCATTTGCCTTGTCGCGCTCCGAGCGCTCGACCTTTCGGAGTGGTATCCAGCTCTGTTCGCTAAAGGAAACCGGGCCAGATTCAGCCACCGGGCGCGATGCCAGCAGCTTCTCGGCGCGCTCCCTCGAAACCTCCACCTTTGGCCGGATGGTTTCATTTGAACCTGGGGTGGTGACGCAACCAGCTGTGAGAGCTGCTGCTGCAACGGACATGATCGACAGTGCAAATTTCATCAGATTGCGCGTGAAACCCTGCCATTCATGGCGGGGAGGTAGAGCGCCGGATGCGCAGCATCCGATGCCTTGGGCCATACCTGCTCACGCCCTGTGTGATCGGCCCGGTTGAAGAAATACCCATACCCGTCGTTGCGCTGCGTCACCCGGCAATGCTTATGGCTGATGCCCTGAACCACGCCGGAGATTCCGCCCTGATGGGTCTGGATGTTGAAACTGCCGCTGGCGCGTACCGCCACTCGGCCAACGTGAACCCCGGCCTTGACGCCCTTGGGCACTTCGGCGCGCACCATATCGCCGGTGCCAAAGCCCTGCACACGCTTGCCGCGCATCAGGTACTCGCGCAGCTCATAGCCGAACAAGGTGCCTTGCTGGTACTCCACGCCGGAAATTTCTGGGTTTTGCAGTGCCTGCATGTCAAAGCGCACCAGCTCGGAGCTGATGGCCCTCACCGGCGCCCAACGTTGAATGCGCCTGACCCAGGCCATGGCCGTGTCCACCCGGTGCTGCAGGGAGGGCGCGATCCAGCCGGACTTCTTGTTGCCGCGGTTCAGGAACCTGGGTGCGCGACAGCGCAAATTGCTCCTGCGGCGCCGGCGCATCTGACGACGAGCCGTCAAGGCTTCGGATATCTGCCGGCCCCGGTGGACCAGATCCAGCAGGTTGATGACGGCTACCCCACTATGAATTTCACCCGTGGACGCGTCAACCGATTCCACATCCCTCACCAGCGCGACGCCGGTGGTCTTGCTGCCCGGATCGAGCTTGATCCGTAGCGGCTGAAAGTCGCAGGCGGCGGCCTGACGGTCAACAAGCCGGATCACCAGTGGCACCAGCCGATGCACGCGCGCCCGGCCGCGTGCCAGCAGCAGCCTGGCCCGCTTCTCGGTGCACGGCATCAATGCCTTGCCCTGGTTGTCCAACACGAAAACTGCCACACCAACTCCTGACATCAATAATTCACACTGCAAACTGTGCAGCCAGGCCGTCTTTCCAGCGGTCAGCCCTTACGGGCCTGGTGACGGCTCTGGTGCGCCTCACGACGCTCCAGAACGCTCCCCTCGGGAATGTCAGCAACCGGCTCCAGCCCTTGCGAGCTGCGATCAAGACCTTCGGACCTTTACCTTTGTCCAGCATGATCAAGACCTTACAGAGCAGCGAACTGAGGAAGCATTCGCTGGTGTGTCTGAACGACCTGTTGCTAACGTAGCGGGTTGATTACCGCTTTCCCTGGTCAACCTGGCTTGGCTCCTTTCAGTTCCAAGCCCCATCCTTTAGGGTGGGGTGATTGACTCTTAGAACTCCGAAATGCGGACCGTCTTGTTGCCGCGGTAGAAAACAGCCTGAAGCCGCGCTCCGGCCTCATTGGCACCCTTGAGCAGCGTCGTCACCGACTCTTCGAAGCCCCCAGGAAGAGTCATGTTCTGATCGAGCACATATTCGGGAGCCTGCCAAATGAGGTTCCAGCCGGCGCGCTTGCCAAAGTCCCTCAGTTGCTCGTCCACGCGCTTTCCTTTGACGATTTCCATGAGAGGCACTTCCGGCGCCGCCGGCGCAAGTGGCACTGCTGCAGCAGGGCGTGGCTGATTCGGCGCAGCGAATGGCAAGGCGGGCTTGTCTACGAAGGGCTCCGTAGAGACCTGAATGGTTTGGGCGCTGGCGGCGAATGGCGCGCAGGCGATCACGATTTGCAGCGTGCTTTTGAGGATATGGTTGGTATTCATTTCAATCGCCCGTGATTACAAGAACTTGATTGCTGTATGCAGTGGCCTTGATGTGGTAGCCCACCGACTTCGCCTGCGTAACTACGTAGTCGGCAGCCTGGAGGAAATCGGGATGCGACAGCGGTCGCTCCGCGTCGGCGGTAATTTCCACAGTCGGCGCGCCCTTCCAAACCACCTTCCAACCTGCGTCCTTCGCCCAACGACCCAGCATGTTTTCAATGTTCTGGTCGGCCTTGCGAATGGACCAGGCTGAAACTGCTGGGAGGCTTTGGGCGGGCGCCGGGGCGCCTGAGTGGCGAGATGGCGCTGCCCCTTTCAGCCGTTGCACTGCCTCGGATGGGGTGATTCGCCCGGCACGGAGCGCTTCCACCACGGCAAGGTCGGAGTCGCCTTGGCCAAGGCGAGTTGTGCTGCTTGGCGTCTGGACGCGCGCCGGCGCAGCTTCCGACCAGGTGATAGTGGTCGGATTAAGTAACTTCTTCCCGCTGTTCTGGAGTTGGTCGTCGAAAAGGAAACCGACCTTGACCGATATTGCAGACGGAGTCGCACCGGCCGCGACAAGAGCGTTCCGAACTACCCGGGCCCGTTCCGTTCCTCCGACGTCGGCCGGATGAGTGTCATCCGCAGACGAGATGACAATGCGCAGTGAGCCTGCGAGCGTCGCGGCGAGCTGTTTGAGCCGTTTTTCGCTTTCCTTGTCCAGCTTCGCCGACCCGCGCTCGAACAGTATGCTTTTGGTCTGTTCCGTTTCTGCTGAAGCCCACGTGACCTGGTCACCGCGGGCAGGCTGGGCGTACGTGTTGTCCGTCCAATCATTGCGCTTGGTATAGGTCTGCGCAAATGAAGAGGCGCCTGCTGTCGGTGAGAGAGAGGCTAAGGTCAGCTTTTCGACTGGTGTCGCACCTTGTGGCGTCCCGCGCTGCTGATACTGCGGAGCCGAGCTAAGCGCCGAAGAATGGGTGATTCTCGCGCTCGATGCCCCTAACTGAGCCACAAAATCTCCGGGTGTGCCGTTGAGAACCGTGTAGGGCCCTTCCTGCCTTGGGATCAGGAGCTGGGCCGTGCGCGTCGAAATGAACGCGGGAATGTCGTCCGACGCACGGTATTGGAGATATGTGCGCTGCCCGTCGTCAAAGACTTGCAGTGGCTTTGCCCGCGAATCCCCTTGCACCGCGTAGTCGAAGTTGAAACGGTCCATTGCAGTGGGACCTGAGGCCGACATGCCGTTGGCCGCAGTGAGCGCAAGGACGGTTGTGACGAATGTGAGCTTGCTCATTTGAACTAACCTCGAAAGGGAGAAGGGAAAAGCATGTCGCGCCGGACTTCAATAACGACCCTCGCGCCCGAGGGGATGCTGATGGTCGGTGCCACTTCGCGGTTCCGCTCAAGAATGGACTTCGCGGTGTCGGTCAGGATCTGGCCGGTCGCCGACAGCCCGCCGGCTTGACCATTGGTTCCCTGTGGAACGGCCTTCGTCGATACGACGCGGTCTGCCAGAAGACCGATCAGGAGGCTTGTTCCAAACAAGCGAAAATAGTGGTTGTCAACGTCGCCTTTCACCCCCGCTCGGCCGGCTGCATCCCCGCCGTTGAAGGATCCAAGATCGAACGACTGACCGTTGGGAAGCACAAGCCGGGTGAAAGCAAACAACAGCCGTTCCTGGCCCATGCGCACGTCCGATGAGTATTCGCCAATTGCCAGCGTGCCCTTCGGCAATACCAGGTTGCGCTGGGTAGTGGAGTCATAGATGTCGCGCGTGGTGCGCGCGGTGATGACGCCCGGGAGGTCGCTGTTGATCTCCCGAAGTGTCACAGCCTCGATCACGCTACCTTGAGTCAGCATCAAAGGTGCTTCAGGGAGCGACGGAAGAAGACCAGGGTCTTTCCGTGAAGGGGCGAATTCTTTCAACCAAGACTTGTCTGCTGCACGGCCAGCGGGGGCCTGCTGCGGCCGCTGAGAATTGAGAAGGCCCGAGACCTGGGACAGATCTCCTGCTTTAGCCGACGCTGCTTCCCTTCGCGCCTGCGCGATCTTTTCCTGTTCGATGAGTTGGGAAATCGGGTCCAGCTTCTCGGAGGGAGCTTGTGCCGGCGCGAGCGCCTGGTCAAATACCACCGGCTTGGCATTGGAAATCTCTGTCTCGCGGACGGCTTCTAGTGAAGCCGCAGTGCCAAGTTTGGAGCTCGCCGGCGGACTGCCAAGATCGACCGGGAACGGCTGCGGCCGCACACCCGTGTCAGGAGCTGAAGCGCTGGGCAGCGGTGCCTTGGCGGCCGCGTCTCCGCGAAGCGCAGCTGGCACACCCGCCTTGTCAGCAAATGCGGTCACATCCTTCGGGTCGCCCTTGACGCCAGCGTCTTTTGCCGCGGTTGCTTCCTGCAACGTGACCTTTTTGCTAGCGTCCTCACCTTTCGTAGGTGTAGAAACGTCGCTGTACCACGAATAGCAGCCAATGGCCAATAGGATGCCAATACCCAAAAACGCCAAGATGTTCTTGGGCGGGACGCCCGTCGGCGCGGTGGTTTTGGGGGAAAGGAGGTTATCGGCCATTGATCAATCCACCGAAGAAGTTCCGGCGCCCCTCTTTTTCCACGCGCACTTCCTGCTTACCCAACTTGAGCAAGAAGATCCCGCCCACGCCCTGGGCTATCAGGTAGCCGTCCTTGACAGCGTAGTTCACCAGTGAAGCTTCGCTGTCCTTGAGGGTGAACAGTGCGGGCATTTCCTGCATACCCTCAGGGATCCGGAAATAGGTCCGTATTCCGTCATCGAAGACCTGCGATGGTTTGATGGCGTCGGTCCCAGTGATGAGGTAATTGAACTGGAGCTTGTCGATCGCAAGCGCTGACTCGCCGCCGCCTGCAACGCGGACGGGCTGTTCAGACTGCGCGGCTATCTCCCTCTGCGGCGCGCCTCTTGAGGAGGCCGCTACATCCTGAAGGACCATCTCAGGGTTGTTCCATGTGACTCGTTGGTGCCACTTCCCAGTCTCATTCGCGCTTCGAAGAATGAGTTGATAGGTGGTTTTGTTCGTCACCAGGCTAGCGCTGGTCGTCAGTCCTTCAAACTTTGGCTTGATGAAGATGTGCTCGCGGCTCGCGGACACCTGAAATACAAAGTTGACCGTGTCGCCGGCGACAAGTGAAAGGACCTGTTCCCCTGGTGCAAGCATCACGTCTGTGACTGATTTGGGGCGCGTAAGAATCAAGTACGTGACATCTGGGTCGAAGTCGAATGTCACCAAGCGTGTGTCGCCATTCACAGGAGTGGCGATCTGCTGGGCATTGGCAGCTGGCCCAGCCAAGTGGAACAGACACGTCGCGATGGCTGCAGCTAGAAATCTCATTTCACACCCTCTTTGAAGCGCTCGAAGTACGAAAAGGTGATGCCGAGTGGGTTGTCCATAAGTTGGGCCTCAGACTCCGGAGGGACGGTTTTGTAGTGGATGGTGAAGCGCCAGTTCTCCACGATGGGCGGGTTCTGGCTGATCCGCTCGTTGGTGGTCACAGTCGCAAAGATCAGGCCCGGCTGCGAGGTGTCCACGGAAGAAACGATTGCCTCACGGACAAGCCCGGGCTGCTTGGCTAAGCGCTCGAAGGGCTGGTCACTTGCAATTAGGTCTTTGACTTTACCGATGGCTTTGTCACTGGAGCGACCCATGGCGGTTTCAAAGTTGCCCCTGGTGAGGTAGGGGTCGATCGTCATCAGGTTGCGGATATAGTTCCTCGCCTCTGCCTTGACGAAACGCGCGTCCGGCCGGAACTGTTCAGCTTTGAACGGCTGCGCGACCAGGAGTTTTTCCGAGTTGGTCTCAACAAGGTAAACAACGACCTGCTTGAGAGGAATGAGGAACGCGAGCGAGAACGACTGGAGGATGTTCATGAAAAGCAGGAACACGGCCACCACGAACCATCGCGAGCCGTGTGTCGCGGCGTTCCCATAGAGCTCAGAGAATTTGCGGGAAGCATCTATCTCAGCGATCGGTGGGGTGTTGAGCAAAGAGGGGGGCTTTTTTCCGAACATGCCCTCACTGTAAAAAGCAAATGCATCAAAAATTTCGGAGAAATAGGCCCCAATTCGCAGTTTTGTCCCTTTCTGGGCCCGAAAACGCAAAAGCCCACCCGTTTTAAGGGGTGGGCTTTTCGTAGGCTGTCAGCTTAGGGGCGGTATCCGTTTTCCAGGCGGTCCTGCCAGGATTGTTCAACTTCAGTTCGTGAAGAGTCCAATTCTTGCTGGGCTGCGTTTTGAGTCAGGAGCTCATCCTCCTCACGCTCTTCGGCCATAACACGAGCCTCCTCAGCAAACAATGCTGCGGCGTCGTGCCCTTCAGTCGGAGCAGGCGCAGAAATTTCAGTACCTTCCGCCGTCTCATTCTGACCCGCTGGGGACTGACTATAGCGGCTGACGGAAGATGGCTGGCCAGCTCCCCAAAGCGTTGAAATGAAGAGGTAGGCGACGTAGCAAAGTCCCATCAAAATGCTCACCCCTGGAAACACAAGGAGCATTGCAGCCGCAAATCCCCAATAGAGCAGTTTGAACATTTATGCCTCCAGCGCCTTTCGAGCCAAAATCGATCGCCAAGCCAATTCCACTGCAAAGACGTAGACCTTGCTTGGCATTTCCAGAAGCTTGGACTTTACGACATCGTAGACGGCAGACCGCTTGAACGGATCAGTTGCTTTTCCAACTCGCACCAGTTCCTTGCGCTCCACACGAGCGACTTTCACTCGAGGCTTGCCATTGAAGAATGACCCGTCAACGACGATGCTTCCTTCCGGCAGTGGCCCACTTTTTAGCCGAATGTGGCCACCAGGGACAATTGCAAAGCGGATTTTCGTCGAACGAAGATGCCCGCGATTAAAAAATACTTGTTCCATAACGGTTCTCCAAGAAAACCGGAAAGGACATCGCCCCAAAGGGGATGTACCCCCCGAGGGATTAAAAAGAAGCACTTGGCTCCTGCAGGCTTGATGAGGCACAAGCAACGCCACTAAAAGTGAATGAACTTTAACCGAATTTCCGCACTTCGGCAATTGACCCAGAATTTACTTGCTTGCTTCCTTTCGCATCTTTTGGAGCTCCGTGATGAACGCCTCAGTGGCGGCCTTGTCCTGGGCAACCAAAAATAGCCCATAACCTCGCGCCGGATTGGCGCATGCGGACTCGCTGTTTTGCGATTTGCCTTCCTTGCGGCACTTCTCTAGCTTCTTCACCGCTTCATCCGGATGAGCGGTGTAATACTCGACCGACTTGACATCTGTGCAGCCAGTGAATGCAACGCAGGCCAGTGTGGCAACGACGATCAATGTAGTTTGAACTTTCAAATCAACTCTCCTTGACTGAGTACGATTCTAGATATTACGAAAGCATCAGTTGGTCACGTGCACGCAAGAGTACTTCCTTCGTAAATGGATTGCTGCGATCAATCCCACCCTTGGCGGTAAGCGTCATGTTCCAGGCTTGCATCAGAATGCCGTGGGCGTCAGCAATGGAACATCCCTGCAATACGTCCGACACTTCCTCCCAGGACACGTCCATGACGGCTTGGCGCTTGCTGTCGCCAAGAAAGGCCTTTGCAAGCTTCAGCAAGGATGCGTCGCCTGGCTTGTGGAAGCGGACTTTCTCGGTAAATCGGCCGGACCGCAATACCGCTGCATCTGACATATCTGCGAAGTTCGTCGATGCGATCCAGAGCACATCGTTGAGGCGTCCTGTCGCGCCGTCCATTGCCTCCAGCAGTTTGTTCGTTGCAGCCTTGTAAGGGCTGTTCCCACGATCAGCAAGAAGGTCGTCTGCCTCATCAATGAAGATGATCGCAGGCCGGGCATTTCGGACTTGTTTGAGAGTCTTCTCCAGGATAGCCGGATCCCGCGCAATGTCGGACCCCGATAACGGGAAGAACGCCCAGCCGGTCTCCTTGGCAATCATTCGGGCAGTCTCAGTCTTCCCGGTGCCGGGGTCTCCGTAAAACAGAACACCGGATGGGGCCTGTCCACCTGATTCTTCAATCTCGAATGAGCTCGCAATTCGGGAGATCAGCAATTTAATCGTATCCGACTGCTCTGCTGGGTAGCTCATCTCAGCAAATGCCTTTGTGGACTCTGGCACACGATTTGCGATCCCCTGCTGCAGCCGTAGCATTGCCATGAAGTCAGAGAATCCCAACCGCCCCTTCCCTGTATCCTTCACATACTGCGGTATCCGCTGCGGCACCGAAAGCACTGTTGCCGTGCTAAACCCATTCCAGCGCTTCGCCAAGGACTCCACGACACCCGCCTCAACAGGGACGCCGCAACCGTGCTTGGAAATTCCAGATGTCAGCAAGCCCACGCGAGCTTGAAGGTCGGGATTTGGCACCTCAAAGATAAAGTCGAAGCGGCCCGCGCGGCGCACTGCCGGGTCAATGCGGTCAATGAAATTCGTCGCCGCAATGAATACCACGCCGCTACGTCGATAGTCCACCAGGTAGGTGAGAAGGCGATTCAGTATCGCATTGGTTTCATTCAAGTGCGAACTCTGTCCACTATCCGACCGCGACCCCAGGATCGAGTCAGCCTCATCAAGGAAGATCACGCAAGGCGACCGGGCAATGGCTTCATGCAGCTGATTGAAAAGGTGCAGAGACTCCTCACCGACCCACTTGCTCATCACCTTTTGAATTGGGATGAACTCCAGACCGAGCTCGCCGGCGAGTGCCTTGGCGAAGACTGTCTTGCCATTTCCCGGCTCACCATGAAGAAAAATGCCGTTTCGATCAGCAGGGCCAGCACACTCGAGTCCAGCATCGCGTAGTTTCTTCTTGAAGTCTGCCATGCCCTGGATCTGCTTGAAGTCTTTTTCCCAGGTCGGCTGAATGTATTTGGGTGCGGCAAGGTGCGCCTTCCTGGCCTTCTGCCGCACGGCCATTTTCTCGCCCATCGACGGAACTGGCGAATTGGGAGCGGCCATCGGACCTGCGTCATGGAGCACCTTCTTTCGGATCATCAGTGTCGCGATTGCGCCGGCCAACATGGCCATTCCAGTTGCCAGGAATGCTACGAACTCGGCCTTTGTGCCCACATAACGGTATGCGCCACCGGCCGCTACGAGCATCAAACCACCCAGCAACAAGCATGTCTGACCAGGACTAAGGTAGCCCTTTGAGTAAAGTACCGAACCCAGGAGGATCGTGGCGAAGAGGAGCCAGTTCACGATCCCGTTAAACGGCAACGCCAAAGTGATGGCTGCCAGTCCGAGAATAGGGAGTGTGCTGGGAACGAAGAGCCTTAAGGCGCGTGAACCGATTGCATTCATTTTTTTGCCTTTCGAGGTTGCGGCGCCACAGGAACAACGCCCCCTTGCGGCAGCGGGTCTAATTCAGAGAACTGGGCTAAGCTGGACCAGGGGATCGGTGCAGCTGGGAATGAATGCCGAAATGCATCGACATCGCGCGACTGCTTCACATTAAATGTAGCGCCGCCTACAAATTCGGGGTGAGACAAACATTTACCTGTTGACTCGCACCACGCCCGGACGTTCTGAACGTATTGCAGACGAAGCCCCAAGGCCTGACCAGCAAAAACGACGATCAATCCGACGATGACTAGGGCGACATTGCAGGCCAACCTCTTTTCCAGAGAGGGGAAGGCGTGTGTGGAATGGGTCTTTGGATCACTCATGCCCTTATTAGACAAGATCGGTCGCTGTTTTCAAGCGCCGAGTGACAAAAACCAACCAACCACTCAAAACAGGTATTTAAGCGCCAATCCTGCGGCCAAAAGGGGAAGAAGTATCGGGTAAGCGCGGTGTATATCCGCAATCGCGCAGAGGATGCTGACCACAGCGCTACGACCCCTTAGTCCCTGCAGTTCAACCAGAATGTCTTCGCGCTCATCGTCTGAACTGGCTTGGCCCAGCCTGGCATGGATGCCAATAAGCTCCCGCATGTCCCTCCGAACTCCAGAGGCAATGCCTGGCCCTCTCATTGCTTGTCAACCTTGGGCGGGGCGGCCGTACGGGTCTTTTCAAAGACTGCTCGGGATGCCGTCCCGTTTCCAAACGCTTTCTGTGCCAATTGTTTCCCTGCGCCACTCAGTTCCCTCCCTTTCATGAGTTTTCCGGCAAGCCCAGCACCCCCCATTTTCGCTGCCGACCCGGCAAGCCCAGCCGTCGCGGAAGCCATACGCACCGGCGACATTGCTGCAGCACCTTTTGCGACCGAGCTGAGTTGTCCAATTCCAGTCGCATTACCACTGATGATGCCCTCACCGATGTCCGAACCTTTGAGCATGAGGTAGGTGAAAATAATAGACATTGCCGCCATGACTCCAAGCGTCATCACCCCTGAACTATCCGCTTTCACGGTGGTAATCAAATTGGACATATTTTGAGAGCCCTGGACCACCACGGCGCTGACAGCGAATACACCGACGAGACCAAAGCCTGCTTTCAAAAAGAAACTCAGCCACCCACTGAAAAGGAACTCAGTCGGCTTGAACACAATCCACGGAATGAGTAAGGGGGCGAGTGCAATGGCCAATGCCAATTGAAACTTAGCCACCAGAATTGCTGCCACCCCTAGACCGGCTGCGACCAGGATGAGGAGGATCACGGCGATCCTCAAGATTAGTAACGCCACCGTCATAAGTGGTGACGTAGCCATCTCTAATACTCCTGAAGAGGCCCTTTCTGCATTCCAAACACGCGCAGCCGCCTCTAGCAAGTTTGTCGCGAGGCTGGTTTCAAGGCTTGACGTTGTCCCGGCGCCGAAAATCCCTGCGATCTTTGTCACTGACGATTCGATGACTCCAGGAAGTTTCTCCAGTCCGGCGCCCAACACAAATGACGCAATGATCAGCGGGAATACGAGGTCACCTAGCAGCTGTGGCAAAGACTGCTTAAGTGCGATATTTTTGCCAATGCCCCACAGGATCACAATCCCAGTCAGCATCACCGTGAGACGCTGCCCATACTGCAACAAAGTGGAATTTGACCGGATCGAATTGATACTGTCGTTGGCAATCTTGAGCACATTCGTGAATGCTGCGATTGCATTCTTCACCATAACGGCGGCAACGCCTGGGTCCTGCTCTTCAACTTTTTCGGTTTGGTTGGTGCAGACTCCCAATTGATCGCAGTAGGGATTATTGCCCTGAGCGAGCACGTGCCAGGTCGCGGTGAAAAACAATGCGATTACCACCAGCAACACACGAAACGCAGGGGTTTTAAGAAGGGTCATTGCTCTTTTCTCCAAGCCTTGAATGCATCCTCATCTGCCTTACGCTGTGTCTCAATATTCTTCAGCCGGGTGCGCCGGTCGTCGGCTGCGCGCTGCTTCGCCTGCTCCTCTGCCATGACGTCATCCGGGGACTTAGAGTTCATTGCAGAGGTCAGGCCCTTGTTGACCTCCGCCAGCTGCGTAACCACACGGTTCATCTGCGTATTCATGATCGCCATCGACTGCTGCACGCCCTCAGCTTCCGGTATTTTCTGCGCCATGTCCTGTGCAAATTCGTAGTCACGTTTCACCCGTTCCACCCGATTGATGTCCTCTTGGGCACGTGCAGCGGCCGAGGAGACTCGTGAACGGATCTGTAGGTCCTCTTGGGCTGCGTATTGTTCCCAGGTCAAGTTCAGTCGCCGGGCCTCTTCGAATCGCTTTGAATAGGATTCTTGAAGGCCGCCCATACTTTGTTGCAACGCGATGAGCGAGGTCACGCTGGACTTCGCGCTTGTGATCGATCCTGAAATACGGCCAATCTCGTTAGAGATGGATCCGATGTCACGAATTTTTTCAAGGCCGCCCATATTCTTCATCAGCTCGGTCTGTCCCTGCGTGAGAGAACCTAGGGCGCTATTGAGCGCACCCTGCGGAAGCTGCTTGAGGTTGATAAGCATCGTCTTATACTGCTGCAACTGCGCGACGTAGGCCTGTGCGCGCTGCGCCGTTCCCGTGACCGACTCAGCTGCCGTGATCGCGCTCTGTATGAAGCTGGTTGGGTCGAAGACGATCCATTGCGCACCGGAGACGCCCGGCATCGACGCTCCGATGAGCACAAGCGCAGAGAACAGGCATGATTTGGCTGTCTTGGTAAAGCGTATAAATTTCATGAGGTCTCCTGGATCAGTGGTTCAATAGGGTTTTGACATAGGCTTGGGACAGTTCCTGGCCTTCAAAGCCCTCATCGAGAAGCTTCTTGAACACAAGTTTCGCCCGCGGATCGGACCGGGTATGTGCAAGGATTTCTGGCGGTAACGAGACATCGATCAAGCGAATACGACCGTCCTGCTCGATCATGTAATGGCGCTTGGGTATGGCGTTCGCGAGCACGTCGACGTGCTCAGCTGTGAGACCCAGATAATCGATATATACCTTCGCGGCAGATTTAGCCTTTGCGCTTGGCAGGTAAATTCTGGTGCGAACGTTGTCGTTGAACGCAGCAGAGAGCTTTACCTTCTCGATGTCAAAAACCGACTGCGTAGCGAGGCCAATGATTGCCCTCCGCTTCCGTAATGTCCTCAAGTAGTCTTCGTAG
The DNA here is from genome assembly GCF_000013865.1 of Polaromonas sp. JS666. Taxonomy (NCBI): domain Bacteria; kingdom Pseudomonadati; phylum Pseudomonadota; class Betaproteobacteria; order Burkholderiales; family Comamonadaceae; genus Polaromonas; species Polaromonas sp. JS666. Next base: position 216,987 of record NC_007950.1, read on the forward strand.
ACACCCTTGAAACGCTCATTTTGAAGCAGATACCACCCCTCCTCCAGGTAGATCATTGTTGGCGAGAGTCCATCGATCATCTCGTCAATCGCCATGAAAAGATACTCGATCACACACGGCGCAAGCTTTTCATCTTTCAACAAAGCATTCACGTCAATGCCGATGATTCCGCTTGAGTCAGCGGCGAGTTGCGCTGCAAACCCATCTTCATAGCCATCGAAAAGGTGGGCGTACTTCGACCCTGAGCTTTGGGTATTCGCGGATCCGGCAACTGCAACGAACGGTGCGAGCCTCGCGGCGAGATCCTGGTTCAGTCCGTTCAGTTGAGCATGGAAGTTGCCGAGCGTGTGCCGGTGTGGTTCGCGCGTAGCAAGTTGAGAAATAACTTGGGTTATCAGCGTTGATTGCTGCGCCGTGATGGCCTCGTTTCCATAAACTGACATCGCACCCTCGATCCAGGACGCTACCTTCGCCCATGAATTTGGGTTCTTTATCCACCGAAGGGGATTCATCTTTGCACGGGCCTTCTCAGGGTCAATGCTGATATATGAGCCTCCCATCGACTTGATTGTGATGAAGCAACTCTCATCCTTGTCGATCACAATTGTTCGAGCACCTCTGTATTTCTGCCACATCATGATCAGCAAATTCAGCAATGTGGTCTTGCCGGCACCGGTCCCACCAATGATTGCAAAATGGCCGACGTCACCGACGTGGAAATTGAAATATTCCGGCACTCCACTGGTCGTAGGGAAGAGGCAGAGGGCTTCCTGAGGAGAGCCCAGCTGTTCCGTCAAATACTCGTTCTGTGACGATCCCGACTTTATCGACCGGACCAGGGACATGTCGGACAAGTTCCGAGTGGATACCATAGAGGTTCGCACGGTTGAGTCGCCGCCCCCTGGAATCGTTGCGCAGAAGGCGCCCACCTGGTTCACGACCTCCCGTACCACACCGTAGCCCAAATTTGAATAGAGGCCCGCTATTCCCTTTAAGGTAATGTCCAGGTCCCGGCGGTCCCGCCCAATCGCCATGACAGCCATCGTGTGGTATCCAAAATTGACCCCATCGCCCGTCAATTCCGCCAGGGCAGCCGATGAATCTTCCGCAAGGGCTAACATGCCCATGTCAATCGAGTCGGACTCGTTGCCGCTTAGGCGCTCGAAGGCCTGTGTCATCGGTGACTTGATTGAAGACCGGTAGTGATGTTCGCAATCGTTTATGTATGCCTTTGCCTTCTCCCGGTCAAGGAAGCGATATTGCTGCACGACGGAAAAATCGCCTTGAAGGGACAGCAGGGCTTCGACGTCTTCGTTGTTGATGACCTGCGGCAGACCTTTCACACTCAACATCTGAACGAACTGCGAGCGCGTAGCCCCAACGAACTCCAAAATGCCGCCGTCTGCCCTCTTCAGGGTGTCGGTGACGAGCAACGTATTTAGGTAGCTCGGAAGTGGCCCACACGACACCTTGGTGCGAGGGGTCGCAAGATTCACGCGGTCGCTTAGACTACAGAGAAGCTCTTGATCGGTAAGGCGCCGCGCGTTCAAGGTCGTAAGCGTCCCCATGAATGAAGATATCTGCGACTCAAATGCAGCCGTCGCACCGATAATTTTGCCTTGCATCTTCTCGATGCCCTTCTCCATCCTAAGCTTGGACGAGATCGTTTTGGCAATAGCAGCAGGAAGGCTCCTGTGCTCGTCCATCATGGTCGATGAAATCTCGTCAAAGAAACCCATCGTGCCGCGAAACGGCCGAAATGCTATCGCAATATAGTGGCGAATCTCCGAAAGCGAGCCATCGTCAACGGATTCCCGCCAGGCGTCGTCCACACCGCGCGCAACCACGTTCTCCCCAGTCGCGGCACCAAGGAAGGTGCGCCGGCGCTTGTCCACGTAGAACCAGCCGATATTTCGATCATCGAACGCCCGCAGTGCGATCTCCATCGAGTTAGAGGCCTGATCATGCTGATCGCCCTCGGTACTTTGGAGGTCGATGCCGTCGTACTCAAACATGGCCAGCAAGGAACCGTCCATGCATATCACCAAGCCGGGCGTGATCTGGCCGAACCAGGGTACAAGTTCAGGGTAGGACCCAACCTCTTTGTTGTAGTCGCGAATCAACGATTTCAAATTCAGCATTGAAGGTCTTTCCCGTAGCCGGCAGGGCGCTTGGTGGTCGTTGCCGGCCGATGCCAGGGGTCGTAGACGTCTTGCTCCCGCATGTAGGTGAACATGGCCTCAAACGCTCCGTCGTCGCGCGAGTGCATCCACCGGGCGGAGAAATGGATGGGGAGGAGAATCAGCAAAAAGGCGTACATCCCGCCGCCCAACATGAGAACAAGAAGCAGCGACTCCACCCCGAATATGGTGATCGGAACCCCCATGACCGCCCGACGGCGGTTGAGGCTTGAGTGGATTAGGGATGCACGCATGCGGCTTTAACGGATAGCTGCGCACTGCACGTCGAACGAACCAAGTGAGCTCAGGACCGAGCCCAGACCCTGGGCAATTCCGATCAACAGCGCGATGACGAAGAGCGTGCCCCACACGCCCTTGTCCATCTTCAGCAGATAGGCCAGGATACCGACGATGGCCACGATCAGCGCCACATAGAAGAGGATCTTCTTGGCGAGATAGGTGTAGATGCCACAAAGCACATTGTCCAGGCCCGGAAGAGAGAAACTGGTTGATTGAGCATAGGCATGCTCTGGTGCCGAGGTCAGGATAAAGGCCGCCAGCAGCACGATAAAGAGCCGGATTGCCTGGTCGAGGGATTGCGCGGGTTTGTTAATGGACGAAAACATGGATTGCTCCCTAGTGGTTAAAAAAGATTGAGTTGATACTCGAAATTGAGTTTGGTGGGTAGATCGTGATTTAGGTAAATGGCAGGGACGAATGGCCCTCGAAGCTAGGCATCGGGCTCGTATCCAAAAATGAGTTTGGTGGCGTAGTTGCCGTCGGCATCGAGGCCAATCACTTCGCGCAGCTCGCACAATCGAAGTTCATTGCCCTTGGCAGTAGTCACCTCAGACATAAACCCCAAGACGTGGGCGGCCGAGGCAATGCGCTTGCGGTGAGATATGAGCGGCAGGCTGGGCTGGCCCTCAATGCACATGTCTTCCAGCTTCTCCAGGATGCTTTGGGCGTCGTCTGCATGCAGCGTCGCCACAGTGCCAGGATGCCCCGACTTGGCGGCATAAATGAGGTCGTATGCTTCTTCGCCTCGAACCTCGCCAACAATGATCCGGTCTGGAAAGCCGCGCATGGCGGATTTGATCAGGCGTCTGACCGAGACTCCCTGCTCGCTATCAGCCTCGAAGTAGACGACGTTTTCTTGCCGGAGATTGAGCTCGTGGATCGTCTCGATCACGATCATTCGCTGGTCGTCGGGAATAACCGCAAGCAAGGAATTCGCGAGGGTAGTCTTCCCTGAGCCGGTCCCGCCCGCGAGGAAGATATTCTTCTCCTCAAGCACCGCATTCGTCAGGTATGCGGCGACAGCCTCGGTAAGTAGGCCCCGGCCCACCAATTGATCGAGGGTGAACACGCTAGAGCCCAGCTTCCGAATGGTGAGGCACGATCCCATCACTGCGACCGGCGAAAGCCATGCCTCAATCCGGTAGCCCGGAAGCTGCGCACTTATGATCTTGTGCCCGGTGGCGTTGCCAACGCCTACCTCGCGAAAGCTGATTGAGGCGAGATTGGTGATCGCAGACGAGATTTCCTGGTCACTGATCTTGATGTCGACCCGGTGCTTTTTAGACCCATATCTCTTGACGAAGACTTTGTCCGCGCCGTTGATCATCACCTCTGTGACATCAGCCGCGCGCAGGAGCTCCATGACAGGAGCCAGATAGTCGAGTGCCAAGGATTGCGATTGCATGGCACAAATTTAGAGGCGAAAGGGCCTCTAAATTTTCTAGAAATACCCCTGAATTCACCGATTTCCCCTTTTTAAGGAGATCAGCGATCAGCGCGTGAAGATCGGCTGAGTGTGGCGAATAGCGAAGCTGAAAGGAAGCGCCGTGGCGATCACCCAGAACGGCATGAAGAGTGGAGTGACAACATAGGTCGGGATGATGATGCTGAGCAACGGTACCGCGCAGAGGAGGATGGTGATGTGAAACCCGAGGCTAAAAGCGGTAGGGTTCTGATGTCCCAAGCTTGCAAACTTCACATGTCGCATCTGAAACCCGTCAAATATCACCGCTACAACAAAGGGCAGAAGTATCAGAAGCCAGGCGAGAAGGACTATGAGCCGCAAAATTACGCTGTAGAGCTGCACTGAAAGCGCCCGCACTTTTGAGTCTGCTTCCTGCGCGAAATACGTCGCCACATTGCTCCCAACCTGGTGAGCCAATCGCGTGTCATCCTGGGAGTGCTGCAGGTTGTTCAGACCGGCCTGAACACCGGTGGTGCCGAAGATAAGCGAGTGAGCGAGATTTGCCGCGCTGGTAATCTCGTCGGTGTAGTGGTCACCGAACACGCGCGCAATTGACGCCTGCTCGCGCTTGAGGCTTGTTAGAAGGTTCTCAGCTGACACCAGAAACGGGACGACGAAGATGCCAACAAGGGCAAGGATGATCCAGAACCCTATGTGTGATGTGCTTTTCATAGAACGCCAAGTCCTGAGTTTTGGGGTCTGAACAGCAAACGGGCGGCCTCGGCCGGCGTCATTATTTGGGCTGCGATAAGGTATTTGCCCATCACATACTCACCCTCGTCGGCCCTTATCGGGTAGCTGCTGATCAGGTAGTCTTCTGGCAGCCGGTCTGCCCACTCGCCATAGGGACCGCTCGACGGGTCCCAGACGAGAACGTCAGCCTTCTGGTTTGGGGAAGCGGCTTCAACTCTGTTGGTCACCACGATCTCGCCGCTCTCCAACAGCACTTCCAGATAGCTTGCCGCAGCCCGGTCGGGGGGAGCACCAAGACTGCGTTTCATACGGAAATTTGCAATTGCTCGGGCCACCAGCTCTCCCACAATCGGCTGATCCCCAGGACCTTTCAGGTCTTGGCCCATCAAGCGAGCGAGTTTCAGCGATGCCGTCTGAAGCGGTGGCCACATGGCCCATACCGCCTTTCTTCCTTCAAGGTGCCCTTTGGAGTCGAGCCAGGGTATCAGCCATGAGGAATGATCCTTCTCAGCCTTGGCAGCCGGCGGGGAGCTAGATTTCGGGATGAGGCGAAGGATGTTTGAAGACATGGATGCTTAATTTTGAAATTCGAGAATTGGGATGCGGCCTTTGAAGATCTTGGCCCTGTTTACGACTGCAACATACTGGAGGTCAGGCATAGACATCAGCACGCTGCGTGGGATCATCACGCGATTCTTTTCGCTAAAGCTGATGCTCTTCGTCGCCGAGTACTCCAACCCAACGTCCTCCGTTTTCTGACCGGAACCCTGCGAGCGATTGGCCGAAACGACGTCGACCTCGCCGAACTTGTCCGAGATCAGGTCCAGGGTGTCGGTGTCCTGTGTGGCGCCCACAATCAGGTTGTTCATGTTGGCCATGAATCGCTTTGCGGCGTTCACATCCCCGCCCATTTTGGTGACGATGTCGCTGAACGCCTGGAACGCAAGGTAGACGTGGATGCCAGCGCCGCGCCCCTTGTTGCAGATCTCAATGAGCGGCGCGCAGATCGCATTCGACCCTTCGTCGATTAGAAGGTGAACGCGCTTTTGGCGCTTCTGCCCGGGCTCGGTGTAGTTGTAGAGAGAGCCCGCTTCGGCGGCAAGATCCGAAATCGCAAATGCGGCGATTGCGGAGGCCACGGCCGGATCCGATAGGGCGTCCGTGCCCATGTAGAAGATCTTCCCCTCCTGAATGACCTTCCCCATGTCATAGATAGGCCGGAGATCCGTCGGATCGTCATAGTCCGGCGAGAGCATCCCGCGAAGGTCTCCGGTGGACAGCTTTGTCAGCGTTGGCGTCAGGGCAACGATCATCTTCCCGAACCACTCGCGGTTTGACTCCAGATTGCCAATGAGGCTATCGATCTCCGCTGGTTTCGGACCCTGGTATTCCTTGAAGAAGGCGATCAAGGCCAACAGTCGCGGTTCAGCCTTCTCTGCGAAGGTGGACTTGGCTCTGCCGCCCTTCGCGTTCTGCGCGGACGTGATGCTTTGGATCTTCTCGTTGATTTGCGACGAGAAGTTGTCGACGCGAGGCGTGAGCCACTGGACCAGGACGTCTTCACACAGCTTCTCGGAGTTATCCAGGGCGCGGATATGGTCGAGGATTGACGCAATCGTCGGCCGGCGCCCAATGATCTTCATGCAGGCCACAATGCTCGTAATAACCTGCCAGCAAAAGTCGATGAAGTTGTTTCCTTCTTCACCGGCGCTGATGATCTGCGTGATTCGAGAAGCTACCTGGGATTCACGCTCCCAGTTCTTCAGGCCGTCGAAACGCACACCTTGGCTTGGAAATGCCGGATGGAAACTGATGAAGCGCGAGGGATCCCCGCAGGCGGTCGCCGCGTCCTGTCCAATCGCTTTCAAATCCTTGTCCCCTTTCGGGTCGATGATGATGACCGTGTCGCCCGCGCGCACGAATTGGTAGACGAGCAGTTTGTACAAGCTGGTCTTGATCGCACCTGTCGTCGCCGCAATGGCCGTGTGGCCAGCAAAGCCGGTGAACGGAACAATTACATCTTTTTCGGTGCCGAGTCCGTGCACCCACTGGCGGCCCTTCATGCCGCGCGGATCGAACTTAACGCCTTTCAGCCTGAGGAACCAGTTGGGGGGATAGATCTCCTCGGTGTCCCGTTTCAGGATGTCGTAGGCCTGCTGTGTATGGCTAGGCTGCCACTCCCATCCCCAGCCGAGCCATACGCTGTCCTGCAGCTGCTTCTGCACGCCGTCCAGCTGCGAAGTGCTGACTTTGTCGATCGCGGCCCCGGACAGGCGGACTTTGTAGTCCCATACCTGCGCAGCCTGGTAGTAGCGCAGGACCATCATGAACATGGCGAAAAACAGCATCATCGCCATAGCCGTCCCTGACAGGTTGGAAAACAGCGCGAGTCCCACGATCCAGAGCAGCGCGAGGGACCAGGCCAAGGCTGCCCGACCTTCGAAAACGGGGCGAAAGAGTGAGTCGGCTTTCAGTTCACGCATCGTCAAACCTTTGCATCAATGGCCATCCCGACCTTGGCGGCGAAGTCGAGCTTCACCGCGAATGCCATACGGGGAGTTGGCGAGTCAGAAAACACAACCTTGGAGACTAAGGCCACACCTTTTTCCTGAGGATTCCTTGCAATCACGCCAACTCGTTCGAGCGGGTTCAACACATCTGCCAGGTCATAGCCTGCCGTGTTCGTGAGCCAGTTGACACAAATTGCCACCCCCCAATCAAGAACCTTCACTCGGTCTCCGCGATATGCAAGACTTTGCTCGATGACCATGCCCAAGGCGTTGGCCGTGTCATCGTCATCTTTCATCTTCAGACGCTTGAGCCAGTCTTGAGGAACACGCTTTCCTGGGTGTGGACTTGAATCGCCTCCCACCTCCACTGAATCGGTCGAGACTACGAGCGCCGGCGGCACCTTGTGGGCGGAACTCTCTTTATTGGCCGAAGGGCTTGCTGCCGATGTAGTCACCTTCACCTGCGTGGTCGGCGCGTCAGCAACTAGTGCGGATGGCTGCTCTGCAGCAGCGCCGGCCGCGCGAGGCGTGTTCACCGCATCCACCGTACGGGCGGCAGCCAGGGTCAACTGCTCGGCCTGAGCCTCAACCATAGCCTTCCCATAGGGGGACGGAACGGGTTGGAAGTCGAGGTGACCCAACAGCACAGCCGGATCTTTGAAACGCATGGCCGACACAACATACTTCTCGGCTCCGACCACAATGTCGTGCACCCACACGCCTGTATCCTTGCCAATGACCACACCGCTTTGACCCAACATCTCCGCAAGCGTTACCGAAGAAAGCGGCATTCCCTTGAGCTGCCGCTTCGCAAAAATCGAAGTTACGTCCTCAAGCCCGCGTGGCCACGCCACGTAGAGTCCATCGGACCCCCAGAACAGGCAACCGTTTGGATCATTGAGCTTCCACTCCCTCTCTTCGATCAGCTCGCGCAGCGCATTCAGGAGGTGAATCTCAAACTGGGTGCCGATGGTAAGGCGCCCGAATCGTGCGGGATGTTGCAGGGCCTCGACCTCTTTAACCCGCCCAATGACGCCGTTCAAGACCTTTCCAAGAATGCTGTCGGCAGCCAGCATTTCCCGAGTTGCTGCGACATTCAGATCTCGAATAATTTGGGAATCTGTCTGGGACAACCAGTTCATGATTTCGGGAGGGACGATCGCAGAAAGGACCGAAGCGCCCTCAGCGCCGGTAACGCGCGCCTTCTCGTGCCAGATTACGAAGTATCGATCGGCAGATCGCTCCTTCAGCCACGTGAGAAGTGGAACACCATACTTTGGCCACTGAGTCCCGTCGGCGACGGTCACAGTCATTTGTCCTACGGGAAGGTGCAACTGCGAAAGCAGCCCGGCCAAGAAGGCGGAGTATCTCCATGCACCGATGGTCCGGTGGCGTTCCTCAATCGTAGATTCAGGGACGAAGATCTTTCCCTCGGCCGCCTGCCTGGCCATCAGCGCGATGTCCAGGCTCATGTTGAAAAGTCCACCTGGTCCGCTGTAGTGCGACGAGGAAGTGGCGGGCAGTAGGTGGACATGACTGGCCAGGAGCCGAATCGGTGTCATGTAAAGCCGCTCGAACTCGCTCGCCGTACCGCCGGCAATCTCGACAAGACGTTTTAGCTTCGCCTCCGCACCGTGCAGGAGCTGCTCCGCATCGATTACAGGCAGGCCAGGGTCTAGCGGAGGATAAATCGCCTCAAGACTGGCCTTGGACGCCTGCCAGCGAGAGCTGTTCGCAAGAGTGGCCCGTTGTTCGACGATTGGAGCGAGTGGCGCCGCTGCCTTGCGGGTGAAAATATTGAAGATGGACATGACACATAAGTGTGATGTCCTGCGGCCGAATTTCGGGGGATGAAATCACCCCGAATTGAGCTATTTCCCTGCCGCGGGGGATTATCTAAGCCACTTTTGCGTGCCGCGGAACCATAGGATCGGCTTTTGACGTAGCTTTGCGGTTGGCGGTAGCCAGCAAATCGCAGAAAACACAATCGATGGAGGTGACCGAGATGTGTTTCGTCAGGAGATTTCGCGATCCACATGCGCCGCACCTGTGCAGCCGGCTCTCGCGAGTTTCTATTTCAAGGGCGACAACATACCAGTGGTCAAACGAAATGAGTTGTTTCTCGTCGATTCCGAAGCCGGCCTTGCGCCGGTATAGGCGGTACACGACCACGAGAGCGGACTCAAATGCCACGCCTGCACACCGCAAGTCGCTAAATTGCGTGTACAGCGCGTTAAGGTTCGACCGGTAGGTGAGACTGCGGTACATCAGGACAACCTGCTTGCAGGAAGGTTGCGTTCCTCCTGGTGGCCTGAGGTCGCTTGTCTCGTAGATTCGCCTGGCGGCCATCTCGGCATACTGATGTGGCACGAGCTGAGCAATAGTCGCCGGCCGGGCCCTAAAACTAACCAGCTCTCGAATACTTGTGATCTGTTCTGGTGGCACCACGGCCACCAAGGTCTCGCGCTTGAGTCTACTTCCCGCTTGCATGATTTACCGCCCTGATCCGTACTTCAACCGCGCGGCAGATCTAACGTGAGCCTGACCTTGCTCAGCCGGAAGGATTGATGCGTTGCGCAATGTGTCAGCGTCGATCAATGGTTGCAGGAGAAATGTTCCCAGCCCCGCCACCTTCTCCAGATCCGCTGAAGGGATCGACAGCGTCTGCGTCAGAAATTCGCTGGGGATGTTTAATCTCAGGCACAAGGCATCGCCTTGAGAGCTGTGGCGGGTAACGATGTTCAGAAACTGGCGGTTGAGAGCTGCAATATCGGCGTCGAGAACTTCAATCGATGACATGAATAAATCCTGAAAGGTAGAGAGCCGCGTTGGCCAGTAATCAACGTCCGGTACCGCTACGGCCCAGCACCCAAATGCTGTTGCCAACCGCTCGAGCTTTCTCGAGATTGGTCAGATCGACTTGGGCAGCCTTCTCCTTTGCTTGCCCTTCGGCATCCACGAGTTGTTGTGACAGCTGGAGTGAACGCTCATTGACATTCAAAGGTTGAGTGACATCGTAGGAAGGCGCGCTTTGTGACGAGGAGGAGGTGGCCGCAGCGACACTGCCGTCATAGCCACCCGAATCCGGAATGATCAAGTTGCGATACTTTCCACATTTCATCCACGGAGGGCACCCCTGCGCGGCCGAAATGGCTGGCATTACACCGAAAAAAATCACAACTAGCAGAACGCGCTTGAGACATGAAATCACTAACAATCGAAGCTCCCTTTTTTTATCCTAAGTGAATGTGTTTAGAAACGCAACGTAATTTCTGATTTGTTAGAGTGACAAGACGAGAAATTTGCAAAGCTTACTAATGAAATCAAACGGCACAGTTTGTCACTCTGGAAGTGACAGCGGAGAGAAATGAATTCGAAAGGATTAATTACGGGGAAGTGCCGCGAATATGTGAACATTTACTAGTACCTCTATTTGTCCGGCGGTTGCAACACTTAGTCAATTAGGGGTGTGTCACTTTTCACCACATACAGTCCAATCGGTTTTCGGCACATAGAAGCCGCCGCCGAAGATCGCCCCCTTCATTCCAAGGCCAAGAGGATCTCCCTGATCTCGCTGTCGATCTCGTCAGCCATGCTCAGCCAATGGCCGGTCACACGCTTGATGCTCGCGCCCTGGTGATTGCCTTGCCAATGGGCGAACAGCTCCCGGTAGCCAGCAAGCTCGACGCGCCATTTAGCAATGTTATTTATCCGCTACGCGACGCACAAGGGCTCAAATTATTTGGTGAATCAGCTTTTTTCATGGATACTTGAGGGTTTTTGAAATTTTTCGGTGCAATGTACATGCGCGAATTCACGGCTTACGACTTGATAATTGATGCGCGCTCGCCGCGTGAATTTGCGCAGGACCACATTCCAGGCGCAGTAAACATGCCTGTCGCAAATGATGATGAATATGCCGAGGTCGGCACCTTGCACAGGACTGACAAGATGGGGGCATACCGCTTAGGAGTGCGCTATTCGTTAAGGAATATTGAGCGACACCTTGCTGAAGATTTCCCCAAGTACGGTGATCGCCTCCACATACTGGTGTACTGCTTCCGAGGCGGCAAGCGGAGCAAACTATGGACTGATGCATTGGAGACCATCGGTTATAAAGTAGAGAAGCTTCATGGCGGCTGGAAGGCTTATCGCCGATGGGTAAATGACCAACTCACGGAAGTCCCCACACGTTACCGATACAACGTATTGAGCGGCCCCACCGGTTGTGGGAAAACGCGTCTGTTATACGCGCTACGTTGCGCCGGCGCCCAGGTACTCGACCTGGAAGAGATTGCCTCTCATCGCGGTTCGGTCTTGGGCTATGTGCCCGGGAAATCCCAGCCATCGCAAAAGTATTTCGATTCGATCTTGCTGCGTCAACTTTCGAGCTTCGACCCCGCCCGACCTATTTGGGTGGAAGCGGAAAGCAAAAAAATTGGCAATGTCCAGCTTCCGAATGCGTTGCTGGAAACCATGCGAGCCGGATCCACGATTCAGGTTGAAACCGAAATGCAGCAGCGCGTATCGCTCTGGCGTCAGGACTATCACCACTTTGAAGAAAATCCATTAGGCATGCTGGATCTTTTGAAATTTCTGCGTCCGTTAGTCGGTGGTGAAGAGTTTGCAGCGTGGGAAGCGCTAGCAAAGCAGAGTCAAATGCCTGAGCTTTTCGAGCGGCTAATGTTGAATCATTACGACCCAGCTTATCGCAGGTCTATTCTGCGAAACTATCCTGCGATTGACGCTTCCCCTTCAGTTGCGCTTCACGATTTGTCGACGGCCGGGTTGCTTTCGGTGGCTGAATCAATGCGCAAGTCCTTCGAGTCGACCCTTACCTCAATGCCTTTGAATCTCGCCCATTAAGCAGGGTCTGAAATATCTTAGCGCCGCCAATGCAGTCCGCTTCATGCATAAGCATTTCGCGCTTCTCATAGTTCTCGATCCAATTGACCAGCCTTGATTTCATGACGGTCGAAAACAGACTGGGAAACAATGCCACTACGAACATCACCGGATACGACGCCGGTAGATGCAGCCCGTCTTTTGTGAGGCCAAGTTCATAGTACGGCCGTGCTCTGGATAAATGGTGCTGTCCATGGAAAGTGTGGTTCAGGGTGACGCAGGCCTGCATCCAGCACCCATCCTCCCAAGAAAAGCCATAGTCTGCGAGGGCTGGAGTTTCCCTCTCGGACAAACCCCAATGCTGCAAATAGGTGATGACCTGCACTGTGAACGCGGCGCCAATGATTTGAAAAAGGTAAATCGCCAGCCCGAGCTGGCCGGCATATCCGTAGAATGCCGACGCGATTGCAACTGGAATGATCGCTCTGTAGAGCATTCGGCTCGCAAGCCACCCCTTGCTCATGCCCTTCAAGTGCTTAGCCTCATAGGCCCAAGCCAGACGAAAGGTCCTGAGGAACCGCATCGCTGCGTACACATAGACCGATGTTCCCGGCATTGCGGCATCACCGTCGTAATAGTGTCCGGTGCGGGCATGATGGCTCATATGCTCTTCCGGAAAATGGAAGTACCCAATCGATGCATAGAGAAACTGCCCAAGGACACGATCGAAGCGGCTGCGAACATGAATCAGTTCGTGCGCAATCGCCGCATTGAGCGAACACACAATCCACAGCGCCAACGTAAAACCTACGCATTCAGGGGTGGACATCGGCCTTGTGGCAACAACCCAGATGACCCAAGGCAATGTAAGTGCCCAGGCCACGAAATAAAGACGTGGTATCGCCTGCAAATAGATTCTGAGCAAGCTGGAAGGATTTCCGTTTGAAGGAGACAGGTCGTTTCCGACGAATTTCCTCATGATCGGCAACACCCCAAAAAACAAGGCGACCGACAACCATGGAAAGCCCAGCGACGTACCAACCACGAGCAAAAGCTGTGGCAAAAGAACGAGCATGTACCCGGCGTTTTTAATCGCTATGCTTTTCATTTTCGTCATGCATTCAACGGACCAACCTTGGTGGAATAAGCCTCCTATTTACACCCGGATATGCAGGTCTATCCCAGAAGGCCAACAGACTCCGCCAGCTTCACTGCCTGTTCTAACTTGTCAACATCCAGCTTTTCTTTGATCGTGTTCAGCTTTCGGTAGACCGCTGTCGTCTTGAGATCAAGCAATGCAGCAATCTCAGTAGCAACCATCCCCTTTTTTGAGAGCTGAAGCATATCCACCTCATCATCAATCAAGCTGTATTTGCGCATCGCTTGCTGTCTCATTCGATTGCTCCACCACAACAGCAACTCCATGCCGAGTGCGCCAAACTTGACCCGTTGCCCCCACAAAATCGGTTCACCAATTTCTTCGGGCAAATCCAAGCCGATGTAGAGCAACCCCATGCGCATGCTTGCATTCATGCTGGTATGTGTCGGCACGACCAAGCCGCTACGAAATCCATGTTCTGCGCTGACTCGCATCATCTCTACCTGGCCAGATGTTTGCAGCCTGATCTTCGATCCAATAATGGGGTTGCTATTCGTGCGTGCATAGTCAAAAAACGGATCATTCATGATCCACATACGCTTGTGATAAATGGAACACAGATCAGGTTTACAACCTATGAAGAAACGGAGATCCCCATCTTCGCCATGAAAGTCTGGTGGCAGCAAAGTCGTATAAACAAATGACTGCGCTCCCAAGAGTTCCACAATCTCCCTTGTTAAATTGTTCGTGTCAGCTTCAGTGGCACATTGCGATAGTTCGTCAATGAGATCCATTGCATCTCGAGCCGGGCTGTTCGCCATATCCACCTCAGCTGAATGCTTCCCCACAGCCGGAGCAATGAGACTGGGCAAAGGGAACGGCAGGCGACAGTTCCATCTGAACAATCGGTGTATCTGCAGCGCAAGCGGAGCACTCCTTTATCACAACTGAAAATGTCTTCGAGCAGTTCTCGCAACGAAATACATGCGCTTCATCGGCGTTCAGAAGCTCCAGTTCGTCCTGGTACGGATGCTGACAATGGGGACAGCGAAAAGAGAGATCTTCTGTCATTTAGAACCTATAGCCCAAAAACACCCCAAATACTTCAGGGGTTGTTTTGATGTCCACCTTTCGCTCGATGTTCCCCACATTGGGTGTTGCGGTGACGATGGTGGCCGTGGTCTTGATCCAGTACCGCGAATATGCGATGTCAACCACCCACGTGTTGGAGAGGGGAATCTCCATTCCGAGCTTGGCAACGGCCCCCAAGGAGCTTTTCAATCCGACTGTGCTGCTCGTTCCGCCGAATGCTCCGTTATAGGCCGGGCCGGCCTGTGGCTGAGTGAAAAATGCGTAGTTGGCCCCGGCTCCAACATAAGGCCTCAGCGTCTGCGGTCCGGCAAATGAGTAGGTGACGAGAGCCGAAGGAAACCAAGCCTTAGCGCTGCCGACTTGGCCGAGGGCGGCGGCAGTACCCGCACCTTTGAACTGGATGGTTAGGGGGTAACCGATCTGCCCCACGAAAGACCAGGGGCCAGAAACTTTGCGTTCATAAATTAGCCCAGCCGTTTGAGCATTATTGATCCCTGTCGTCGCGCCTGCAGGTGTCGTGCCTGGCGGGCCGGTTAGTTCTCCGGAACTCGCATTGAAGTTGAGGGCAGCGTACCCAATTTTGACCGTGTTTTTGGTATCGTCAGATTGCGCGATCGCGGTTACACAACAGGTGGCGATGTATAGCCCAAACAACCAAATGCCGCGTGACGCAGTTTCGTTCATCAAATCGCGCGTGAAACCCTGCCATTCATGGCTGGGAGGTAGAGCGCCGGATGCGCAGCATCCGAAGCCTTGGGCCTTACCTGCTCACGTCCTGTGTGATCGGTCCGGTTGAAGAAATAGCCATAGCCGTCGTTGCGCTGGATCACTCGGCAATGCTTGTGACTGATGCCCTGGATAACACCGGAGATACCGTTCCGGCGAGTCTGGATGTTGAAACTGCCACTGGCGCGCACCGCGACCCGGCCGGCGTGATGACCGGCCTTGACGCCCTTGGTCACATCGGCGCGCACCATATCGCCGGTGCCAAACCCATGCACCCGCTTGCTGCGCATCAGGTACCCGCGCGGAAAGCCGAACTTGTCCAGGCGCGTGCGCTGGTAGCTGCCCCGACCCATGGCCTTGAGCGTAAGGGTTGGCTTGCTCCAGTCCTGGATGAATCTCACCTGGCCCACGCAGGCCGCATCGAGCGCATGGGTCTTGGGAACGCCAAGCCGGCAACGGTTGAACTTGGTTTGGCCGCCTGAAGCCAGCTCCACCGGCAGGCCGGTGGCTTTCAGCGCGTTGGCCAGCGTCCATCGTGTGGCGTTCACCGCCGCAGCATCTCTCAGCGGTTTTGTGGCTTGCGCCAGGATGCGATCCAGTCGCTTTTTGTCCCTGGCCAAGAAATCTTCGATGCTGCGCGCAGCTTTCTTCTGGTTGCAGCACTGGCACGCCAGGGTCAGGTTGGAGGCGCGGTTGCTTCCGCCCAAAGCCTTGGGCCGGATGTGCTCGATCTGCAAGGGGGTGTCTTTGGCGTCGCAGTAGGCGCACTGACGGCCCCATTTTTCCAGCAAATACTCGCGCAGCTCGTAGCCGTACAAGGTGCCTTGCTGGTACTCCACGCCTGAAATCTCTGGGTTCTGAAGGGCCTGCATGTCAAAGCGCACCCGCTCGGAGCTGATGGCCCTCACCGGTGCCCAGTGCTGGATGCGCTTGACCCAGGCTATGCTTGTGTCCACCCGGTGCTGCAAGGAGGGCGCGATCCAGCCGGACTTCTTGTTGCCGCGGTTCAGGAACCTGGGTGCGCGATAGCGCAAATTGCTCCTGCGGCGCCTACGCATTTGACGGCGCGCCGTCAAAGCTTCGGAGATATGCCGGCCCCGATGGACCAGCTCCATCAAATTCAACACGGCAACGCCGCAGTGAATTTCCCCGGTGGCAACCTCGATCGATTCCACATCCCTCACCAGCGCCACGCCGGTGGTCTTGCTGCCAGGATCGAGCTTGAGGCGAAGCGGCTGAAAGTCGCAGGCGGCGGCCTGACGGTCAACGAGCCGGATCACCATGGGAGTCAGCCTATGCACGCGCGCCCGGCCGCGCGCCAGCAACAGCCGAGCCCGCTTCTCGGTACACGGCATCAATGCCTTGCCCTGGTTGTCCAACACGAAAACTGCCACGCCAACTCCTGAAATCAAAAATTCACACTGCATACTGTGCAGCCAGGCTGTCTTTCCAGCGGTCAGCCCTTACGGGCCTTGTGACGGTTCAGGTGCGCCTCAGGACGCGCCAGAACGCTCCCCTCGGGAATGTCAGCAAGCGGCTCCAGCCCTTGCGAGCTGCGATCAAGACCTTCGGACCTTTACCTTTGTCCAGCGTGATCAAGACCTTACAGAGCAGCGAACTGAGGAAGCATTCGCTGGTGTGTCTGAACGACCTGTTGCTAACGTAGCGGATTGATTACCGCTTTCCCTGGTCAACCTGGCTTGGCTCCTTTCAGTTCCATGCTCCATCCTTTAGGGTGGGGTGATTGACTTTCTTACTGTGCTTTCTCTTGTTATTCCGGAATGCACGGAGTAGGTGGTCATGGGCAGCCATCACTGACTTGACGGAAGCACATAACCTTCCAGCAATAAGCTGAAGCAGTTCAAGGCATGGGTGAGATCCTTAAAACTGCGAAGGCGTGTTTCAAAAAAATAATAGCCCAGGGCCGTCAACTCCATGGGCTCCTCAATCGATAGCTCCCTTGCCCTGCCGATGGCGTCCATCAGCGCCTGGTACTCGCATAGCTCGGCCACATCTTTGGAATGACCACGATGCGTTTCCAACTCCTGCTTCAGGACTACCGCCCATTGCTTGAGTTGCTGCTTATCCAGGGAAGATCTGATCAAAGTGTGGTCACGCCTTAAAAACGCGTTTTCAGGGCCGAGCGAAGTGAAGTAACACGGCAACTGCAGGCTTATGCCGAAAGCTCACAGCCACATTGTTTCCCCCGGAGCACGCTAGACCATATCTGATTACGCCAAACGATTTTTCAAAGATTGTCCGCAGGCGGTAAATTCAAGTCGCAAAAAGTCAGTTGGATAGCACGGACGTTGTCCGGATGGAACGAAGTCAGGGCGAATTGGCATAACTTTGATAGTGCGCTCGACGAAGCACCACCGGTGCCCCCTACACTGCCAGCCAGCCCGGTCGCCTATCCCCCTCCATCACGTCGACCGGTGCTTCTCGGGTGTGCTGGCAGTGCGCCAGCACACCCATTTTTTTCACGAAGACAAGACCGCCACCGGCTCGCCACTTAGCGCCGTACCGAATAGGTCTTGGGGGTCAGCTCGTCCTGCAAGACGGCAGGATTGGCGGCGACCAGCGTGGGACGAACAAAGATAAGCTTTCTCAGGGAGTTGGCGAGTCCATGCGCCTGCTGGCGGAAATGGCCGCGGCGCCAATGTGGCGAGACGCCATGCGCGGCTGGGCCCTGGCGTAGCTCCTGCGGCAATGCGTCCGGGCCCACGATAATACGGTCGTACAGGCGCTGCAGGCGCTTTTCAAGCTTGCCTTGTTTCTTGCGCTCCACCCGTGCAAGCCGGGCCTTCAATTCGGTGTGGTCATTCAAATTCCTCGCGCGGGCCTCCTTCATGCCAAGATACAGAAAAGTCTTGGCCAGATGGCTGACCAACCTGATCGCATCCGGCAGGACAGCTGGGCCGTCCGGATGATTGGCGGCGATCGCCGCAACCCATTCTTTGAGTGGTGCTGAAGGATCAGCAAGGGGACTGCGCAAAACGGCGATGGTTTTGTTGCGGCTGTTGGGCGTGGCCATTACGACATAGAAGGCGAGTGTTTTGCCGACATCGCTGTTGAGCGGTGACAGCACGCAAAAGCAACCATGAGGCTGGTAGCCGGCTCGCTCCTCTTCGGCGCCTAACTTCAACTAGGCTCGGGCCGCCGGGCCGAAGCAAACATACTGCGTAGGATAAGGCAAAGCCATCAAGCTCATCGGCAGCTGGTCGTCCAGGCCCGAAGCGAGCAACATGGCTTCCAAGGCGTCGGCGACCTCAATGAGGGCTCCATGCCGGTCCCGATAGTCCTTGAGGAGCGCCAGGAAATGGCTGGAGGCGGCGACATCCGTGCCGGCGGAACCAGTCATCTCGCGAAATCCGGCAGCCAGGGCGTTGCCTACCTCAATCGGCCCGCCATGCGCGGCGCGGCGCTGCAGGTGGGCTTCCATATCCGGCACCTGTTCACAGATTTTGTCCAGCATCTGCAACCATCCCCGATTGCGCACATAGACGGGGTAAGAGTCCCCGACAGTGGAAACTATCTTTGCATCTTCAAGCCCACCAAACGACCGAATGAGATTCACCAGGCCCTTGTGGTTTTCCGTTGGCGTGCAGCTGGCGACCTTCTCGGCAAGTCCAGCAGGAGCAACCCGATAAGTCACATTGGGAGTTTGCATAGTTCTCTCCGGTTAGGCGCGGATCAGGCATTCAGCTGAAATACCCATGCCTTCGTTGAGGCGCCGAATCATTCCAATGCTCAAAGGCCGCCGGCGAGCGAGAACTTCATAGACCCGATTGAGTTCTCCGATCATTGGTTTGAGGTCCTTGGGCTCTAGTCCCTGTTGCTCCATCCGGAATTTGATGGCCTCAATAGCATCAGGAAGCTCCAATGGAAAGTGTTGGGCCTCATAGGCCTCGACCAGCGTACCTAGCACTTCCAATTCATCGCCCTCGGCGCTGCCACGAGCTGGGTCAGCATCGACCAGCGTAGAGACTCTTTTAAGTGCTGCCTTGTAATCAGCCTTCGTGTGAATAGGACGGATGTTCATAGATTTCTCCTTCAAAACTGCTCGACCGTGTTGGCATCAATGGCGTCGTACTCTTTGTGCGTTCCGATGAACTTCACGAATACAAAACCGGTCTTGTAGGCCACTGCGGCCACCAGCCGATAGTCGTTGCCCTTGATGTTGAAGACCACTCTGCGATTTTTCAAAATACTCACTGTGGTGTAGCGCGCCTGAATATCGGCCGGCTGCGCCCACGTCGCTGTTTTCACCTCGGCCGCCCAGGCCAACAGAGCTTGCTTTGAATCCGGATGCTTGACAGTGAAGCTGATGAGCGGTGGCAAGGAAACTAGATGCATGATGTATTTTAGTCCCACTTTGGGACTATGACAAGCTTTTCACTAGAGCGCTCAACTTTCTGACTCACAAAATTACCGGACATCCCGGTTTTCGCGCAGCGAAAATGCCCCGGGATTGCGCTCCCAGACGGCGACGCAGGCGATGCAGTTGCAGCGTGCGACGCAGGATCACGAAACCGCGGCCACACAGACTAAACGGGCGCAGGCTGAGCGCGATGAGTTCAAGGTGCAGTTGGCCAACACGGCGGGACGACTCGAAGGCGCACAACAGCAGGTGCGTGAGTTGGTGGCACGGGCCGCTGCATCGGCAAGTGCCCCAGCCCGAACCGGGAGGGTCCGCCGAGGATTGGGTGATGCTGCGGCCAAGCCACCGGAGGAGTAATGTTGCTCGCACTCGCGTGTTTTGCGCTGAGTCCAAGCGTGGGTCTTTATGTATTTTGTGAGCTATTTTTATCCGTCTTTAGATTTTAATCGCCTAACGCACAGAATTTCCCGTTTCTTGTGGGCACCCCAATTAGGCTGTGCGTCGGCTCCCCTAATTTTTTCTCGAAATACAACAAACTCCGCGCACAATGCACGCCTTGAATTTTTTGTTTCGAAAAAGTCTGCCACATCGAGATGTCGTGACATAAACTTACAAGGTGAGTGACAAACAACTATATGTGGCAAACAAACCTACTTGCTCTTCTGAGCCGACACGGCTACGACCCGAAGGCACCTGAGACAATCCAGGAATTGCAGGCAAGAACAGGAGCATCGGCAGATGGCCTCTCCCGGCTCTTGAATGGCAGCGCTGACGCGACCATTCAGGATTTGTGCTTAGTCTCCGAGGAACTCAATGTTCCGCCTGGCGAGCTCTTAAGTGTTGATCCAAAACTGCTCCGGTTCTATTCCATTGACGGATCCATGCCCGTCACGGTGGCGCTCCCCCCGACTCTGCTGTCATACATCACAGCCGCCAGCGATTCTGCCCTGATATACGCCGAGACGAACGACGGTAGCTACTCCGGAATCAGCTCGGATACCGTGGCGATCTGTAGCCGCGGGTGTAAGGAGCTGGTCCAGGGCTCGCTCTATTTGATGGAGACCGAGTCTGAGCGTTTCATCCGGCGGTGCGTGGAGGTAAGGCCAGGCAAAAAGGAAGCCGTGTTCGCCAACGGCCCAGATTCTGACGCCGCGACGCTGGTGGTCAACTGTGAGCCTGTCCAAGTCGTATCAGTATCCTCCCCGTTCATCATGGGGCAACTCCTCTGGACCATTAGCAGCGTCTAACAAGCCCCCGAGGGTCGAATCGGGGGAAATAGGCTAATTCGGGGCCATTTCTCAAATTTTTTCGGGGCCTTCGCCTTCTAAAGTTACCTCAACTTTAGGAGCGCTCAATGGCATCGTCAAGAAAACAGGAAGTCAAACTCGTCCCGGCGCAACGCAACGAGGAATCCCTCAATGAACTGAAGTTCGGCGACGGCTCAGTGATGTCCCTGAAGGACTTGTTCGGCAAAAAATTCGATGGCGCCGTCATCACCCGCGAATTTGAGTTGATCAACAAGCCGGTTCAAAACTTTGTCCGGCGCGATTTCATTTTCCTGTCGCGCTGTTTCTACCTGGGTACTGTGCTCGGTGAGAGCAAGTCGGTCGACACCGGCCGCATGGCCACGCTGGATACCGAGTTGCTGAATATCTTCAACAGCGTGCAGGGGCTGGTACGAAAGCGCCTGACCGAAATCACAGCCCTGCTCAAGCAGAACGGCGCCGACAAGGACGAGGTCCACACTGCCCGGCCAATGCTCTACAGAGTGCCAATCATTCACCCACGCGCCTTCGAGTTTTTGAATCTCCTCCGGGAAGTAGATTCCCTGCACTCCCAGCGCGAGCATGCTTGGCTGCTCGGGCACATCAACCCACAGCAGCGCGCCGAAAATTTCCGCGAAGTGATGAAGGCGGTTCGTCGCATCGGATTCGTGACCCGCATGAACCGGATTGCCATGTGGAAAATGCTTCAGCGCGCCGCCGCGGAAGCTGAAGGAGCCGAAGGCGAAGCACTCCGTCAACTCGCTTCGGAACAGGCACAAACGCTCGTGGCCGAACGCGAAGTGGATCCCGAGCTGGCTGGGAGCGTCAGCAGCGAATCGGCCTTGCCTGACGTTGCCGGCGAAGCCGCCTTGCCAGGCGAAGCCCGCAAGCCCGAGGCAGTCGCTGCGGCTGAGTAGCCTTGAGCTTTTCCGACCAGCAAACGCAGCTGATCTGCGTCCAGGGGCACGCCGTCGCCCTAGCTGGGCCAGGCTCCGGAAAGACCTCAACCATCATTGAAAAAATTGCCCGGCTGCTCCAGCACCCGGGCAATTCAATTGTGGCCTGCTCATTCACACGAGAGGGTGCTGAGGAAATCCGGCGGCGGCTTACAAAGCGGATCGGAGAGGCGGCGATGGCCACGGCTGACATTCGAATCGGCACCTTTCACAGTGTCGTGGCAGAACACCGTAAAGCGTTCGGCCGCAGTCCAACGATGATCTCACCGGCCCACCAGATGAAAACGCTGGCCACCGCGGCCCGCGAACACGGCAAGTCACTATCGGACGTTATGCCGGAGTTTGAAGAAATCAAACACCAGCTTTCTCCGCCCGACGCCAACTCCCTCCCCTCCTGGTTCACCGACTACGAGAATCACCTGAAGACGCTGGGCGCAATCGATCTCCAGGACCTCATCAGAACTACCGTTCAGCAGATGGCGCTTTCCGTAAAGCTGCCGGCTGCCCCGGAGGAACCGCCTGACGAGGACGCGCCAATGCCAGTTCGCCTGGCGTTTGCTGCCGCGGCTTACCGCGACGCGTTCCACAAGCGTCGCGAGGACCTGCGACATCGAATCGAGGCTTGCCGGCGCAAGGAAGATGCTAAGGGTGCTGATGCGCTGCAGGCAGAGCTGAATAGGACGTCCAATGAGGATGGCGCCCTGCCGCTGCTGCCAGCGACTCACCTGGTGATCGATGAATCCCAAGATAACGACGAACTGCAGTTCGCGCTGGCCACACTTCACGCGCTGACTGGGGTCACAACGACACTGATCGGCGATGACGATCAGACCATCTACGAATGGCGTCGCGCGATGGGCTACCCAGGGCTGCTATCGTTTGCAACCACTTTCAATGCTACGGTCATCACTCTGGGCGACAACTACCGGTCGCTACGTTCCATCGTTGAGTCAGCCGACCAGCTGATACGGCACAACAACGGACACCGGATCGAAAAGGTGTTCGTCGCCAAACGGGGGCCCGGCGGCTCCGTTATGGCCGAAAAGACGGCAACCGAATGGGGAATGGTGGAGCTCTCCACGCAGATCGTTCTCGAGCACGTGGAGGAATGCCAGGATCCGAACGGCCGATTCAAGCGACAGGTCCAAACCGGCCAGTTCGGCCTACTAAGTCGAAACAACTTCATTCTGGACGACGTCGAAGCCGAGCTTCTGCGGGAGGGCGTCCGGTACGTGCGCCAAGGGACCTCCATCCTCCAGAAAGAGGCAGCAAAGTACATCTATGAGCTTCTAGGAGCGGTGTACGGTTACGACATCAAGGGGATAAGCTTTCTGCTCCAAATCCACGGCGTGAGTGCCTCGATGACGAACAATGTATGCCGAGAAATTTCCGGTCACGAGAGGGATTTCGTCAACGGCAAGTTGGGCAATTTCGAGAGATTTGGGGCAGGCTCAGACGCAATCGACAAAACCGTCGCATGGCTGGTGGCACAGCGGGCCGAGGTCGACAAACAAAAACCTCGCGAGGTGATCGGCAACGTTTGCGCGGTCGTACGCGAAGTTCTTCATCCGGCCGGGCCGTGGGATCGCAAGAACATTCAAAACCGGAAGTGCATTGCCGCGGTTCAACGTTGCCTGGAGCGAATGCACCAACCCGTCCTGACCAGAGTAGCAATGCTTCAGAACAGGGAGTTCAAAGGGGCAGAGCGAAATGCCGTCAACCTCATGACTTTCCACGGCAGCAAGGGCCTGGAATTCAACAAGGTCATCATACTGGGGGCGGATGAGAATGTTTGCCCGGGCAAGGGAGAGTTTCAATCCGAGCGCCGCTTGTTCTACGTTGCGGTGACACGGGCAAAGGACTCTTTGCTTGCCCTTTATAGCGGAACGCCCTCACGCTACCTGGTCGAGATGGGTCTTTCGAAGTCGCCCTCCCCCTGAACCGCCTCACGGCGTTCGGCCAGCGCCCAACTCGGACTGCTGGCCCCGGGGCCAAACCTCAAGCGTTGGTGCGTTCGGCGAACGGGACAGCCCTGCCACTGAGCGTGCCGCCTTCGTAAGCTCGTTGACGGCCGTATGCCACCGTGCCCTTGATCGAGCCGGTTGCGGCAAGTATGAGCAAGCCCTTCGTCACAACGGCGTCGCCGTCTTTCTCGACCGAGGTCACAGTGCCAGCCACCACGACATATTCGTCGGACTCAATCGCACCGACAACTTCACCGCCCTGCTTGACAATCACGGGCGCGGAGCCAGCGTTGATTCGTCCTTCAACGACTCCGGAGATTACAACGGCGTTGCCGTTCGACACCAGGTCCGACTTGATGCGCACGCCGGCAGGAATCAGGAGGACCTTATCCGCATCGATGTCCTTGATGAACTGGTCGATTTCTGGGTTGGCAGGGGCAATGGCGCGGTCCCTCGCGTCGCTCGGTTCGGAGTTCGCCACCACGAGCAGGGATGGTGCTGGGCGGCTTCCAGCGAGTTCGGTAGCGCCTGCGCCGAAAGCGCTGGGTCCGGCGGCATGAGCAGGGAATGCGGTCGAGGTTGCGGTCATGGTTTCTCTCCTTGGTGAAAATTAGTTGAGGACGAGCTGGTCGCCCTTTGACGTCACAGCTGTCAAAGCGGTCTTGTCGACAGATTTGAGGGTCGATCCGTCGGGCAGCGATTGGCCGACTTTGACGACCATCGGGAGGCGCGTTGTCGGGTTTGTCACAACAATGCTCGAAGGATCCTGTATTGCCAGCATGCGGATTGCGGACTTCGACGATGGCGGCGTGGAGCCGACCTTAGGGGTGAGCAAGACCGGCCCTGCCGACACGCCTCCCTGAGCGGCGGCCGTGCCAGCAGTCGCAGCAGCAGCTGCGGCCGCTGCAGGTCCAGGATTAGGCTTAGCCAAGGCTAACGCTGGCTCGTTGAAGACTGCGATCTTTGCGTCGTCGGCCGAGGTATTGGCTGCGGGCTTTACGGGCGCTGGAGCAACGGCTGGCGCCTTCCGGTCAGGAACGGTCGCGGCCGCTACTGGGCTAGGCATTGGAGGCCTAATCTGTGCAGGTAGGGGAGGCGCGCCTTGTACGGCCGGTTGCGCGACTTTGGCGGTCGCTGTATTGACCGTTGGAGATACGGCAGCCTGCGGTGAGTTCGGGGCGGCTGGCTGGGCCACCTGCAGATTTTGGGCCGGCGGCGAAAGTTGACCGGCTTGCCCTGCTGCACCTGCCGTTAGCGTGGACTCTGGAAGCTTTCCGTCCTGCTCGACAATCGGTGGGGGCAGTTTGCTGAGATCAATCGGATC
The DNA here is from genome assembly GCF_000013865.1 of Polaromonas sp. JS666. Lineage (NCBI taxonomy): Bacteria > Pseudomonadati > Pseudomonadota > Betaproteobacteria > Burkholderiales > Comamonadaceae > Polaromonas > Polaromonas sp. JS666. The sequence goes on from NC_007950.1 coordinate 241,787, forward strand.
TGCCGCATAGGTCGCTGGGGCAATGCTGATCGATTGTGGTGCCTTCGCCTGACTCGCCCCTGGAGGAGCAAACGGAAGGCCGGATCGAAAAGCTGAAAAGTTGTTGATACCCACGGTAAAAAGTGCGCCTGCAGCCAGCGCTACCGAGATTTGAAACGACTTGCGTTTCCAGAACCTGCTGGCGGCCAACTTCCCGAGCAGAGACGTCTGCTTGCGGTAAAACTCGATGCTCCATGCGCCTGTACCTGTTTCTTGAATCAGGAATTGGCCAGGCCTGGCTTGGTGATCAAGCGCCATCTTTCCGAGCGGCAGGGAAATCTTTAGTTCGTGCACAGTGGGTTTCTCGATTGGTGCGTAGACATGAACAGCCCTTCGGGCATGGTGAAGGCAATTTTTGAGCGAAAGAGGCCCGCCAAATCCGGGGAAATGTGCCTGAATTCGCACTTTTCTCCCATCCGTGATGGCGGGACGCTCGCCGAAGGCGAAAAAAAGCGCCCCGGTTAGGGGGCGCTCTTTGCATTTACTTCGGTCGTTCATGTCGCAATTTCCTGGAGGAAATTGACCATGTCGGTACCCTGAATCTCAGGTGTGCGAATCACCACCTTGAGAGACCCATCGAGCAGTCGCTCTTGAACGTCTGCACGCTCGACCAAGCGGCGAGCCGCGTCTAAGCCTGGGTTCCCGCCGCGCACCGTCAGGTGGTCGTTATCGGCAAAGATGACCAGCTCCGTGATTGCCGCCGGGACAAAAAAGTTAGCCATGCCCGTATCAGCCACAACGGACCACGTAGGAACGCCGGAATAGACCATGGCGGCCAAAGCCGTCTCGATCCCCTCTCCTATCCCTAGCACCCCGTCAGCGGGCTTGGCTAGCCGTATTTGATAGTGCCTGGCACCGATCGACGGCATGAGTTTCTTGGCCGGCAGGTCAACCAACTGAGTTGGATCGTCGGAGTCCGGCTCGCTGAGTGCGAGCTTCTTTCCGTTTGGAGTCAGAAACGTGCGATGAATGTTGCATGCTCGTCCCGTCTCGTCAACAACTGCGGCAACCATACAGGGATGGAGGCCGTAGTTCTTACCCAGCTCGCCGTTGTTCCCTGGCTGGCCGAAAAACGACAAGCCCGGGTGATACCGCAGCGACGCCGGAAATACTTCGAGCCCAGGAATGCGGCTGTGAAGGTAAAGGGCAACAGGGTCGCCCTCGACGATGGGCCTGGCTTCGGACCAGACCTTTTCGTACTTTGCCCGGAGGCGCGCAATCGCTTCCTCGGGCTTGCCCTCAGGAGCAGGACCTTTCTTCTTCAGCAGTCCGGGCTTCCTCGAAGAGGGGGTGCCGCCGTAGTAGTCATAGATGACCCACTTGGCGGCTTCGACGTAGGACTTGCCAGTGGCTTTCATGAGGAGCGACATGCCATCCCCGTGACCGCAAACTGCGCAATGCCAGTTTCCGTTTCCATCCTTGTTCTCGAAACGGAACTTGCCCTTTAGGCCCTCGTGGAGAGGGCATTGGACCTTCTTGTTTCGCAAACTTTCGGAAGGGATGCCGGCACCGGCGAGGATGTCGGCCCATTTCCCGTCCGCAAGATCGCTCAAGCGTTCGGACAACCGCTCTTCAAACTGCGGTGCCTGTTGATTTGAGCCTGTTGCCATTTCTAGCGACCGAAGCCGGCAGTGGACGATGCGAGGATGACGCGTGTCTCACCGCCGGCCTGCAGCACGTAGACTTGGGAACCTACGCGGATGTTTGGATCTTCCTGGGCGACGCCCATGATGGAACCAGACGACAGCTTGACAACCAGGGTGGATGCCTTCTTCGTCTCCGCGCCGAAAACAGCGCCTGCGCGCTCGCCCATCAGCCCGCAAAGGCCAACGACCGCCGTGCGCGACTGCCAGTCCGACATGTTGCGGGTGGCGGCACCGCAGGCCAGGCCTGCAGCTGCTGCGCCCACGGTGCGCGATGTGCCCGACGCAGGGACAGCCAGATCAGAGGTGACCACGTCGATCACAACTGCAGTTTGCGCCGGCATGGCGCGACGAACGTCATTTGCGTTGTAGTCGGTGCCCGAGAACTGAGCGTGAACGAGCGAGGACAGTGTCAAGGCTGCAATAGCCAGGATAAGTTTCTTCATGATGTTTCCTAGAATGGAGAGCGCGCTCCCAGGGGAATGCACCCTTGGGGACGATTAAACAGCGACGAATCGCTGAACTGGCCTCACTACGGGGGAGGCGGCCCGGCATGGTTTTCACCACGATTTGCGAATCTTACACTGCAACCGTCTTTTTGAAAACACCCCCGTCAAGGTGCGCTCAAAAAGACGCTCTCCCCGGGGGAGAGGTCTGCGAAAAGGCTACGCGGCCATCGGCAAAAGAATCACCGATTGGATCATCGCCATCACCTGCTTTGGCAGGTCTGCGATCGAATCAACCACGCAAGAACTTCTAGACAGATGACTCACCTGGGTTTCAATCCCGACGGCCATATGCTCGATTCCATCGCCCTCGCCCATCTCAATCATGAGCTTCGCGGCGGCCACGTCGTCCGGAGCACCATCGGTGACAAGCAGACAAACACGCCTTTGCGCCGGCGATGAGAGCAACACGGTGTGCGCATGAATCAACGCAACATCCATCGGGGTTGTCCCGTTGGGAGCCATCGCCCGGAAGCGATGGGCGACGTCACGGATTGACTCACCCGGGCGGACCAGGTCTGCCACGTCGTAGCGTTGGAACGGGAAGGCGGACACCGAGTAAGTGACCCCTTGAACTCCGTCCAATGCCAGGCCCAACGCGAGCGCAGCGTCGAGCGCCACGGCACATCGGCCCTTCACGGACATCGAATCACTGATGTCCAGGAGCAAGTGGACGGCTGTGTCCACCTTCTGGGTTTCAGTCCGACGCTGGTAAATGCGGGGATTTCCGAGCGCCATCTTCAGGCCCGCATCGCGGGTAAGTCGTTTGCCATATTCAGCGCTGGTAAACCGCTTTCGCGTTTGGGCTTGCAACAGTTCTTCGATCCCGTACTGGAGCGCCGTAGAGGCTGCCCTAACGCGCTGGATCGCCACAGCGTCGCTCTTCGACCCCTGCACGCCGAAAACCTCTGGAATTTTGAAGGTCGCGTCACGATTCGCGCGGGACTCGACGAGGTTCTGCCGAATCTCCTCACGGATCACGTCGCCGCGGTCCACGCCCTCATCAAGGGCTGGCGTATCCAAGGCCTCCTGAAGCGACGCCACGTAGGACTCGCGCGTGCCGGGGAAACCGGGGGACTGGTCCTGGTTGCTAGGTGAGCCGGCCGGAACGGACGACTTGCCGTCACCGGGTAGCCCGCTGGCAGCGGCAGCGCTTGCAGCCGCATTCGAATCGCCGTCCGCAATGCTTCCGGCGCTCTGACCGGGCTGCCCGGCCTCGTCTTCGGATTGCTCCTCGGGGTCGGCTTCGCCACCTGGTCCTGCAGCCACGTTCTCGTCGGCTTCTGCCGGCGATGTGGCTTCTTTTTCGTCGCCATCACCATCGCCTGGCGGCGGTGACGTGGACGACGACTCAGACCCCGCGCTCTGCGGTGCATCGCCGGAGTCCTCGCTATCCGCCTCGGATTGCACTTCGGCAACTTCCTGGCGTAGCAGGTCAACAATCCGGTCGGCGCCGACGACGACTGCGTGCGTCGATGACGCCCACGCGGCCTGCAGCGCGATCTTCTCGATCTGGTCCGCAAGCGACTGCGAGACGGAGTTTCTCCAAACCTCGCGCTGCTGGACACCGATCCCGGCAACTGCCTTGTAATGCAGCACCGATTCGTAGAGCCAGTCCTGCAGGTAGCGAATCAGCTTTCGCGGGAGCTCAGCATCGGGATCGTTGACGCCCTGTCGCCGAGTTTCAACAAACTTCAGCGTCAACGCATCCAACCAATGACGCGCCCCAGGGAACACACCGTTGATGAGTCTCTCGATGCGGATGTCTTCGAGCACATTGACGAGCATCCTGTGAAGCTCGTCGGTCGGCCTGGTGCCGACAGCCGTGAAGTCGGTCTGCCGGATGTGTCCCGATTCATGGACGATGTAGCCCAGCGAATAGATCGCCAGCTCATCGCCCGTATAGGGAAGCGGAGGGAGAATTACCACGCGCCCATTCGTCGCCGCCGTAGTAGCGCGCGGGTCGGTCCGAAGATCTACCCCCGCGCCGGCCGCCACAATGCTGAGCATGTATGGCAACGACTTGAGCAAAACGGAATCACTCATGGTGATCCTTTCTGAAAAGAGAAGCGGGCCCGAAGGCCAGCATGCTCAGAAGTTGAAAAAGTTCGCCGCTGGAGGCGGCGTGTAGGCGACCGGCTGGAATGCCGGACCTCGTGGCTGCTCGAAGCCGGGAGTGGCCTCAAACAGTCCTGGCGCCTTCGGAAACGGCTGCGAGGGCGCTGGCACTGCCAAGGCCTTTGGCGCGACCGCTTTGTACGGCTGGCCAAAAGCTTCGTCGTAGACCATCGCAACGTCGGATTCGGTCACTTTCGTGCCGATGACCAGCGCTTGATCCGGGGAGCTCAGTATGGAGGTGAGTCCATAAAGATTCCGGAGGTCAGCACCCTCGATGCGCCCCTCAGGCGGCATCACGGACAAGACATGACGGATCATGCTTGCCAGTGCCCCGACTCTGGGATCAACAAAGTTGAACCCGTCGAGCTTGTCGGCCATAGCCAACAGCGGGCGGAAGGCCTTGCGGGTGACACCGTCGCGATTCTTCAGGCTTTCATCGAGAAGCTTGCTCGAGGCCTTGGCGATGTCGTTGAGCAGGTTGCCGAGGAGACCCCCGACTTTGCTTTCGAGGCCCTTGGCCATCAGCCCACCTTCGTCACCCGCTGAAATACGAACACCATCCCAGTCAAACTGGATCTGGGCGTCGACGTAGGCGATGTCGAAGGCATTGCCCTTGATGATCGCTTCCCACCGCGGATTTTGCTTGGCAAATTTGTCAAGTATCTGCGGGTAGCGTGCCATCAGGTCGGCCTTGAGACTCAGGCCTCTGGTCACGAGCACGTTGAGCTCCTTGGCCAGGTCCTGCGCCTTGTGGTCTGGGATAGCAAAGCCACCCAGGAACGGAGCGCCAATGGAGGAGCACGCCCGTTGCATTGCGCCTTTGACAGCGCCGAGCTTTGCCAGCTCTGCCTTGTCGAAGACGCGTTTGACACCCAGCGCCATGACTTGCTTTGTTTTGTCGACATCAATGGTGACATTGAGGGCCGACTGCAGGTCTGCGGAACTGAGCTTTCTGTTGCCGTGAAAGAGGCGACAGTTGAGTGTGAACAAGCAAATCTTGTCCAACGTTTGCTTGGCAATTTGTGCCATTGCAGACTCCTAAAAATAGAAGATGAGCCCGGAGGACTCAAAATCCTCTCGGGTTATGGCTGCTAGCGCAGCTGCTTGACGAGCATGTGCTCGATCAGGAATTCACGCGACGAAGTGCGAATTGCTGATCGATCTCAAATGGGGTGCTCAAAGAAAATGTATGACCGGTTGTGGTCACTGGCTCCATCTCAGGGGAGCTGCCTGTGAAAAGATTATGGCAGAGAATTCCCCGCACGTACAGTGACAAAGTAGGTGGTCAGGTGCAAAAAAAATCCCCCCGTGGCCATTTGGCACACGGGGGGATTTCTAGAACTTACGGCTTGTCACTCGCTGCAGAAGATGAGCGATCTTTTGACCGCCCTCCGCTTTTACCCGCAGGCCCCAATCGACTGGCATGAAGTACAGCGTTCGCACCCATCGGACCGTATAACGGCGTAGGCCCCGCATTCGCCGCACTTTTTACCCGGCTGGACGGCGCTGTACACCATTGCTGGTGCCGCCGCGTCCAGGATACTCGCCGTTTTCGCTTCCTCGACTGTGGGAGCAGTCAATTTAAGCAAGTCACGCAGCGGCACCTGATTACCGTCCGCGTCCAGGAATCCTCGGTGAAAGAGAATCTGCTGTATCGCATAGGCAAGCGCCCCAACCTCCGAGTCATGGAACCTGGGTACCTTGCCCCCGTCGGCCTTCTCGAAGAAGCCATATCGCACGCGCCCGCGATCAGATTTGACCTGGCGCGCATCCTGCAGGGCTTTGCCGAGCTGGCCGCTACGTGCGTTCAGCGAGAGCTGCCGCGCAAAGGAGGAAATCCACTCCTGCGGCACGTCGCTTTGGCTGCTTGGGATAAAGATCTCCATAGGCCTTTCGACCACTACGTCCTTTCCATCGACAACGCCAGGTACCTTCGCAAAGGATACCGAGATATACATCGACTTCGTGCCGGATTCAGTGATGTAGTGGATTCGGCTATTCACCGCATCCAAGTCGCCGTCCGGCCGCCTATCAAAGAGGACCTTCAACGGGTCTATGTCCTTGACTTCGACCGACTTGGCTTCTGTCGCGGCCGTGCCGACGCTCAGAACCGCACCCAGGGTCTTGTTGGGCCTGTATGTCGCCAACCCCTTCAAGTTCGCCTTCCAGGCCTGCATGTACAGGTTCTTGAAGTCGTCGTACGGGTAGTCTTCCGGGACGTTAACTGTCTTGGAGATTGCCGTATCGATCAATGGCTGCACCGCCGCCATCACCGCCAGATGCTCCGCTGCGCTCATCTCCTGCGCAGTCACGATCGACGGGGGGATGCAATCCTTGACCTGATAGGTCTTCCCCGCGACTTCGAAGGCCGGCTGGTACCTGCTTACGGCTTCCAGCAATGGCGCCCGGAGCTCCTGGGCGCACACGGTCTCGAGGAACACGCGGAATGCATGATCCACCACGTTGTAGTTCACGTGGCCGTCACCAACACGCTTTTTGCGCGTATAGGCGAGCGCAAATGGTGGCTCGATGCCATTGGAAGCATTGTCGGCAAAGGCCAGACTCACGGTGCCAGTTGGCGCGATCGACAGCAAGTGGCTGTTCCGAATACCGTGACGCCGAATCCTGTCCTTGAGGGACTTCGGTAGGCGGGACGCGAAGGTACCCTTCTTCAGGTACTTGTCCGCGTCGAACAGGGGGAACGGCCCCTTCTCAATCGCCAGGTCAATCGACGCTTCATACGCGGCATCTCGCATCATGAGCGCGACATGCCGGGAAAACTCGACTCCTTCGATTGAGTTGTAGCGAATCCCCAGCATTGCGAGCATGTCGCCCAGGCCGGTGAACCCCGCGCCAATGCGGCGCTTTGCTTCCGCCTCTTTGCGCTGCTGCTCGAGCGGCCAATGTGTCACTGACAGCACGTTGTCCAAGAATCGAGTTTGTATCTTCACGGCGGCCTTGAAGCCTTCGTCGTCGAAAGCAGCACGTTCAGTGAAAGCACGGCTCACGAACTTCGGAAGAATAATCGGCCCCAGGTCGCAGCAGCCGTATGGCGGAAGCGGCTGTTCCGCGCATGGATTCGTAGCCTCGATCGTCTCCACATAGGAGAGGTTGTTGTCGAGGTTCATGAGATCCAGGAACACGATACCAGGCTCGGCGAAGTCGTAGCACGACTTCATCACGGTGTCCCAGATTTCTGCTGCTGGCACCTCGCGATAGACCCAAAGTCCATCGGATTCGCGCAGATAAGCTCCGGCACGTTGCTGCTCAACGGATGGCTCTGCCTTGTGTACCAGAGGCCACATCTCATTGGCTTCTACTGCTGCCATGAATCCATCGACGATACCGACGGAGACGTTGAAATTGTTCCACCGGCCAACTTCGCGCTTCGCGGTGATGAACTCAAGGATGTCCGGGTGGCTGATCTTCATCACCCCCATCTGCGCACCGCGGCGCGCCCCTGCGCTTTCCACAGTCTTGCACGATGCGTCGAACACGTCGATGTACGAGCAAGGGCCTGAGGCCGAGCTGGCGGTTCCTTTGACGACCGAACCGCGCGGGCGGATCCTGGAAAAGTCGTAGCCGACTCCACCGCCGCGCCGCATCGTTTCTGCCGCTTCGCGAAGGGCCTCATAAATGCCGGGGTAGCCTTCGGTGTCGACGCCCTGGATGGCGTCACCGACTGGCTGCACGAAACAGTTGGCCAGCGTCGCCTTGATGCCCGTGCCTGCGGCTGACATGATCCGGCCAGCGCCAATGGCGCCGCGCATCATGTTGTCAAAGAAAACGCGCTCATACTTCTCGCGCAGCTCGGGTTGCTCGGCTTGGGCAATGCCCTTGGCCACGCGGGCAAAGATCTCGGTCTCAGTGAACTCGTCGCCCTTCGCGTACTTTTCCAGCAGGACGTCAATAGACACTTGCTGGGGCGCCATGGAGGCGATCTGCAGAACTTCCATAGAAGGCTCTGACTTCATAACTATCTCCTTTGAAAAATGGAATGGAACACTGAATTTCGCCGGAGCGAACTCAGTTGTCCCGAGGACGCTCAGGTGAAAACCATTGCGTTTGGCTGAAAACATCAGCTTTGGAGTGCATGACTGCACAACACTCAGCGAGAAGCGCTCGAACGAACGTCTCTTGGTGAGTGGGCTGTGGGGTGTTTTCGGAGGCGAAAGCGCCGGGGCGCTATAGGGACGTCTTGCGACTGGGCTACACACATCCGTGGCAGCTGTAAAAATTTTAATCAATCCAGCAAGGCTTTGCAACCATGCCAGTTTTTGGCGAAATTCCTTTCCTCTGGGCTCAAAAATGAACCCAGAGGAAAGGGGTTACCCCCTCCCCTCCGTTACCGCGGAAAAACCGGGATGCTCCCGTCGCCAGCGACGAGAGCCCAGTTAATAGCCACCACGTTGAGTGTGCGGCTAAGGCGATCAAATTCCTCCTTGAAGAACGATTCGGAAATGGGCTGCACTTCAAATGCGCGCTTCACTTCCCGATTGAGGTAGGTGCCAGCGGAGCCAGCAGCGACCAGAGCTTTCGCTATGCCAATTGGCACATCGAGGTACCTGTAGCAGGCCTTGCTGGTGAATTTCACCAACAAGGACCGTCCAAGGCTGTCGTAAACCACCGAGTGGAGGTTCGACGAGTCAACCGTAGTTGAGAATGAACCGGCCATGCTATGGACGCTTCACCTGGCCAAAACTGACGTCTTGCACCAGGATCTTGACCACTGCCAGCTGTTGCTCGCCCGCGTTGACGAGCTCTTGCACCAAGGTCCCCTTAATGGTGACCCGTTGTGCCTTCGCTCCGCGCTCTGCGATCGACTCGGCAAGGGCCCCTTCGGCCCTGCAGCGCCACATTGACCGGCTGGGTGCATCGCCCGTCAGGACGCTGTGCGAAAGATTGAACTCGCACACGACGCCCTTTTTGCCTTCTAGGAGAACCGGCTTTTCGGTCAGATCTCCCTCCATGACAATGACATTGATCATGGCAGCACCAGGATCGTGAAGCAGTTCTTTTGCGAGCGCCCACCGGTGGGGTTGCTCGTAGGAAGACTGCCGTGGCTTTGGATCGCGACCTTATCGCCGATCTTCGCCCTCGATTCCACAATTCCCCGTTCGAGGTCAGTGCCCCACACGCGGTGAAGCTTGCCTTCGTTCGGTTTATCGATCAGCTCCAGGTCGACGCAGTACTGGTCGAATGATGGACGGGTCCCGATTGTGCGCGGCTCGACGCCGAACTTCACAACGATTCCACATACCTCTTCTTCGACCTTTGCCCTTGGCCGAGGTGACTTCGGAGCGACTGGCGCAGCGGGCTTTACTGCAGGTGCTGCCACGGGAGGCTTCACCGGCTGAGCTGGGGGGGTTGCCTTGACAACGGAGGCCGCCTGTGGAGCGGCTACCGAAGCTACCGGTGGCATCGTAGACACCACCCTCGCGTCAGCAGGTTTCGCTGCCGCGTTTCGCGCACATTCGATACCGAACTGAGTGCCAGCGGTCCGCTTGCGCAGCCAGGACTCGAAATCCCGGACGCTGACCTCCATCATCGTCGCCGGCGTGTCGCCAACCCCCATTTGAATTGGAGCAAACGGCACCCGGCTCAACCCGACGGAAGCGCGGAGAAGCGGATTCAGGAAAGTGACTTCCCGATAGACCGTGCGCGTGTCAAGGTACAGCCAAAGCTTGACCTGGGCAAGTACACGGCCGCGACTGTCGATGACAGCACGCGACGTTATCTCAGACTCCTTGTACCCCGAAAATTCGGTGTACGCCCGGGATGGGCTGGCGGTCCTGAGGATCAACTTGCGCTCTTTCACTTTCGTGATTTGAGCGATAACCGGGCTCGCCACGAAGGCGGCGACTCGGAACAGCATTTCGAGAAAGGCTGGGACGGCCGTGAGGCCGAGGGAAACTGACTTTGTGGTCATGCTTGAGTGTTCTCAGGATTGATGCCTGTCGCCAGTCGGAACGCCTCATGGAGGGCCGACCGGACTTCAGGACGTTGACGGTTCGCGAGAACCGTGTCGAGCGCCATGTACAGCGGCTGCAGTTGGGGAGTGCCCCCGGCATAAGCGCGTGCGTAAAGCACTGTCCACTTCGCCATTCGTGCGGAACACCGCACGGACATCGTGCACGGCAGTGCGCCTGCGCTGTCGCTTTCGCCCATGTAGGCTTTGCGAACCGCGGAGGCGCCCTGCGCAACAGCAATGGCGATATTTTCGATCTCACCGGCGTTCAGGCTTGGTGCCGCCAGTGATTTCTTGATGATGTCAACCTCCACGTCCTGCTCAGGATACTTCGTGTGCACGTCGACAAAGCGATCATCGTTGGCCAGGTCCTGGTTCTGCCGGCCGTTGTAGCCAGCAGTTTTCGGGTTGATCGTCGCAAACACCCTAAAGCCGGGTGCCGGGACAATGGTCTCGCCAGTCTCTGGGATGGTGTATTGGCGGCCTTCGAGGAAGGCGTTCAATCCTGTGGCTTCACCAGGGTCGAGGACGTTGTACTCGTCGACGAGTACCGACATTCCGTGCCTGGCTGCCATCGTCACCGGGCCGTCGCGCCAGTAGACACCGCTAGGACCGGGGAAAAATCCCCCGATCACGTCACGGCTGCTCAGCTGCGGGTTAGCGCCCAACGTTATCAGCGGCAGGTTGAGTGCCGCGTGAAACGTACACACCGCCTCGGTCTTCCCGGTTCCGGTGTGGCCAATCAGCTTCAAGCTCGTGTCGCCAGAGAACCAGAACAGCACCATCGTTTTGATGAGCTCGGGATCCCAGACGTAGTTGCTCGCTACTTTGGGCGTTTTGACCGTGGGGGTGTCCCACGGCCGGTCAAACCCAGTGATGGGGTAACCAAATGGGACAGGAAAGACGTCTGACGCCTTGTAGTCCATGAAGGCCGGTTTAGCGGCCTCTTGTTGCACAGCGAGAGTTGCCTCTGCTGTTGCCACGTTGTCAGCACTCATTGCTGCTCCTTTGATTGACGCAATCGATAGCCTGGGCTATCGCTTCGCGACGGAAAGATTTGTATTCACCTGAACGAATCTTTGCTTCGGTTTCCCGAAGAAGGGTCATCAGGGCGGCTTTCACGCCGGTTCGCAGTTCATCTGGGTCGTAACCCAAAATCTTGCAGCACCAGGTAAAAGGGAATGAGGTCTGTTTGACGCCGGAGATCATGTCCTTCGTTGGCGGTGGCCACGCGTAGAGACTTCGGTCTTCGAGAAACATCCATTCGAGTGTGTCGATTTTTTCATCGACCCCACCCACGTCAGCAAGGCATCCGAGTACCGTTTCGAAGAAACAGGCAACGAACTTGAAAGGGTTGACGATCAGCGCTTCAATGTCGGCCGCTTTGTCGTTCAAGGTCGGCTCGTCTTTTACGACGAACTCGATCTCGACCTGGGCGGTTTTCTGTTGCTCGATCTCCCTGAGCAGCTTTTCACCTTTGGGGGTGAAGATGGGCCGTTTGAGGATTTCGAGATGAAGCGGTTTGAGGTTGGTGTAGTCAAGAACGTAGGCGAGTCTTCGTCGCTGTTGCTCTTCACGTTCGGGTAGCACCTCTTCGTCATCCGCATGGAATGAGAATGCTTGCTGAGTGAGCGAGGCCGGCATGAATTGCGGCTTCGTCACGGGTACTCCTACGAGTAGTAGGTCAGGCTGGTCTTCAAAGTCGGGTGGCGCCAGCTATGCCAATCCCCCGAATTCTTTTATCGAATACTTGTGAATGAAAACTCTGCTTTCATTAAGAAATACTCATCGTCAAAAGAGGCTTGTTCAAGCGCCGAAGCGCTTGAACAATTCCAGACCCTCATCAGATGATGACGGTCTCGCCTTCTGCCACAGCAGCAAGCACCTCGCGGTACTCTTTGCTGACGGCACGATTCTCAGAGAGGTCGCGGACAGCCTCGCTGAAACCTGCGTCGCAGAGTTCTTCTGCAACCTGGGCCGCTTGTCCCAAAGGGAGTTCGTGGATCCAGCGTGGCTCGGCTGCGTACATACCTGCCACAAGTGCCGGCGTTTTGCGGGCAGCTTTCTCGATTGCCGTCGCACGGATTTTGTGCTGGGCAGTTGCTTGAAAGTGGCTCGTGAGAGCCATTTGGTTGAAGTCGATGACCATGATGCTTCCTATCTTTGGGAAAAAAAAGGGGGCACCACTCCCGAAGGGAGGATGACTCCCAGCGGGGTTGAAAAAAATGGCGAGGTAAGCCGTGAGGCCTATTCGACAGTGACGCTTACTTTGCTTGTTCCAGAGCAGCTTCAATGTTCGCGGCGCGGGAGCTGTGGCTTTTAGCCGAAGAAACCGAAACGCTTTTGAAAGCCGAAACCGAAACGAACGCGATCAGGGCCAACACGATGATAGTTTTCATCAAAATACTCCTAGAGCTACCAACAATGTTGGTGAAAAACTCATCGCTTTCGCGACGAGGATTAAAAGCAAATGCGGTTAAGGCATCTGCACAGGCTGTTCACGCACAGCTATCGTCACCGGCTTTCGCTGGAGAGAAAATTCAGCATTGAGTCCTATGGCAAGACGCAAGGCTGATTTCACTCAGGCAGGGGAAACTAGTGGGAAGGGGTATCAATGGCTGAATGCCGTTGAATCAGGGCGGGACTGTTGACGAGTGGCGCCGCACACGACCGCTTTCGCGATGGAATGGAATTTACCACGAAACCAACAAAAAAAGGTGGGTGCATAACGCACCCACCTTTAATTTTTTTCTAAGCTCTAGTCACTCCCTTGGACTTTCGTCGCTCGGGAGCCGGCTTTCTCGTACGTAGCCGAATATGCGCTTTCGCGACACCGTAGCCAAAGCGCGCCCAGGCCTTCTCACAAACGGGCAACGAAGTTACCCGCCCGGTCTCCAGATTCACAAACACACCGTGAAAGGTGATCTTGTGGTGACGCAGGAGATCCCAGAGCATCGCCATCCCGTGGCTCACCAGCGTCCGGTTGATGAAGAGGCTCTGGCGTGCCAAGGCTTCCGCCAATGAGCAGCTCGGCCCTTCATCCGGATCCACAACTTTCGGATCCATCACCTCGGGGAACAGTTCGCCGACGTGCGGCAATGTCCCTCCGTTGGTCTTCCGGTTGGCTCCCACTACCTGGCCCAGGATGGCCTGGCCATCCTTTGCCCTGTTTCCGAAGTCCAGGTAGTAGGCCCCGCTCGGGCCCCGCTCCATTGCCCGCATGATGCTCAACCGGGCCTTTCTGGTGTCGACCGCGCCGATCACGATGTCAAAGTGCAGCGTGTCGGACATGGAAACCTTGCTAGGACAGGACGTCCAGTCGGTGCCCATAGTCATGTTCACTCGCTGCACAAGCACGTCCGCCTTGTACTGGCCAAGATCTGCAGGAAAGAACCACTGGCGCCCGATGTTTGACTCGCTCACGCGGTCGTCGTCGTACACAGTGACGCTCAGACCGCCAGGGTGACCCAGCTTTACCAGCGCATAGTGCATTTGCGCCAGCGCCGTGATTACCTGTGAGCCGGTGCCCCCGGCGCCGACAAGTGCAACAGAGATCGTTTTTTGCAACAGCTGTGGATTGATCGCATGTTCCATCAAATCACCTCCATGAGATTGACCGCGACCCCGAGCATGGATAGCCGGCTCACGAATTGCGGAGTTTCGTCCGATACCCGGCCAAGGACAGCCGAAATGCAGAGTTGATCTGCATCGTCAGCGTTGTCTTGCTCCGAGAAGAATGCCGGCAGTTCTCCGTGCGAATGGATATCCATCACCAGGTGAACGCCATCTTCCAATTGAGGGCGTTCAAATTTGACATGCCCAGCCGATACCGAAATATTGGCAAGGGGCAAGTAGCGAAACTGGCAAGTCTCGGCCTCCCACACAATCCACGCCGCTGTTTCCATGGGCGTGGCCGCGCGGGCCTGCAGAACGAACCTGTCGAGCAAGGCCTTCGGAACCGGTCCGCAGCGCAGCTTGATGCCAAGCCGAGGGCCGGCGCCGTAAGGCGTCTGCCGGGCGAACGGTGCGGAGATGGCCTGGATCGCGTGCAGCCAAGGCCGGGACACCTCCATCAGCACCTGGTGCCTCGTGAGGATAAAACGGTCACCCGTCGTCTCCAAAGGGCTTAGCGCCTCAAATCGAGGGGCAAGCACCGTTGGGAATTGGCTTTGAATGATCGCATCCATCACCGCTCTCCCAACCTGCTCAGCGTTGCACCGATTGTTTTTTTCATCGGCTTGAGCGCTGCCGCAGGGAATTCCTTCGCTTCCGTCTCCATCAGGTCGGCGATGAATGCGTAAGGATCGTCTCCCACAATCGGCACCGTGCCGTTGTAGTGGGTAAAGACGCTGCTGAAGAACAGAGCCTGCCAGGCGGAAATGTCCTTCACAGTTTTACCGGCCGGCTTGACGCCATCGCCCCAGCAAACGCTCCCGTCTTCGCCGACGTTCAGCAACGGAGCGCGGTACAGCGATGTGTCAGAGGTAGGACGTTCGCTCTTCTCCAGCGCAAAAACGTAGAGGCCTTCGAACGCGCCCCCCGCATTGCGGTTGCGCATCATCGCGAAGACTAACGCCGGCGTTGGGACATTTCCCGAGACGCCTTGGAGCCGCGATTTTCCAGCCAGTTCATGCATGCTGACATCGAAGCTCATCAGTTGGGTGCCTTTCGGCATCCACCACGCGAGCAGGGAGTCATTTGCGACCAGCACATTGGCAGGAATCACTTCAAAGTCTTGCTTGAGACCCTGTTGGGCCTGCTGGGCAAGCAGCTTGAGGTTTTTGGATGTCAAGGTGACGCCAGGCGCCAGCTCGAATTCGCCGTCGCTCTTGCGAACAACATGGTGAGTTGCAAAGGTGGTTGCATCCTCTTTCTCACTGGAACCGTAGAACACGATTGCACTGCGCGGAATGTGGTTCTGCACGCTGGCGATGCCATTAATTGAGTTTTGCATAGTGTTGACGCCGGGGTGCGGCGAATGAGTGCCTTGCGGCGATAGGCTGTTGGAAACGACAGCTCGTTTACCTGGGTAGGTGCAGGAATTATTGCATAGGAGCGGGTAACCGTTCAAGCAAAAAAAAATCCACCCGGTTTTTAAGCGGGTGGATTTGTTGCAATTTCAAGTGACAAACGTTTTCATTGCCGTGTGGAGGTCGCCCACAGCGATTTGCATCGCCAACAGGTGCTCAACCGCCCGAACATCATCTTCCACTTGCTGGAGTGCGGACTCGGGTCTCACGGAAACCTGAAGCACGTTCTCGCGGGAGACGCCGGCGTTATGGCGATCCTCGACGGCCTCATCGAGGGCGTGCCTAAGCTGCGCGCTGTCGGTATCCCAAAGGAAGACAAAGCTCGGCTCGACACATCCCCAACGATCCTCATCGTCAGAACACCTGAGGTGACCACGCTTGATGACTTTGCGAAGCTTCAAAATCGCCGTCGCTAAGGCAGCGTCCTTCTGCGACCGGCCCTTCGCCATCTCGCGGAGCTGTTGGATCGAGGCAAGAGGCTTTGGCCCAGGCTTCTTGTAGCCCAGTTTCTTCATGTGGGCATCCCACTTTGAAGGCAAGACGTAAGGAAAGTCTTCGGGCTTCATGGCGGGGATGTCCTCACCCTCGCCCTCCCAGTGATTCATTGCGAATTCCTCAAGGATATCCGCGTCGTTGTCACAGTGGTACCAGTTCATTGAACCGTACATATCCCGAATCACCTCGGGGGCCCAGATCTCCAGGCCCAGGTACGCGACTTGGTCGATCGCTTTTGCCGCATCGTGGGCAAGCACTTTGTTGCGGCATCTCTTCATGAATTCCTTCATGTAGATCGGCTCTGGACAGTCCAGGAACAGCTGCACGGTGAGAAGGTCACCGCCGAACTCCGGGTTGTTTCCTGAGCGGTAGCCAGTGACTTCGGGTTGAATGGCGAGCGCGTCCTTCGGCAGGAAGCTTCTCAGACTCGCCTGCCATCGTTCGACGATTTCGATACAAGATTTTGGTAGGTCTTGTTCCGAGAGCGTGACCAGGTCGAGCAGCTCGGGGTGCACGTTGCACAGCGCCCTTGCGAGCTTGGCCAACCCCGGGTTGAGTGGAAGTTCGACCGTCAGCTCTTGCAGGTGCGGCGTCTTCGGCGGCGCTACAACAGAAGCGGACAGCTCGATGAAGCCAGCGTCATTGCGGAACCGCCCGTCTGCGGATCCAGCATGAGCTTTAAGTTCGCGAGCGACGGAAGGCCGGATGCTTTGCTGCGAGTTTTGCTTGCCTCGGGCGCAGCGGCTTCGAGGCAGCGAAGAAAAGACGCGGCATGGGCAGGGGCCGTCGCGCGAGCCTTTTTCGCGGGAGCCTTTGAACCTGCGCCTTTCGTACCCGTCGTACGGTGGAAGGTGTAGGTCAGCTCGCCATCCTTGCTAACTGGGCCTTGAACTTCGGCGTTCAGCAACTCAGGGTACATGGCCGACCAGAAGTCCTTGACGGCGGCCGGGCTCATAGAGGGATCAGGATCCGTCAGTGGATTTCCATTGGACATGAAAACCCGTTTCAGTACGGTTGTAGAGACCAAAATAAACTCCTTGCGCATAGCGCTCTAACACGCTCCCGCGGACCCGGATTAACAGGACTTCACGAAACGTGGTTTGGATAACTCCACCAGGCTGGTGGAACGAAGGTCAGCGAACTGACTGGGCAAAATAAAGCATTGCTGGCTATGGAACGGGTCCACTGTATCAGACTCTGGCCGGAGCCTCAAGCGCCTTCCCCCGCCGACCATGCCTCTTGGCGGCGCCAGGATGCTGTGATACATTTCGCGCAGGTAACCCCTCGCCAGCTGGCGCGCAGCCAGCCAATTTCCTGCTTACGCGGGTCTTAAACAAGGACTTTATGTCACTCAAATATCTCATTGATAGGAAGGCGCACGTCTATTGCATTGCGAATAGCCGGGAAACGCGGGTGTTGGATTTCGCGACTGTTCGCGAAGAGGCGAACGCAATGGCGGGCATGCTCGGCAATCGCGACCTTGTCATCGGTTCGTCTGAGGACGGCACGATGAATGCGCTGGCGAAATATCGCCGGCTGAAGCTTCTTTGCGGCCGGGAGGGAAGGCGTAGCCTTTGGTTCGACCCTCGCGTAAAGCAGAAGGTCCAACATGCGCTCCTTACCGCCGTGGCGACCAGGCGGCCCATCCGGCTGATCTACGGGGATTCGGCCAGCGGCCTCGCTTGCCTGGAATACGCCGGCGTTCATGGCTGGGTAACCGCCAGCCAGCAGGACGGCGTAATAAGACCAACGCTGAGCGAGACCCAAAGTCTCGAGACGTCGTGCGCGATCCACGAACTGGACATCGTGCGGGTCATAGATACCAGTTCAAGCCTCGACACTTATGTGCATCCGGCATTCCACTTGCCGGACATGGAAATAGTCGAGAAAAGCGAACGTGGCTTTGAGCTGCGCGTGGATGGAAGCCCGATGCTGGTGGCCGAGCACAAGGTCACGCTAACGAAGTGGACGCGGTTCTTTGCGGGATCGAGCCACGACAGGCCGCAGGTGGTGCCGGTTTTTCATCCGGAATACGACGGTGATTGAAAGAAGGGCCTGGTCATTGATGACCAGGCCCTTTTGTTCGCACCGCACGGCCTCAACCTAAGTAGGCGATTTCGTAAATACGATAACGTATTCTGTTGATAAATTAGAGCGCGTATGGCATTGTGGAGGCAAACCCCGTGAAAGGTTTGCAAATGCCAAGAAAGAGCCCATTCCATATTGATCTGTCAATCGAGGAGGAGCGTGAGTTGCTGCGCCGATCCATGAAATATACGTTGCCTTATTTTGAAGTGCAACGGGCCAAGATGATCCTCATGGCGGCTACCGGAATCGACAACGATGAGATCGCCGCACGGCTTGACACGCGCCGAGAGGTGGTAAGCCTTTGGCGCAAGCGCTTCTTCGTGGAGCGATTGGCGGGCTTGGAGGAAAGAGCCCGCCCAGGTCGCCCCCGGGCTTTTCCCCCCAGAGCTCATCGTTGAGATCAAGGCACTGGCTTGTGAGCTGCCCGTCACTTTGGGCCTGCCTCTGTCCAGACTGAGCGTGGCTGATGTGGCGCGACACGCCGAGCGCTCGGGACTGGTGGCGCGCATCAGCGACAGCACGGTATGGCGCTGGCTGCATGAGGATGCGATCCGCCCATGGCAGCATCGCTGCTGGATCTTTCCACGCGATCCCCACTTCCAGGCCAAGGCCGCTCGCATCCTGGACCTGTATGCGCGCTGCTGGCAGGGACAGGCGCTGCGCGAGGACGAGTTCGTCATCTCCACCGACGAGAAGACCAGCATCCAGGCCCGTGTGCGGATCCACCCAAGTCTGCCGACCCGCCCTGGCCAGACGATGCGCGTGGAACACGAGTACGCCCGTGGCGGTGCCTGGGCCTACCTGGCAGCCCTGGATGTGCACCGCGCCAAGGTGTTCGGCCGCTGCGAATCAAGCAGCGGCATCGCGCCGTTCGAACGGCTGGTCGATCAGGTCATGAACCAGCCGCCGTACAACGAAGCGCGGCGTGTGTTCTGGATCATGGACAACGGATCGTCACATCGCGGCGAGGCTTCGGTACAGCGCCTGACGCAGGCGCATCCACGATTGGTTCCGGTCCACGGCCCCGTGCACGCAAGCTGGCTCAACCAGATCGAGATCTACTTCTCCATCGTGCAGCGCAAGGCGCTCACGCCCAATGACTTCCCCTGTCTGCAGGCCATCGCCGAGCGGCTGGAAAGCTTCGAGCGCTACTACGAGAGCATCGCCCGTCCGTTTGAGTGGAAGTTCACCCGAGCCGACCTGAACGCCCTGATGGCACGCATGCGATTACGCTATGCCGAAACCCACCCTCTGAAGCTCGCGGCTTGAACAATACGTGCGTGAACTTCCGAAGTGGACTACTAAGGCCCTCGCCTCTCAAGGTTTGCTAAGCAAGGTTTGCGCGAACTCAAGCAAGGTATCTGGCGATGGATCACCCCAGATATCTCGCATCAACCATTGATAGAACGCAGACTGTGAGGCCTTTGTAGACTTCGACTTCAACCGCAGGCTTGCCAGTTCCTGTTGCTCGTTGTAACGATTCACCAACGTAGCCTGGTCATCAGCATCAAGCTCTTTGAAATACTTTTCCGCCTCCTCGATCTGCTGGGCGCGGTAGAGCGCGGCGATGTCAGGCTTGGTGTTTGGTGCTGGCGCTGCAGCCTTCGGCTCAACGTCAGTCACTTCCGTGTTGCTTCCCCACTTCTTCTGCAACGCCATTCGAAAATACGCCGCGGCGTTCTCAAGTTTGTCGACCTTTGTATTGTTTTTTCGCTCATTCGTGTAGTTGATTGCGCCGCGAACATCCGCCGCGGAATACTCCTTTACGAGCTTCCTAGCTTCAGAGCTCAGCACGCCAAGCTTGATCATTTGCCCAACGAGGGCAAGTTCGCTCTCGTCGAGTGGGCTGACCACAGTGGTTGTTCGACCTGGAGTAACCTTGAAGAAGACCCCTTCCACCGTCTTGCCGACTTTTGTTTCGCGGAGCTCCACGCTGATTGCTCCCTCGGCGTTAACTTCTGCGATCGAGGGGTTAAGGACTTTTGCCTTGAATACTTTGTATTGCTCGTATGTTTTGCGGCCTGCAGATTTGCCCAAAATCATGTCGCGGAATATTGGCCAAGGCACTATTGCGGTATTACCCAACTTCTGGAATCGAACACAGTGTTCGTAGATCCCTATTGAGCCTACTCGGCGATACTTCTTTACCACCGCCTCATCTACGAGTGCGTAGATCTCCGGATTCACTACATGTGGTTTGACTTCCGCGCTGATTCGGAAGCGAATGGTGGAACTGGTTATTTCAACGTCCGGGAACGGCACCGAAGACTTCCACTTTGAGCGCTTCGCTTCCGGAGTGATTACGTCCCAAGCGAAGATCACTCGCTGTAGCGCGGTTGCTGAGTCTTTAAGAAATTTTCGGTTCTTCGAATTGAAATCTATCGCAACCATCATCTCGTCGATTCGGACCGTCCAGAATCCATCTGCGTCCGGTTCGGATGAGTTGGCTTTTTTCAGCCAGTGGTTGAACATCTTTTTCTGCGTTGCGGTCAGTTCCACCTGAGGCATTGCATGAACGATCTGAACGGGTTTTCTAAAGGGGTCGGGTATTTCTTTGCCTGGTGGGACAAAGAGGGCGATTTGCTTCTGCGGAGAAGTTGACACCTTGGTCATGCAGGGTACCGGTTCGGAGGACGTTGCTCGGATGGTACCTATGGAACCTTTTTGGCGCAATCCTTTTCTTCTCCCCTTCTTCGGACTCAAAAGGTCTGGACGCCAGCTGTTGTGTATTCTTTAAGAGAACACTTTAAAACCTTTAATACATTTAGGAGGGCTGAAACGTAGTATCCATGCGGGTTTCAAGGGGGTATGGTACCCAGCGCTGGGTGAACGGGGACCCGATGATGGGGCGGAAGGTAGAGGGTTATGGGTAGCTGGTAACCGGAATTGGGGTTGAAGGTATGTGGATATGGGCTTGAAGGTAGCCATAGATGGGATTCGAGTTAGGTACCGGTTAATGGGTGATTCTGAAGGTACCTGAGAGTGGGATAGGAAAACGGTATACGTTTGTGGGGAAGATATGAAGGCGCGCGGCATGTGATGGCTCATCTTGGAGTGAATATCTGCAGCATGAAGCGGCATCTCGCCCACAAAGGTATACTTTTTTGGGCGGCAATTGAGGTACCCGTTTATGGGGATTGATGAAGGTACCAAAAAATGGGTAATGCGATGCTGGCGGGCACAAGGCCTGGATAAGGTTGATCGGCGTGTTTCCCCCAGTAGTCAACACTTTTCAGGTACCTGGTTCTGGGTATTTAGGTAGGTATCCGTTTATGGGGCGCGCCACGTGCTTGCAGCTGTGGTAGCAGCAGTGAGTTGCTCGGGCGAACCGCTCTTTTTCCCGTGCGCCGGCTGTAAGGTATCCACGAGTGGGGCATCGTGAAGGTATCCGTTTCTGGGGAAAGCTGAGGTACCCGTCTATGGGGCGCGATGCCGCGAAACGATGCGCCCGACCAGGTCAATGGGGCGAATTTGGCGGATAGGTACCCAAACATGGGGAAAAAACGGGGTGGTTTGCGCCTGTAGGGGAGAGCAAACCCCATGACCGGGTACCTAATAGCAGAAAAGCGCTTATTTCCCGGCTGGCAATTCCAGCTAAATCCGCAAATTTGCGCGTGAAATAGGGATCGCATGGAGAGTGACTACTCACAGCCTTTGGCCTCCCCTCTTCTTCACTACGACGCAGGCCCCAGTTCATACTGCCCTGAGCAGGCCTTTTCGATCAAGCTCTTGAGCTCCTCGCACTTCGTCGCTGTTAGGCCCTTCATGCTCAGATCGAGCTCGCCACGAGATGGGAAGATTTTGATGACCCCTTTGGCTCCGGCATAGCTGATACTGGTCGACTCAGCACGCTGCCTGGTCTTCGGCCCAACGAGCTTGGAATTTATGAGGGCCTGGACCTGCGACTTGCTCAAGTCCTTGGCCTGGATCTGATCAATGATCTCGGTGGCGAGAATCTCATATTCCATCTCCCGCTCAGCATAGTCCGGCCGCACGAAGATTGCACTGATCTCGTAGGCAATGGTAAAGGCACTGGTTTGGTTATGGTCGGCCATCTTGCGCATTAATCTCTCGGGGATTTTGCCGATGCGAAAGAGCATGTTCACCTGAGACTTTGTCATCGGTGAGCCGTCCCGTTGAGTTAAATCTTTGCCAGCTTCCTCTTGAGTGGAGTACACCCCTTCGTTGAGTAGACAGGTGATTCGATAGGCTGTATCGAGGGCGGTATGATCGCTTCGCTCGTCATTCAGCCTTGCCGATTCTTTGTAGAGTTCTCTTCGGTCAGCTAGCGGAGCGCTGATACGAATTAGCAGCTCTGGGATGCCACCGCTTCGGGCAGCGCGCAAACGCGTACCACCATTTATGAGAACCACCCGTCCGTCACGAACAAAGCCATTTGCTGGATCGTCCTGCTGATTCTCTTGCAGAGATTCTGCAATGCGGTCCACGTCAGCTGATCGATAGAAGTGGCGTGCACCATCCGGGTTAGGGTCAACGAGGCCCAGGGGCACTGAATAGACCATGCCTATCTGGCAGGTTGCGGGATTGAAGATCGTCCCGGGAGGGGCGGACAGGCTTTTCGCGACCCCTGAGTCTTCGGCCGTCGATGAAGGCACTGGTCGTAGTGCCGCACGCGCAAGACCGTGAGGGATCTCGCTCGTGACATTGCGGGCCTGCGCAAATCTGTTTGTCGCCACTTCTTCAGAGTGAGTTGCCATTTGAGTGGTGGCTTCGGCCAAATTCAAAACCAGCTTTGGGACTGCCGGCCTTTTTGAGTTGTTCACTTGTGGATTGGATTTGGTCATGTTCAGCCTTTCGTCACGACTGCCTCATTGGGCATATCAAGAAGCTTCAGAATGGAGTCAGCCATGCCTTCTATCTCTCGCACGGAGTCCTCGCTGCCCTTGAGGGAATGGGCTGTTGCCCCGACAAGCATGGACCGCGTGAAAGCCTTGCGATCGCCCAAAGACACGATGTTGGATTTCTTGCTGTCCCCCAGCTGTGCTAAAGGAGGAAACGTCGAGTCGCGCCTGAGAGATTCGACGGCTGTCCTGTCGTCAATCATGTGCATCCTGGTTGAGACAGGGACCACCCTCACCGGGATATTTCGGCCGCTGATTTCGATTGCCCTTTTGGCGAGTAGCTTGGCTGCCGGGAGCGCATCGAGGTCGGGAGGATTCAGCTTTGTCGGGATGAGAACCAAATCACTGACCAGGATGGCTTGCCAAGTCGCCGGCTGTTCTACGGAAGGCGCGCAGTCCAGGACGATGATTTCATATTTGCTGGATAGCTTTTCCAGCTCTGTGTTGATGTTTTCACCGTAGCGATAGCCAGACCAGAGCGTTGCCTTGAAATTCACCCCACCCTGCTGAGCCAGCCACTTGGCGCTTGACTCTTGCGGATCCAAGTCGCCGACCAGAACATCGAACCCGCGAATTCCTAATGTTCCTGAGAGCTGGCATGTCGTTGTCGTTTTACCGCTGCCGCCTTTTTCATTGAAGACTGTGATAATTTTTGCTTGCTGTTTATTTGCCACTATGGAACCCTTCTTATTTCGAACTAATTGATTAATTCGGTTTATGAGATGCTACCCCGCGTCCGCTGCATTTTAGGCGTGGGTATCAAGCATGTCGAGCAATCACCTGCCACTAATTGCGTTTCGACAACACATATTGCCTGAGAGACTCTGAAGTTCAACTGGGCTGAAGCGTTTTAATTCATTAATTTCGAAATTGGTGTCGGCTCAACCAGTTGAACATAACCAAATCGTTTGAGCACCCCAAGTTCAACCGGTTGAACTTTTACAGGCTCTTTTGCGTCATGTCCCGAATTCCTATAAGCACACGAAGTCCAGTACAAACTAGTGGCATCGGCTGGCTGCGAAATCACCCTCAGCACAAAAAATGTTCAACCGGTTGAACTTTGGCGTTTAGGTGGCCGTTCGCATGATTGGTGTTGATTTCGGTGTGGTACCCATAAACCTGCCATGAAGATCGGCGCCAATTTGTCGGTGCTTGTGCGGCGTGATGCCATTGAAGGGGGGTTCAACAGGTTGAACTTCTATGCGATGTCTTTTGCATCAATCGCGGAGAGATTCCTCAGGGCGCACCATTTCCGCCAGGAGCGAGTGGCGTCTAAATGGTGAAAGATGGCTGCCCTCTCTATCGGCCAAGTTCAACCGGTTGAACTTTGATTTCTCGGTTTTTGTGGTGAGTGCGCATGATGATCGTTCGGGGCGGTGCCCGTGAAACCGCAATGAAGATATGACACGTTGTTGGCATTTGTGCAGCGTGATGCCGCCGATTGAAAGGTTCAACCGGTTGAACTTTTGCGCAATACCGTTTGTACCATGAGCTGATTGGTTGCCAGTGGCGCACTATGTCCGGTCCATACAGTCCGGCAAAACCAAGAGCATTCGACAGGCCGCATGGGAAAAGTTCAACTGGTTGAACTCTGCCCTTTCGGTATGTGGCGTGCACAGTTCAGGCGTGTCATTCGGAATAATGGCCGTGCACCCGTAGTTGAGATCGGCGGCGCGTCACAGATGTCTGGTCGGCATGATTCCCTTGCGAGGAAGTTCAACCAGTTGAACTTTTGAGACCAAAGTAGTTTTTGGACGAAAGGACCCCCGAGCACGCCTGGTGGGTGGGCTCGGGGAAACGGCTTAAAACTCAAACAGGGTGATCTGATCCTCTGCTTCCTCGTGTGTGTTGACCAACATTGTGTGAGTGCATGGGAAGTGGCCCCAAATCCGCTGGTTCCTATTCCTAGCCGAGCGGGTTGACCTTGCGCGCAGCCTTGACTTTGGCGGAGAGATCTTGTCGCACGTATTCGGCGGTAGTGTTGATCGATGCGTGGCCGAGCAGCTGCTGTGCAAGCTTGAGTCCTTCGTCGCCGTCGTTCTCGCGCAAGACCTCGTGGGCAAAGGTGTGGCGCAGCCAATGCGTGCTGAACTTGAGGATGCGGGCCTTGAGTTTTTCGTCCCGCTCCTTCCTGGCCATTTGCCTAAAAAACGTCTTCAAGGTCCGGTACAACGCGTTCGCACTCAGCGCCGAGTTATCGTTCTTCAGCTGGGTCTGATCCGTGACGGCGCGGCCACCATCCCGCACCGGCGCCTCCAGCACGGCGACGAGGGGAGGGCAGAGGTCGAATGCAGCGATGCGCGCCTCGTCGCCTTTCATCAGGGTACGCCAGTCCGCATGGTGCTCCAGAATCATGCTGAGCAGCTTCTCACTAATAGGCACATCACGCAGCTTCTGGCCCTTTCCTAATACCGTAATTACCCAATCATCGGCGGGGCGCCCGTCAACAACGGGGTGGCCCAGGCTGCTCAGGTTGGCGGATGCAATCTCGGCCAGGCGCATGCCGGTGGTCAGGGCGACGTGCAGGATCAGGCGGGTTCGGCGGGCGAGGGCGGCCTTACGCAGGGTGCCAGACCTCAGGCCGGGGAGGGCGGCCAGCGCTTCACGCACGAGATAGAGGTCATCGGTGTGCAGGCTGCGCGTCACGTCCATGGCGTGGCGCTTCATCCCGCCGGCATCGTACTGGATGCTCGCAAACGGATTCCCTGTCACATAGGCGTTTTCGTGGAGGACGCGGTACATCTGGTACAGCACGCCGAGCGCGTAGTTCTGGCTGGACGTTTCGATCTGACCGCGCCATGGGCGCCAGCGCGGATCGTGGCGCGTGACCCGCGCCGTGCCGATGTAGCGGTCAGGAACCGCCTGCAGGAATGCCTGGTACTGCTGAGCAAGGCCCAAGGTGATTGAGGACAGGGCGCACTTGGCTTCCAGCACGGCCCAGATGTAGAAGCGCTCGACCTCGCGCCGGTAGGCGTCATAGGTCCGCTGCTTGCCCGCAGCCAGGTAGCTGTTGAGCCAGGCGCCGACGGCTTCGATGTCGGTCCTCGCGCCCAGGTGATTCGGTGTCTGCGTCCGGAACATGCCGTCCTGGCCATCCAGGGCAGGGGGGATCAGCATCAGCTCCAGCGGTGCAATCCCGGAACGCAGCACCAGAGTGGCCGAGTGCACGGATGCGGTGTCCGAGCCCGGGGTGTAGGAGAGCAGGGCGGCGGCGGGCGGGCGCTGCAGAGGCAGGATGGCCTTCGCCAGCGGCGGGGCGACTTCCCAGTGCTGGCCGCGGCGCTGCAGATGGCCCAGCGTGTCCGCATGGTCATCGAGCCATCCCTCGACGCGCGCCGCGCGGCCCGGGCCCAGGCCTTTGATAGTGCGGTGCCAGTGCCGACCGGCCACCGAGATCGCCTGCACGACGCCCGCCATGGTCGTCACCTTGCGGCGCGCGAAGGCCTTCACCAGCGAGGGGGCCAGCCACAGATTCGTCTCCTGCTCGGGCAGGGGCAGGTTGGCCAGTTGCGTCTGCAACGCATTGATGGCTTTGACCTTGGCGCCGACACTCAGGGATTGGTCCGCTACTCCCTGGTGGGCGGCGGTGCCGGCGTCCACGCCTTGCTCAGCGAGGTAGTCCTTGTACAGCTCGACCATCTCGTTTTCCGAATACATGTCCTCGGGCTGCGACTCGGCCCACTGCGTGTAGTCCATGTGGGCCTGGGCGACCGCGGCCGGTGCGGCTGCGGGCTCGGGGGTGGGGCGCTCCAGGGCCAGCGCGGCCGCCCGGGCCTCGGGCTTGTCGGAGGACCGCGCGGCCGCGAAGATCGCCTGCTGAAGCTTCTCAGCATGGCTGTTGATCTCCGCGCCGTGCGGAATGACCGGGTTGCCGTCGGCGTCGAAGTGGCGGTTCGCGTAAAACTGCCTGAAGGCCACGGCCGGCTTCATGCCGCTCATGACTCCGCGCACAAATGAAAAATCCTCCAGCGTGAGCTGCTTCAGGTTTGCCAACGTGGGCATGCGCCAGCCGACGGGCCGGCCGCGTTTTTTGGCGGCAGGGGCAGGGTGGCCAAGGGTAACCGGGCCGTCCAGCAGCAAGGTTTCCAGTGGAGTTGTCCATTCCGTCATGCATGGCGCCTCGCGGCTGGGCGGCGCATCCCGTCCACCACCGTGTAGGGCCACGTCGAGCCGTAGTCCACCGAGCCGCGCGCATAGCGTTCGGCGCTCTGGATTTCCTCCATGGTCAGCTTGCGCAGCCCCTGGCAGTCAGCGGCCAGATGCGCGGCCACAAAGACGGCCTGGAGCTCAGCCTTGATCCATTCGTCGACCTGGCGCCCCTTGCGTTTGTTCGCCTCGAGCTGGAAGGCGTCATGGATGGCCCTGGCTGGCTCCTGTCTGCGACGGAACGGGTAATGGGTGTCTGGCATTTCAGTTCATCCTTGTTTTTCGGGGGTGGCAGAGTTGCTTGCGGCTGGCCCTGAGCCTGCGGGCGCGGGAAACCACTGGCGCAGGTCGGCCGCGTCCATCGCCTCGCCGGCGATCAGCACGGACACCGCCAGCAGCGCCCGCGTGTCGACATAGGGCACTGGCACCTCGTGGCCGGAGGGCAGCAGCTGGCAGAGCAGCGCGTCCTCGTCCATGTTGAGGTGGCTGCGGCAGACGGCCGGGCGGTGCGCATAGACGCTGCAGCGCCCGCCGGCCAGGAAAGGGCAGGGCGTGCTGTAGCCGGCGACGGCGACGGGCACATGCGCGGCCAGCGGCACCGGGGCGCGGCCAATCGCGCGGCCCAACGCGCGCGCTTCCACCGCACTGATCTTCACGGGGATGTGGCAGCAGTGGCTGCAGCCGACGCGGCAGGCCGCATTCGGCGCGAAGGCGCTGGCCAGCGCGTCGGCGGCGCGCCGGTGCCAGGGCCACCCGCTGGGCCGTGGTGGGCGCTTTCACGGCGACGTCGAGCAGGTCCAGCACGCGGCGGCTGGCCGCCGGCGGCACCTTGGCGCACTGGCGCGCGGCCGTCTGTCCGGCACTCGCCAAGCGGGCGTTGACCGCGTCCGGGAAATGCTCGGACGGCGCCATGGGTACGCCGTTTTCAAGGCGATCGAGCGCGCCCGCCAAAGTCAACGGCGGCGGCGCGCCGGTCGGTGTTGGCAGCGCACTGGCGCAGGGATTCAATGGCTGGCTCATTTCGCTCAAGGGGTTGTCCGGTGGAGCTTGCGCGCCGGTCGGAAGTTGTGTTGCCTGAGGCCA
Organism: Polaromonas sp. JS666; assembly: GCF_000013865.1. NCBI lineage: Bacteria > Pseudomonadati > Pseudomonadota > Betaproteobacteria > Burkholderiales > Comamonadaceae > Polaromonas > Polaromonas sp. JS666. The sequence continues at coordinate 269,765 of NC_007950.1, forward strand.
GGCCATGCAGATCGGCGGCGAATGCGCCCAGCCAGCAGCGCGCGACACGGCCGTTCGTTTGCGGGATTTGACGGTGAGCTGCAAAAATTCAAAGTTAAGTGACGCAAAAAATCGGTTTTGGATCAAGGACTTAGCCACACACAAGGCCCGATCCGGGTCAAACTTTCCAAAACCATGGGTTCATTATGGTTTAATTTAGCATCATGTCAATGATAGTTAGCCTGATGCAGCAATTAATTACCTTTAGTTTCTTGTAAATGTTGATTCTCGCTATTGACTATAGCGACGCCCCTCCCATATGCTGTGTTCATCAGGAACTGCGTAAAAGGAGCAGCAACATGCCCAGAGATTTCCAGCACGCCGAGGCGCCGGCCAAGCCGAGCACCAGCGCAGGCGCTTGGACTCGGACCGGCCCTCAGCCGACAGCCGCCGCCGCCAGGGCAAGCGTCGAGGAACGCATATTTTTGGTGCTGGCCAGCGGGCGCAACCTCGCCGCCGCCGGCGTCGACATGAACAGGGTCCGCGCGGTCGATTTCGGCAAGATCGTCGGTGCCGGCGCCGCCGGCGGAGCCGCTGTGGACATCTTGAGCAATATTCGCCTGGCCCACATCGAGCTGATGGGGTTTCCCACCGCCGAGGCGATGCGCGAGGAAGGTGCCTGGGTCGGCGCCGCCCTGAGCGCGCTGCGCGGCCTGGCGCCGGAGCAGATCAACAAAGTCGTCGAGCAACTGAAGGCGAAGGCCCCGAGCGCCGACGCAGCGGCTGACGAGCTCTACCAGGTGCTGACCGCGCAGGAAATGGCCGACCGGATGAAGCTCACCCTCCCCGTGATCTACCAGCGCGAAACGGCTGGAGAACTGTTTGCTGTCCTGGAGCCGTACCGCAAGAGTGGCCGGCTTTTCCCGGCCTTCCAGCTCAACCAGAAGCTGAACCATCGGCTGCTGGTGAGGGTGATCAAAGCCTACAGGGACGCCGATGTCAACACCACGCTGCTCTGGAGCTTCCTGAGGACACCGCAGAGGATATTTGGCGGCCTAACCCCCATCGAAATGCTGGTGGGTGGGATGCCGCCGGCTTATGAGGGTCTGAAGCCCGACGAGCGGGCCGCGGCCATCCTCGATGTGGTGGCCGAAGAGCTGTCGCGCGTGCGCCTCCAATGAACATCCCCGTTTTCAAGGGCGAACTGGAAGTCGCCGGAAAGCTCCTGCCCTTCCATGGACTCGGCAAGGACACCGAGCTCGAGCGTCTCTGGCGCTATCCAGACGGGGACTGGAACGCCGCGCCGCAGGAAAATCGCAACGGACGGGTCGACCCGCCCGAGGGCCTGCGCGACCGGTTCAGCGTTCTGTACCTGGCCGACGCCGTGATCACGGCCGCGTTCGAAACCCGCGTGGTGGCCTTCAGCAAGAATTCGGACGGCAACGAGGAATTTGACGTCGTTCCAGATAGATCGAACGCAAATGGCGAAATGCCGCCTCCGCTGATGGTGGCAACCCACAGAACGCTTGCGCCCGTGGCGTTCGTGGACCTCGAAGGCGATCACATCCCCGACATCTTTGGCATCGTGCTCAAGGGCCCGCTGGTGAGCTTTGAGAAATGGCGGGAGTTGTCGCTGGCCGTGTATGAATTTCTGGAGAAAAACCCCAACCCGGCGATGCCGATTGTTGGGGTGACCTACGAGACGCAGCAGAACGGCAGCAATGGCAGGAACTACGCGATATTTGAGTGCTACAGGGATGTCGCCCTGGTGAGAGGCGCGTCTGCAGCGCTCGACTACGACCGATTGCGAAAAGCTGTGGGCGCGCCATCTCCAGCGAGGTAGTAGGTAGAGTTGGAACGTGGCGCGTCCGCGCCGTTGGACTACAACAGGCTGCGTGAGCATAAAGGTGCAAAGCGGAGGGTGAGATAGCCTTCCAGTTACTACCCCGGCTACTTAGCTCGATCCAGACTCTCCGAGAGCCTCGGCAAGCATGGAGCGAACGGTCTGGAAGGAATCTTTTACGAATAGCTGCCTTACAGAACGAACCACGCCGCCCGCTTCATCGTCGCTATTGACGGAATCGTTGGGCTCTGTGGTCGTAATCGAGGTGGTGGCGCCATCAGCGTATCCAGCGCCTGAAACGTCCACGACAGAAGTGATCTGGTCCGCTCGCAGTAGTGCAGATCTGGGATTGACAAGGGCATCCAGCGAATCGATCAGAACCGTTACTTCAATAAACTTCCACATTTCTGAACTCCTCTGTCGTCCGACGAAATGAAAGTGTCAACACACTAACGCAACTCCAGCACTCATGCGCCCTACAGCCTGTTGCGCAAATCCGCCGAAAACCGCCGGACACCCTCTAGGCTCCAAATTTAAACGACTTGAGAGACTCAGCCAGCGCCACAGTTTTGTTTGAGCTGCGCATCATTGACAGCCTCCGTGTAGAGAAGGCGAACAAGGCGCCAATAGCACGCAGACGATGGCCTGAGGTGATGAAAATTGAGCGCCTGTGAAACAACTATGGCGCAACGTCCCATTTGGCGGGGATCGTAGGTAGAAGTCTTGTCTTCAGCCACGGGAGGGTGGAGAAGATACGTGATATCCAATCCGGCCTTATGCATGGATTCCAGCTGACCCCAATTCGGTGCCCTGAACCCATTTTCCAGCATCCAAAGGGCGAAGCTCCCCAAGCTGTGTTTCGCGAGAAATTCTGCACGAGATAACCAGCTCAGATCCCTCAACTCCCGTAAACGCTGCGGGAAACCGACTGAGAAATGAATTGCACTTTTCATTTCTGCAATTATTGGCGCGCTGCACGTGTCTTGTCCAGCATCCAGCGGCGGCAGAATAGCGAGCAGCAACTTTTGCATGATGCCTCCCTTGGACGCACAGACACGCTGTGCAAGCAGAACAGCGTCAGTTGGTATTTGAGATCTCAGCCAGGGCGGCCGCTGCTTCCCTTTTTCCCATTCTCCGCAGGCTTGCGATTCCTGGCAGTTGTGAGGCACGTGGATACGCCTGGCCATTTTTCCATTTTCGCACTGACTGATCCGACACGCCCAATAGAGATCCGACTTCCCTATCAGAAAGACCTAATCGCTGTTGCTGTGCAGCCAGGCCAGTCGCGCTAAAACGAAGCGCAGACGTAGGTTTTTCAGCAAGCTCACGCGGAGGCATTGCTTTGGCTTGGTGTTTACTCAGCCTGGCAACAAGCCGTTCTAACTCGACCATTCTCCTTTTAAGAGCGGCGATGTCGGTTCGGTGCTGCGAAGAGGCCTTTTTAAGGGACTGAGTTTCCCCCCGGGACTCTTTGCGAGCGACTCTCGCTATTTCACTCTTGAATGCAGCGGCTAGGTTCATTGTTCTGTCCAGCGATAAAGAGGACCACATGCTACAGCAATGGTCAAGCTCAAAAGATTCGGCTACCCCCCACTGCGAATAGGAACAGGGACAATGCTGCCATTTGTCCAACTCACCATCGGTCGGTATCGGTAAATGGGGTTGTAAGCCCAAACCCCAGAAAATTCCGGCTGGCGGAAGTCCAAGGTACGAAGCCCGGGATCGCCGCTATGGCGCGACGAACGCGGCACCAGGAGGTGTGAAAGCGCCTCGCGTGCCCTTCGAGTCTCAGCTCATGGGGCGATCTGCAGCGGCGCCCCAGAATTCAAGTGTCTCTTCTTCGAGTGCGCGAAGCGCTTCTGCCAAGGCTTGCTGATCGGTCTCGAACCGAGCGTCCCACACGTGTGACGCATTTTCTGCGTCGACGACCTCGAGAATCCATCCGCCATCCGAGTCCCCGTAGATTTCGACGCGGACAGATACGCCATTGCGCGTTACGTTCTTGCTCAGCGGGGATTCGATGATCTCCGGCTCCTGGCTGTCATCGAAGTCAGGCACGTCTGATTCCGCAGGGTTTTTTCGTGCAGATGACATGGCTCTCCTCGACGACACAGTGCCCATGGATTCTAGCTGCTGGCTGCGGGATCGCTTGCATGACTGCACCGCCTTGTTGATCAATTCGTCAGCCACGATGGTTAGCTGCTGAAGATTGCGCAGCAGCGCTTTGAGTTCGTCTACCGGGGCCGGCTTTTCTTCGTCGGCAAGAAGCTCGGCGGTGCCGCCAAACACCGAGTACAACTCGGCCAAGGCCTGCAGCGCGTCGTGCGCCTTCTGGGGTAGCATCATTTCGTCCTCGGACCCAAATAGCCCATCAGCAAATCCCTCGAGCTCCTGAGCGCGCAATAAGGCCAGATTGTGCAGCGCCTGCCGCGTCGGCAGCACTTCGAACCGAGTCAAACGAAACGGATCGCGCGAGTTCTGGTGGTCGGCAAGCCGATTCCATAGGCCCTGTACGAGAGTCCCAGTCACCTCCTCGACATCTTCTTGAGAGGCGAACACGGGCATCTCACCGCCCCATATCTGCGCGAGCGCGCCCAGGGGAGACGCGTGCAGGCGCGGGCTGGCGATATCACCCATAAAGAGTGTGCGAACGACATGAAATGGCGTCGGACACTTGTAACGCACAAGCAGCGACTGCACTTCCTTGTCAGTCGCAGCGCCGGGGCCGGTAGGATTCGAAGGACTCATTGGTGAGGGATTCGGCGCCATCTCTGTCGCACGCCTTGGTTGATCTGGATCGGCAGGATTTTAGCGGCAACTGCGCCAGCTTTTCCCGATGCTCCGGCGACGTGCTGGTCATGATCAGCGCTGGGTGTAACACGCTGTACCACCGAGAATTCCGTCAGGTTAGCTGGAGTGCGGCGATGATCGCATCGAGATCGATCGCCTGGCCGCCGCAGAAGGTGTAGTGGCCGTTCAGGTGAATGTGTCGCCAGGCCACCGGCGACGTCGCCTTGATCAGCGCGAGGGCCTTCTCGTTGCCGCTGGCCGCGTACTTCACGAGCAGCCCTGACAGAATCGCCGAGTTGTAGTAGATGATCGCGTTGGCGATCAGCCGCGCGCACTGGTTGCTGATCTCGAGTTCGAGATCGGTGCGGCCGGTGAGTTCCTTCTTGCCACCGACCTGAGCGATGGCTGCGCGCAGTTGGTGATAGGACTCGATGCGGTTTTGGGAGCGGTGGACGTTGCGCTGCAATTGTGGGTCGCGCAGATAGCGCAGGGTGTAGGTACTACGGATGAGCCGATCGAATTCGAAGATCGCCCGGCGCGTCGGATTTGCCTGCGTGTAGTTGCATAGCTTGCGGATCAAGGTGCCCTGGGTCATCTCCTTCAGGCCGAGCGTCGCAACGATGCGGTCGATGTTGGCCTTCTCGTCGATGATCGCTTGCAGGTCGATCTGTCCGGCCGGACGCAGCAGGAATTACTCGTATTGCGCCGGGTCGTCGGCGCAGAAAATCTCGTCGAGTTCGGCCTCGAGATCTGTGAAGCGGGGTTCGAAGCGCCGCCCGAACCAGTGCAGGATGGCGAAGTTGGCCTTGTTGACGCTGTGCATGTCGCCGGTGATCGCGGTCGGCACGATGTCGCTCGTATTGCGGTACCAGATATCGAAAACGTGGTGCGCCTCGTACTCATGCGCGCCGATCAACCAGCCCTGCAGCGGCACATGGTTGCACAGCAGCGTGTAGGCGACGACGCCCTTGCCGCAGCCGAAATACTTGCTTGAGTAGCGAGCCTTGACGGTCGGCCTCTCGACGCTGAACTTCTGGCCATCGACGCTGCCGTACAGCGTCTCCAGTTCGAACGAGTAACACTCGAAGATGGGCAGCTCGGCGATGGCGTTGCTGATGCGGTCGTTGGCCTCCTGCAGCGTAGCCAGGCGCAGGTACTGCTGGTACGTCGTCTCCAGCACATGGTACCTGAAGTCTTGGAATGTCATGTGTCCCGACACCGAATCTGACATTGAACTGCGTCTGGCGGCTCATAGGAATTTTCAAGCTGAAGGCCCAGGCGCTGGTCCCCTGCCGGCATCCGGCGGATCAAATCCAGCTTGCCATGAAGAGTGAGGCCACGTCGTTGCTCCGATCGAGCCGTACGCCAGACACCAATCAGCGGGACACGGCGCTGGAATTCGACGTCACCACGCTGAAGGACAGGCAGGTCACCTTCCGCTCGCTCACCGAAGGCATGGACACCACTACGGCATCGGGCGAGCTACTGTTCCATGTGTTCGGCGCATTGGCGCAGTACGAACTGGCCTTGATCCAGGAGTGGGTCATTGCCGGTCTCGCCGTCGCCAAGCGGCGTAGCCGAATCGGTGGCCGGCCGGCGGCCATCGTAGGCGAGAAACGGGACGCCATCATTGCCGCACTGAACTGCGGCATGTCCAAGGCTGCCGAGCGTCGCACACTTTACCGTCAAACGCACCATGCTGAGTGAGACTTTGGCTCGTATCGGATGGTCCGGTGCACATGGCATCGACACCTGAAGATGAATGACCATGCGCGGTGACAGCAACGAACGACTGACGATTCTCTCAGAGGCGGAGAAGACAGCGCTCTATGGCGTTCCAAATTTTGACGATTTCCAGCGAGTCGAATTTTTTGCCATGACCGATGCTGAGCGCTCCTTCGCTTTGCAGCGTAGGGGCACCTTGATACAGGTGTATTGCCTGCTGCAAGTTGGCTACTTCAAAGCCAAGCAGGCATTTTTTCAGTTCACTTTGGACGAGGTGCCCGCAGAAGATGTTGCGTTTCTGCTGCAACGGTATTTCCCTGGGCAAACGATTGAGTACCAAGGAATATTACGCGCAGCGCAGAGGCATTGTCGCTTTGTTCGGCTATCGCTTGTGGACGGACAATGATCTACCGACATTGCGCAACAAAGCAGCACTGCTGGCCAAGACAGACGTGACCCCCACTTTCTTGCTGGCAGAATTGATGGTGTTTTTGATTGGCCAGCGCATCGTGCGACCAGGCTACTCGACGCTGCAAACCGTCATCCGAGACGCGCTCACCGCCGAGCGTGAGCGCCTGGAGCAATTGGTAGAAGCGGCCTTGACCGACGTGGCACGCGAAACGCTGCAACAATTGCTGGCGCATGAGAGCACATTGTCCGATTTGGCCGCCCTCAAACAAGACGCCAAAAGCTTTCGCTACCGCCAGATGGGTCTGGAGCGTCAAAAGCGCCTCACGCTGGCTCCCTTGTATGTCATTGCCAAGGCCCTACTGCCAAGCCTTGACATCTCGCAACTCAACATCGCCTACTACGCCAGCTTGGCCAACTTTTACACCATCTACGATTTACGGCGATTCAAACCCGGCCAGACCAACCTGTATTTGCTGTGTTACGCATGGCAGCGCTACCGCCAGCTAACCGACAATGTGGTGGAAGCCTTCGGCTACCACACACGCCATCTCGAAGACGACACCAAGGCAGTTGCTACCACGCAGGCCGCAAAAATTCACAACGAACGTCAGCAAGCTACGCCCAGGGTGGGAGAATTGCTCTTGCTGTATGTGGACGACACGCTGACCGACGTAACCCCTTTCGGCAACGTGCGCCATCGGGCATTTCGCATCATGCCCGAAGCAACACTACGCTCGACGGGCAAGCTCCTGACGGAAAAGCCTGTCAGCCAGATGGATTTCGCTGGCAAGCCGTGGACAAGCAAAGTGGGCTTTGCACGAAAAATTGCGCCCGCTGGCCATGGCCTTGGAATTCGCCAGTAGCAGTGCCAGTGGCAAAGTCTGGCTGGCCACGCTGCAATGGATGAAGGAGGTCTTTGCCCGCCAGCAATCACTTGCCAAACAGCCACTGTCAGAAATTCCACCACGCACGCTACCCAAACGCCTGCGCCACTTTTTGCTGAGCTTCGACCAGGATGGCAAGCCCGTTGGCCTGCGTGGCGACCGGTATGAATTCTGGGTTTACCGGCAACTGCGTAAACGCCTCGATATTGGCGACATTTACCTTGACGACAGCGTGCAGCACCGGCGCTTTGCGGATGACCTGGTGTCCATGGAGCGCAAGGCGGAAGCCCTGAAGGCGTTGAACATCCCCTGGCTGCATCAGCCGGTTGACGTGGCGCTCGATGCCCTGTTCACCGAACTCGATCCGCAGTGGCGAGCGTTCGATGAGGAACTGCGCGGCGGCAAGCTCAAGCACCTGGAGTTCGACCCCGATAAAAAAACGCTGATCTGGCACCGTCCCAAGGCCGACAAGGACAAGCTGCTGCAACTGGGCTTCTACGGCAAGCTCCAGGCCCGCGACGTTGCCGATGTTTTTCGGTTTGTGAATGAACGGTGCCACTTCCTGTCAGCGATGACGCCTTTGCAGCCACGCTACGCAAAGAAAATCGCCGACGAAGACAGCTTGATGGCGGTGGTTATTGCCCAGGCCATGAACCACGGCAACTTCAAAATGGCCGAGACCTGCGATATCCCGTATTACGTCCTGGAAGCCACGCATCAGCAGCACCTGCGTCCGGCAACACTGATCGCCGCGAACGATTTGATCAGTAATTTCATTGCCAAGCTGCCGATTTTTCCGTACTACTCCATTGACATGGATGTGCTCTACGGTAGCGTTGACGGGCAAAAGTTTGCCGCCGCCAGCCCGACACTCAAGGCGCGCCATTCGCGCAAGTACTTCGGCAAGGATAGGGGTGTTGTCGCTTTCACATTTCTGGCAAACCATGTGGCTTTGCAAACCGAGCTGTTGGGCGCAAACCAGCACGAGAGCTACTGGGTTTTTGACATCTGCTACAACAACACGTCTGACATTGTACCGACCACGATCACCGGCGATATGCACAGCATCAACATGGCCAACTTTGCGATCCTGCACTGGTTCGGCATGAACCTGGCGCCACGTTTCACCAATTTGCATGCGCAGTTAAAGCACCTCTATTGTGGCCCTGGCCAGGAAGGGTACGCCGATTTCTTGATCAAGCCTGTGGGTCAAATTGACCGCAACCTGATTACCTCCGAGAAGGCCAACATGGACCAGATTGCCGCCACGCTGGGACTCAAGGAGATGAGCCAAAGCGTGCTGATGCGCAAGATCTGCACCCTGTCCGGGCATCACCGTACGCGCAAGGCCATCTTTGAATATGACAAACTGATCCGCAGCATCTACACCCTTCGCTACCTGCGTGACCCAAAATTGCAGCGGGATGTCCACCGCTCGGAAAACCGCATAGAGTCCTACCACCAGTTACGCTCCACCATTGCCCAGGTGAACGGCAAGAAGGAGTTGACAGGGCGCACAGACCTGGATGTGGCTGTCAGCAACCACTGTGGTCGCTTGATTGTAAATGTCGTGATTGCCTACAACTCCATGTTGCTGTCTGGGCTGTTGACCAAGTATCTTGCCACTGGCAACGACAAGGCACTGGACTTGCTCAGGCGAATCTCGCCAGCGGCTTGGCAGCACCTGCATTTCCTTGGGCATTACGCATTCCGCGGCAAGCACAATCCGATTGACTTGGAGAGCATTTTGGCGGGGATCGACTGGGAGTAGCCGCCGATTTTGATGATCTGGACAAATTCCGCCGGTTTGGGCTTAGAACCCCGGCATGCGGCTTCGGACTCTTGTGAGCACCTCAGACCGATTTACAAGGGTTTACCCTATGCTCAAAGCGCTACGATTTGCACCGAAACCGAGATCACCCCGGTTTGGGCTTAGAACCCCTTAAAATTTCCTTCCCTTGAAGGTGCATAATAAGTGCATAATTGATGCATTGAAAGAAACAACATGGAAACAGCTCAATTTCTAACCCCCGCGCCAGCGGCACGTCGCGCACCAGAGGCCGCCGCCTTCTCAATTGCTGATGCACTCAAGGAGCCTGGCCAGGATCCGCTGATTTCTCCCACGCGCTACATAGACATGCTCAAGCTCGACATTGGGACATTCGCCCAACACGCGCACGTCCACAGGAACACGGTAACCCGTGCGCCGGGCGCCGCGAGCGTGCAAAGCTACCTCCGCCAAAACATACGCGTCCTTGCTGCCGCTCTGAATGCATCTGGCAATGACCTCGGGAAGGCCCTGCAGTGGTTTCGTAATGAACCGCTGCCACCATTCGCCTACAAGACTGCTGAGCAGCTGGTCGCTGACGGCCGCGCGGATGACGTGATCCGCCTGATTGACTCGTACGCCGGCGGCGCGGCCGGATGATCGCCGCGGTAAGTATCGGATTGACCGACCAGGTCTGCTACCGAATGCATGTGCCGCGCTGGGCGTGGGCCCCCACCAGTGGCCTGGGCGCCGCACGCCAAGGTGGCCGCCTCAACCGTGCTGGCGTCGAGGCGCTTTACTTGGCATTGGACACGGAGACGGCGATCGCGGAGTTCCAGCAAGCGGCGGCGCTGCTTCCGCCGGCGACGTTGGTAACTTACCAGTTGACCCTGGACAAAGTCGTCGACTTCAGGGCGGGCTTCACTCCGGACTGGAATCCGCTGTGGCAGGACTTGTCTTGCGACTGGCGCGCCATGGTTTTCGATGACAACGTGGAGCCTCCAACCTGGGTGATTTCGGACATGTGCATCGCCAAGGGCTACAAGGGCATTCTTTTCCCCTCCAGCGCGCTTGCCGGTGGCAACAACCTCGTGATTTTCAACTCCAGCATCGTTGCGACGGACAAGCTCGAGATATTCGATCCAAAGGGCGACTTGCCCAAAAACCAAGCGTCTTGGCCATAACTTGGCGACCGGCTGGCGCCGCCACGGGGCACAGCCATCTGGACAGACGGCGCTGATCGCGATGGGCGTGGACCGAGACGACCGCAAAGTGGCTCGAACAGTCCGCGGGGGGTAGCTCTTACCCACCTATCTCTGCCGGCAAGCCGCTTGCCACTATCCACCTGACTGACCAGGCGCAAGCTTGAAATCAACAACCAGCAGCTGTATCATTCCGATCGGGTACTTCTGGTGTGCCTGCCGCTCACGTTGGCAAAACCGATTAACCAGCTTTTCTTTGGGTCTACCCCAATCCCTCGTCGCAAGCAAATTACTTCATGCGCTGACGAAATAGTGAGCATTTCGAATGCTGGCGCGAAGGAGTGATTTATGGTTTCAGCGATTCAAGAGGCAGCACGTTCATCCGGGTGCACCGGTTATTTTGCATGGGAGATCACGCCGGAAGTCTTTGGCGCCTGGCTCATGTCGGCGGCATGGCTTGAAGTTTCGGGAACATCTTGCAAACTGATTGCATGATTTCCAAAACTGACATTCAGGCCTACTTGGGGTTCCACGCCGGAACCGCCGAAAATTCCGTCGTCCCGATCAGGGGTCGGTCGAGATTCGCGAAGGTTTCTTCGGAAAATGGCGTAGGCCATTGATTTTCAAAGACTTTCCGGCATTAGTTTCCTCTACATTTCTTGCGTATTCGAGCCTCGCCTCACCGGACCGCGAACGCCGCATCCATCTGCCTGGCCCGCTTGACCTCATCGCTGTGCAGGTAAATCGAGGTGGTCGCGATGGAGGAGTGCCGCAAGTTGTCGCGTACGGCGGTGAGTTCTGCGCCACCTTGTAGCGCGTGAGAGGCGTGGGTGTGCCGCATCCAGTGCGGGGTTGCCCGGCGCAGCTTTGCGGCCAAGGTCGGGTTGTCCTCGACAAGGATGTCGGCGACAGTGGCGAAGAAGCGCTTCATGACAACCCACAGACGGGCTCGGTTGATGCCGGCTTCGCCGCCGATATTGCCTATCAGCGGGATGTCTGGACTCCATTTTTGCGGCGTAGTTGGCAGGCCCCGCTGCACGAGGTAACGATCCAGGGCGGACCGTGCCAGCGGCGGCAGCGTCACCCGGCCAGCTCGGTGGCCCTTGCCGACAACGTGCAGCCAGCGCTCTTCGTGGTCGACCTCGATGGCGCCGAGGGTTGCGTGGACCAGTTCGCTGGCTCGCAGCCCGGTGGCGTACGCAAAGTCCAGCACGAAGCGCAGCCGCTGCGCGGCGGCCGGCTGCCAGCCGTACGACCACTCCAGCCCGTCGGCCACCGTGCGCAGCAACGCCCACTCGGCGTCCGAGAACGACCGGGAAGTGTCCATCCCAGCGGGCTGCACGCCGCGCACCTTGATGCCCGAGAACGGGTTCGCGAGAACGTATCGTTGTTCGATCAGCCAGCGGAACATGGCGCTGAGCACTGACAGCCCGTGCGCGGCCGAGCGCGCCGACAGTCCGCCGGCGAAGGGTCGCCACTCGGGTGAGGAGCGCGGTCGCGGCGGCCCCACCCAGCGCGAGCGAGGGGTGGGGCGGCGCAGGAACGCCCGATAGGCGACGGCGTCCTCCGTGGCCAGCGACGACAGCGCGCAGCCGCGCTCGACGATGGCCCACAGGACCAGGCGCTCGGCCTCCTTGCGGTACTTGCGCTGTGTGGCAGGTGACTCGTGCAGCGACAGCCAGGCTTGCACGGCCTGGTAGTCGTTGTCGGCGCGCATCGCGCAGGCCGAACGCGGTGCGCGCAAGGTGCCGCGCGAGCCGTCGACGTCCTCGGGCACGACGAGGTTCTCCCACGGTGACAGGTCTTTCGGTGGCGCGGCGGCCACGAGCGCTCGTGCTCGTTGCGTGAGATCCGGATGGGCGGCAAAGAACGCCTCGATCTGGCGGGCCCCCGTGGCACCGAGGCCGGGCACGGTGACCCACCAACGTCGCCGACGCGGCACGCGCACGGTCAGGTCGGCGAGCGTTTTGATCCCAGCCGCACGCAGCGCCGCAGCCGAGCGGGGCCGAAGCCAGCGTTCGAGGTCGTCTCCGATCAGTGGCTGGGGCACAGGCAGCGATGCGATCGTGTCCAGCGCGCGGGCGATGGTGATCGCGCGTTTGGAGCCGCGTGCGTGCGCACGCTCGAAGAGCGCGGCGAGATCAGCGCGATGGCGGCCACGCGCAAAGTCCGCCACCTGGCGGCGCAGGCGGCCCAGCAGGCCTCGGGAGGACTCATCCGTGACGCGCCGCTCGCCCAGGTAGCGCGCGACAGCCGTGCGGGAGTCTATGCCCTCATACCAGGCGCGCAGCGCCGCCAGCGCGGCGGCATTGGGCAATGCGTCGCTGTCGCTCGAACCGGCTGTTACAGACACCGAGGTTTTCACAAACCGAAGTTTAGCTTCTTGGAGTGACTAGGGCGAGAACAAACGTTCTGTTTGTAGAATTCACATAGACCCTCTTAAATCACTCATAAATCCATCATCCGGGCACTGACCTGCCAGGCCGCAGGACCCTTGCTCGACAATGACGAAAGCAACCAACAAGCAGCTGTCCGTACTCTCGCCCGCCGAACAAGAGGCCCTGTACGGATGGCCGGACTTCGACGACGCCCAGCGCCTGGAATACCTCGCTCTGTCCGCACCCCAACTGGCCTTGGCCAGTGGCCGCACCGGTCTGCACAACCAAGTGTGGTGCATCCTGCAAATCGGCTACTTCCAGGCCAAGCAGACATTTTTCAGCTTCACCTGGGACGACGTCGCCGACGACCTGGCCTTCGTGCTCAGTCGCTACTTCCCGGGCCAAGCCTTCCAACCCCGTGGCGTCACGAAGCATGAACACTACAGCCAGCGTGCCCTGATCGCCCAGCTGTTTGGCTACCGCCTGTGGTCCAGCGAGTTCCAGGACCACCTGGTTCCAGCAGGCCGAGCAGATCGCGCGCCGAGATGTCGGCCCTGCATTCATTGTCGCCGAACTCATCGACTACCTGCGCAGATTCAAGGTGGAGCGGCCCGGATACACGACCATGCAGACGGTGATCAGCCAGACCCTGACTGCCGAACGCCATCGTCTGTCCAAGTTGTTGTCCTCGAAGCTGGACGCCGCGACGACGACATCGCTTGCGCACTTGCTGGTGCGCGACGACACCCTGTCCGAACTGGCCGCGCTCAAGCAGGACGCCAAGAGTTTCGGCTGGCACCAGATGGTGCGAGAGCGCGAGAAGCGCGCCCGCCTGGAGCCCCTGTACCTCGTGGCCAAGAGCCTGCTGCCGACGCTTGCGATCTCGCAGCAAAACCTGCTGTACTACGCCAGCCTGGCGAACTTCTACACCGTCTTCGAGCTGCGACGGATGAAGCCGGAACAGGCAAACCTCTACTTGCTGTGCTACGCGTGGCAGCGCTACCGCCAGCTCACCGACAACCTGGTGGATGCGCTGGGTTACCACACCAAGAAGTTCGAGGATGAGATCAAGAATCTGGCCCAGCAGGCATTCATTGAGCAGCAGCTCAAGCGTCAGAAGGAATCGCCCCGGCTCGGGCGTTTGCTCCTGCTGTACGTCGACGACGCCTATGCCGACACGACACCCTTCGGTAAGGTTCGCCGGCGCGCGTTCAAGATCATGCCGCGTGCAAAACTGCAGCTCGTCGGCGAACGCATGAGCACCAGACGCAGCAGCCAGCTGACGCTGCGCTGGGAGGCCGTCGACAAGGTTGCTGCTCGCGTGCGACGCCATTTGAGACCGCTGTACGAGGCGCTTGAACCGACGGCCGCCAACCCCGAGAACCCCTTCCTCGCCGCTCTGATTTGGATGAAGGACGGGTTTGCGAAACAGCAACCGCTGTCGCAACGACCGGCCGAGGAGTTCCTTGAGAAGACCGTGCCCCCGAGCCTGCGCCTCTATCTACTGACCTTCGACGCCGCAGGAAATGCCACCGGGGTGCAGCCCGACCGTTACGAACTTTGGGTCTACCGCCAGTTGCGTCGGCATCTGCACTCGGGCGAAATCTATGTGGACGACAGCCAGCAGCATCGCCACCTGAGCGCCGAACTCGTCTCGGCCGACCAGCAAGCGGCGGCCTTCGAGCAGATGGACATCCCTTGGGTGCGTCGGCCGCTGGCCGAGCGGCTCACGGAGCTGACCACGGAACTGCACACCCAATGGCTGGCCTTCGATCGCGAACTGCGCACGGGCGAACTGGCACATCTCGACTACGACGAGGCCAGTGCAACATTGACGTGCCGGCGCCCCAAAGCCGAGAACGAGGACACGCCCGACGCCTTCTACGACCAGTTGCCATTCTGCGACGTGGCTGATGTCCTGCGCTTTGTGAACCAGGAGTGCCAGTTCCTGTCGGCGTTGACGCCGCTGCAACCGCGCTACGCCAAGCAGGTCGCCGACGAGAACAGCTTGCTGGCGGTCATCGCAGCGCAGGCCATGAATCACGGCAATTTCTTGATGTCGCGTACCAGTGACATTGCGTACCACGTGCTGGAAGCCACCCACCAGCAGTACCTGCGACTGGCCACGCTGCAGGCGGCCAACGACCGTATCAGCAACGCGATCGCCGAGTTGCCGATCTTCCCTCACTACTCGTTCGACCTGGAGACGCTGTACGCCAGCGTCGACGGCCAGAAGTTCAGCGTCGCACGGCCCACCGTGAAGGCGCGGCATTCGCGCAAATACTTCGGCCGCGGCAAGGGCATGGTCGCCTTCACGCTGCTGTGCAACCACGTGCCGCTACAGGGCGGGCTCATCGGAGCGCACGAGCTCGAGGCGCATCACGTCTTCGACATCTGGTACCGCAACACCTCGGACATCGTGCCGACCGCGATCACCGGCGACATGCACAGCCTCAACAAGGTCAACTTCGCCATCCTGGATTGGTTCGGGCCGCGCTACGAGCCGCGCTTCACAGACCTCGACAAGCAGCTCGGCGAGATCTATTGCGCGGGTGACCCGGCGCAGTACGCGCACTGTCTGATCAAGCCTGCTGGGCAGATCGACCTGCCGACGATCGTCAACGAAAAGGCGAACATCGACCGCATTGTCGCCACGCTGGGCCTGAAGGAAATGACCCAGGGCACGCTCGTCCGCAAGCTGTGTACCTACGACGCCGATCCAACGCGGCAAGCGGTCTTCGAATACGACAGGCTGGTTCGCAGCATATACACGCTGCGCTACCTGCGAGACCCGCAGTTGCAGCGCTTCGTGCACCGCTCGCAGAACCGCATCGAGTCCTATCACCAGCTGCGGTCAGCCATCGCGCAGGTCGGCGGCAAGAAGGAACTCACAGGACGCACCGACCTTGACATCGAGATCAGCAACCAGTGCGCCAGGTTGATCGCCAACGCGATCGTCTACTACAACTCCGCGATCCTGTCGCGCCTGCTGACCACGTACAAGGCCAGCGGGAACGAGACGGCGCTGGCGCTCATCACATCGACATCGCCCGTGGCCTGGCGGCATGTGCACTTGAATGGGCGCTACGCGTTCCGCGACGGCGGGCAAGCCATCGATCTGGACACCATCATCCGGGCGCTGAATCTATAGCGAACGCATCGGCCGCGCCATCTGGTCATGGGTCGCTCGGCGACGATGCCGCAGGGCCTCAGCCGAGGGAAATGAAGACCGGCGGAATTTTCTGAGGTTTGAGCTTAGACCCCCAGACTTCTGCGAAGAACCTCTATCCGTTTGAAAATCAAGGCCTGTCCGTGGGATAGAGTCAAGATCAACTTCATGACCCCAAATACCAAAAGCGCTCACCTATATTCATAGGCAGGCGCTAGCGATTTTCCAGATATCTGACATCCCTGCCCCCACTATGTTGCATTTCCACCCGGGGGCAGCGCACATGCTCGAGTTCGTTGTCGCCGCAGCGACTGACTACGACACTGATTGATCAGCCTACATGGCCCATTTGTATCTACACTTTGGCACATTTTCGATGCCGCTAATGGTGGGAGCGCCCTGTACCGTTGCTTACGCTGAATCTCCCACCGGCATAACAACTTACGCATCGGGATGTGGATCAATTGCCATGGGTCCTGGGGCAATAACATTCGCTATCGCGGCTTGAGTGCTTTCAAGCATTGCGCCAGGTCCATGGAAGACCATCTCAGCCTGGTGCCCGTGTTCATGACACTGACGGATGGCATCGCGGCATTTGCCCCGCAGGGCAAGGCCAAGCCTTACGGCATGGGATCATTGCCTGCTCGTGTTCGAAAAAAAGCCGTTCCAAAAATGCTCCCATACCCAGCAATTCAAAACGAGGTGCCCTCAGGGGTCTGGCCTTTCTCGGTCTGGACAGGCCCTATTTAAATTCGCCGATGCTGGTCCGGCCCGAGCCCTCAAGGAGGGCAAGTCATGAGGTCGCTGCAGGTTAAACAACCGGCATCCCTGTCCCTGCGCTACCTCTAGTTTGGTTCGACTACACATCGCGCGCGTGCCGCCAGATTGTTCAATGGGGAACAAAGTTTTGGGCGACGCGGATCCGGGCGGGGTCAAATCGAGCGGCAATTTTTGTCTGCCCACCCTTAACCCATTGGACCAACCCCATGTCAATAGTGACCAAGCCGACAGCCAAACAACTCGATAAACTCTCGGCGACGCAAGTGCTCGCGCTGGGCCAGGACTATCTGGGTATGCTGGGCGCCGCGCAGGCCGTGGGCCTGAAGGCCGGCAAGGACAGCTTCCTGGGCAGGCTAGGCAGCACGCCTCTTCTTTGCCCCAGGCGTTTGTGCAAGCCCTGAGCGGCGCGCAGCTCAACGCGTTAAGGCAACACTGAACAAGCCAGTGTTTTTGGACCACCCATCGATTTCTTTGCGTAATGTGGACTAGCCTGGGTTCAGGTGCGCGTCATTCGACGAATTACGCCCCGAATTCGAGGCCCTGGGCGCATTTCGCGCTCACTGCGGGCGGACTTATGCCGCCAAGCGTGCACGCGCCAAGTAGATGTTGGCCAGCCCGAGTGCAACAAACGCCCGCGTGGCGTTCTTCGCAAGGCCGCGATAGCGAACCTTGTTGAATCCCCACAGCCGCTTGACCACCGCGAACACGTGCTCGACGCGCGCTCGGATCCTGGACTTGTTTCGATTCTTTCCGCGCTCGACCTCATCGACCACGCCGCCCTTGCGGGTGCGCTGGTTGGTGAAGTCCTTGGCTTGCTGCGCCTTCGATTCGATCTGCGCCTTCTGGCTGGCGTAGGCGCTGTCGCCGTATACACGCTGCTCGTTGCCGTGCAGCAGATCGGGCAGCGGGTGCTTGTCATGCACGTTGGCCGGCGTCACCATGGCGCTGTGCGTCAGCCCCGTCTGGCTGTCCACCCCGATGTGCATCTTCATGCCGAAGTACCACTGCTGGCCCTTGCGTGTCTGGTGCATCTCGGGGTCGCGCGTTTTGTCGGCGTTCTTCGTCGAGCTTGGCGCCGCAATGATGGTGGCGTCAACGATGGTGCCTGTGCCGACTTTCATGCCCTGGGCTTGCAGCACCTCGCCCACCTTCGCAAACAGCGCCTCACCAAGCTTGTTGGCTTCGAGTTTGCGCCGAAACTTCAGCAGCGTCGTGCCGTCGGGCACCCGCTCACGGCCCAGGTCGATGCCCACGAAGCGCCGCAGTGCCGCGCTGTCCAGCAGCGCTTCCTCGCAGGCCTCATCGGCCAGATTGAACCAATGCTGCACGAAGTACATGCGCAGCATGCGCTCCAGACCGATCGGCGGGCGGCCATTGCCCGCCTTGGGATAGTGTGGTTCGATCACCGAGCACAACTCTTGCCACGGCACGATCTGATCCATCGTGCCCAGAAATGCATCGCGCCTGGTCGGCCTGCGGTACTGTTCGAATCCGGCCCCTTGATCGGCGGACATGGCGAGAGTTTGTTGCTTCATCGAACCACAACGCGCCACCCCGCCGACGCGTGGACTTAATCAGCGTTGCCTTAAGCCCTACGGCGACCTCAAGCCTGAGGTACGAGTGGCTCAGGTCATTGGGCAAGAAGCAGGCACAGGATTTGCTCAACGGAGACCAGACATTCCTGGGCGAGCTTGGCGGCGGCTTGGGGTATGGGTACCTGAGTGCTGAGTTTGTAGGTGCGCTGCAGGTGAGCCAACTGCTGCAAATCCGCCAACCCGCGCAATTGAGCAAGGAGGCACTGGCAGGCCTGAGTGCAGAGCAGGCTAAGGGGCTGGTCGGGAACATATCCTTTCTGTCCAACCTCTCCAGCAACGCAGCAGGCCTGACGGCAAAGTTCCTGCAGGCGCTGAGTCTGTCGCAAGTGGGCCAGATCACCGCGAGCATGAGCAGTGCGATGACGTCCGATCAGATCAAAGCGCTAGTGTTCCAACCCAAGGACCACAACTCCAACCCCAACGGCTACTTTCTGCTCAACGCATTGAGCGCAGCGGCGGCAGCGGCGTTGACGACAAAGGCGCTTGGCAACCTGGACGGCTCGGATGCGATCTTGCTCAGGGTGCGGACGGGGATGAGGACGACAACGTTGCTGTCTAACCTGCAGGGCAACGCACAGGGGCTCACCGCCGCCTTCATAGGGTCACTGGACACGGCGCAGCTGAACTTGCTGACACCAACTGCAGTGGCCGCGCTGACGCCATCGGCGCTGGGCGCGCTCGATGCAAACGATGCAGCGAACTTGCAGCAGGCCGCAGGGCCGACGTTTGTGGCAAGGCTGCAAGCCAATGCCAGCGGCCTGAGTACGGCCTTCCTGGGGGCGCTCACCACAGTGCAGATCGCGGCGATCAGCGCTACAGCCATGGCCGGCCTCACGGCTGCGCAGCTCGGCTCGTGGACCACCACCCAGATCAAGGCGCTCACCACAGTGCAGATCGCCGCGATTACCAAGGCGGCCTTTAGCGGCCTGACGAAGGCGCAGCTCGACTCCTGGAGCACCGCCCAGATCGGCGCCCTGTCTGCTGCTGTGGTGAGCGGTATCACAACCGATCAGTTCAAAGCCTGGTCAGGCGCGCAGATCAGCGCACTGTCTACTGATGCGGTGAGCGGCTTCACGGCCACGCAGCTCGGCTCGTGGAGCGTGACCCAGATCGATGCACTCAAGCCAGCGCAGATCGCGGCGATCACCCCCGCCGCCATGGCCGGTCTGATGGCCGCGCAGCTCGGCTCGTGGAGCGTTAGCCAGATCGATGCGCTCAAGCCAGCTCAGATCAACGCCCTCACGGTCGCCGCCATGGCCGGCCTCACGGCCACGCAGCTCGGCTCGTGGACCACCACCCAGATCAAGGCGCTCACCACAGTGCAGATCGCCGCGATTACCAAGGCGGCCTTTAGCGGCCTGACGAAGGCGCAGCTCGACTCCTGGAGCACCGCCCAGATCGGCGCCCTGTCTGCTGCGGCGGTCAGCGGTATCACAACCGATCAGTTCAAAGCCTGGTCAGGCGCGCAGATCAGCGCACTGTCTGCTGATGCGGTGAGCGGCTTCACGGCCACGCAGCTCGGCTCGTGGAGCGTGACCCAGATCGATGCGCTCAAGCCAGCGCAGATCAACGCCCTCACGGTCGCCGCCATGGCCGGCCTCACGGCCGCGCAGCTCGGCTCGTGGACCCCCGTCCAGATCAAGGCATTCACCACAGCGCAGATCCCGAAGATCACGGCCGCCGCCATGGCCGGCCTCACGGCGGCGCAGCTCGGCTCCTGGACCACCGATCAGATTGGCGCCCTGACAGCGACCCAGGTGCCGTTCCTGGGGGACGCGGTGCTCGCGGCCTCCGAAAGCCGGCTGAGCCCGGCGCAGCTGGGCTCGCTCAGCCTGGCCCGCCTGGCCGCCGTAGCGCAATTGCTGACGCCAGAGCGCCTGGCGCACTGGAGCGAGATCGGCCTGCTCCCCTACCTGGTCCCTCTGATGGGTCAGCCCGCCTTTGACGCGGTGGCCCTGAAGGCCCCGCAAGCGATGTTGGCCTATGCCCTGGCCGAGCAGATCCGCGGTGCCTCCGGCGCCGCCCTGCAGGCGCTGGCACCCTTGATCAACACCGCCGACAGCCTGGAGCCGCTCAAAGCCCTGCTGCAGGCGCCCAACATCACCAAGGCGTCCTTTCTGGCCATTGGCTATGACCTCGTTGCAGACGCCCTGCAGACCTATGATGACCTGGCTCTGTCGGTCACCGAGCAGGGCTGGTTCAATGCCTCTGGCCATGGCCGCATCCTCAAGGACATTGCCAGCCTCACCCAGGCCGATCTGGCCACCAAGAAGTACGAGTGGGTGGCCAAACACATCTCCGAGCTGAGCCATACGCAGCGCTCCTGGCTCACCATCGGGCAACTGGTCGATACTTCGCCGGCAACGATTGATCTGTATGGTCAGGCGGACAACTTTATTACGGCACTGGCCCTGGCGAAGCCCAAGCTGCAACAGCAGCTCACGAAATCGCCTTTGTACAAACTCACTGATGCGGAATTCCAGGCCCTGGACGGCAAGCTCCTGTTGCAGGACATCGCTGTCCACATCATCTTTACCAATCCAGCGGCAGGTACCTGGGATTGGCTGCGCGGAAATGACACTAGCCAAACCAACTCGCTTTTTGTGCTGAGCGGCATGCTCGATGACCGCCACATCACGCTGATCACGGCCGAACAGTGGGTGGGCAAAGATGCCGACGGCCAAACATTACTCGACCGCATGATTGGCAGCAACTTCAGCAGCGAGAAGCGTCCTCATTACCTGCCTCTAATTACCGCCGACACCTGGGCAGCTCCCGTGGCCGACCCCGCCAACCCGGGCTCGACCATCCCGCTGATTGATCTGCTGCCGGCAACGCCCGAGGTTATTCACCTGCTGTCCGCACAGTTGCTGGGCACTTCGGTGATAGATCCGTTTGATTCGCTCCCCATCCTGGGCAGCGAGGACGGTGATGACAACGATGCGGACGGTGATGCGTAATAGCGCGGTGAATACCGTACTTGACAGCGTAGGCGATCAGATGGTGATGCCGTCAAGGCGTTCCTGAGCTTCCATCGGGTCAAACTCGCTGGGGTCGAATGCGCCCCCACATCGTTGGAGCATGGCCTGATGTTCAGGGTGTTGTGGATCACGAATGGCTTCGAGGAATTCTTCATAGCCCGGTGCACCACCAATGTCTTCTGGTGGACAGGCGTTTCTGCCGGTCATGCACATCGCCGTGTCCAGCGGCACGCCCAGATCCACGATGCGCTCCAACTTGACCTTGTGAGCCCAGTAGTCGCCATAGTCATAGACCCAGGTGAATGAAGTCGAACCTGCCAGGGCCTTCACCAGGGATACGCGGGACTCATCCTCGACGCCGGGCTCCATTTCCTCATCGGCCTGCCCATACATGGCATCCGCAAAGATGAATTCATGCAGGTGCCCGCCTTGCCAGCCCATGACCGCCAGCAAGATGTGATGAAGCTTGGAGAGCTTGATGGTGCTCGGCACACCGATGCGTCGCCACACAGCAGGTTTGACGCCTTTGAGCTCTACCCGAAGTTGATACGACTTCGTTGACTTCGAACGAGTCTTTGCTGGAAGCTTAAAAAGTTGCGCAGTCATGCGGACAATTTTCGCATCCGTGCCAGATGCCTGGCAAATCGCAGAGTGCGCTCAGGCTGCCAACGGCAGGGGCTGCGCAACACCACGTCCCAGATGCTTGGCCACTGCCCAGGGAAGCAGTTCATCAATTCGGTTAATGGGATGGTCTGCAATGCGCTCCAGCACATAACGCAGGTAGGTCTGTGGGTTGATGCCGCACAGCTTCGCTGTGCCAATGAGCGTGTAGATCACCGCTGCCGTGTGCCCCCCGCCATCAGAGCCAAAGTGCAGATAGTTTTTTCTGCCAATCGCGACCCCTCTGAGGGAGCGCTCGGCAATATTGTTGTCCGCCTCAATGCGCCCGTCATCAAGGAACTGCGTTAACGCCCGCCAGTTGCTAAGGCTGTACCCAATGGCCAGCGCCATGGGTGATTTGGCCGATATTTGACTCAGCGCGGCGTGCAGCCACTCGTGCATTTCTTCCAGAACCGGTCGCGTTCGTAATTGCCGCTGACTTCGTCGAAGTTCGGCGCTCTGTCCCCGGATGTCAGACTCCACCGCATAGATTTTGGCAATCCGTTGCAAGGCCTGATGCGCCAAGGTGCCAGGTAAAAGCTCCTGCTGCTTGTGGATTTCAAAGTGCTTTCGTCTCGCGTGAGCCCAGCATGCAGCTTCTACAACGCTGCCATCATTAAAAAGCGCGTTGTATCCGGCAAACGCGTCGACCTGCAGCACACCGCGAAACCCTTTGAGATGTTGCCTGGGGTGTTCGCCCCGGCGATCCTCTGAGTATTGGAACCATACGGCTGGATGTGCGGTATCACCCCAACTGCGGTCGTCCCGGACATAAGTCCAGAGGCGGCCCAGGTGGGCCTTGCCTTTGCCCCCACCCAGTGCACGCGTGGGGGTGTCATCACTGTGGACCTTGTAGGCCTGCAGCGCATAGCGGCCGACCGCCTGCGCCAGGGGAGTCAGCAGCGCGCCCCCGCTGCCCACCCAGCCACACAGTGTGGAGGGGGCCAGGATCACGTCTTCGCGTGCACTAATTTGGCTTTGCCGGTACAGAGGGCAGTGGTCGGCGTATTTGCTGACCATCACATGTGCAATCAAACCGGCGCCGGCCATGCAGCGATCAATCGGACGGCTCGGTGCTGCAGCCTGGGTCACCGTGTGGCATTGGGTGCAGGCAAACTTCGGGCGGATGTGGCGAATGACTTTGAAGCTGCCGGGTTCATAGTCCAGCACCTCAGAGACGTCCTGTCCAATTTGCTGCAGACCTGTTCCACATGCACCGCATTTGCAATCGGCGGCGCAGGCACTGTGGATCACCTCTTCGCGGGGGAGATGCGCAGGCAATCCAGGCTGGACCGGCTTTGCAGATTTCGTGCGGCGCTTCTTGCGTTCATCTTCGAGGTCAGCAACATTGCTGCCTGTCGCACCGTCTTTTACATCGTCAGTTGGTGCACCGGCAGTCACCAGCGGTGCGAGTGCCGCGCTCAGGAGTTCAAACTGGGTCTGGGCGGCATCCATCTTCTCGCTGGAGCGGCCGTAGCGCATGCGCTTCAAGTGGGAGACTTCAATCTTGAGCTTCTCTATCATCTGGCGCAGTGCCTTGATCGTGACGTCGCGCTGTGTCACATCCTGCGTCAAGGAATCAATGGTTTGGAGCAGCGCCTGGGAACTCATAGGGCATGACTTTGCCAGCAAATTTGCCAATGGAACAGAGCACTTTCACTGTCAACCAAACCACTCATTCCTGCAGTGCAAAACGCCTACATCGCACGCGTCGGTTGCGTCGTGCGAACCGGCATTCGCCAGTCAATTCCTTCGAGCAGCATGGACAGTTGCGCTGGTGTCAGAACCACCGAACCGCTCAAGGCCTGTGGCCATATGAAGCGGCCTTTCTCAAGCCTCTTGGCAAACAGGCACAGCCCCTGTCCATCCCACCATAGCAACTTTACGATGTCACCGCGCCGACCCCGAAACACAAAGACATGGCCGCTAAACGGATCCTGCTCCAACGCGCCTTGCGCAAGGGCGGCCAGGCCATCAAAGCCACGGCGCATGTCGGTCAGTCCGCCAGCCAGCCAAATCCGCGTGCCCGACGGCAAGCCGATCACGCGGTCTCCCGAAGTGCCATCAGGACGCTGCGCACACTGGCGGGATCGACGCTGCCACGCAGCAGCAAGCGGGCACAACCAATCTCAACCTCGATGACGCTCTCCTTGCTCGCAGGCCTAGCGGTTGCGGGTGCAGACACGGCTAGAAACGATTCTTGATGTTCGACGGACACAGGCAGAAGCACGGGCTGGCGAGCTGCCATTGGGGAACGTTTGCGCTCTAGTTTGGCACGCCTCCACTTGAATACCAAATTGGCATTGAGGCCATGCTCCAGGGCAACGGCGGCCACAGATGCGCCGGGTTGTTCGATCAGTTCGAGAAGCTTGCGTTTGAAGGCCGCACTGTGCCTGCGCTTTGTGTTGATGACAGGGGATGAATTCGACTCTTGCATGGTGTGCACTCTGGACAGTTAAGTGCACACCTCCAATGGAGTGCATCTTCTGCCCATACTGCCCGCCACCTCAAATCTCCGCAAGAACGGTATTCACCGCGCTATTACGGTGATGCGGGCACCGATGGCCCCGCGCCCTCCGTCTACCACACGGCCCTGATCAACCTCTTGACCGATGCGCAGATCGCCGCTATTGATCCGCAGGCTTTGGTGACGCCCCTTGACGCCGCCGTCGATCCCGATGACCATGGGCGTCAGTTGGCGGGCAAGAAGTACCGCACGGTTCTAGACAAGATGAATCGCAAACAACTGCTCGCGCTCACAGCTCGAGAGCTAATGACAGAAGTGACTTTTCCGGATGGCACAACAAGGCCATTGATTACGGCCTTTCCTCTCGACAATGGCGTCGATTTGTCGTATCTCGAATCTTCGGTGTTGATCTATCGAGTTAATGGCGTTCGGCTCGTGGACAGATTGAACTCACAGCAATTTGCGATGGTTTCCTCGGCCCAGTGGGCGGATCAATTCGTCGCTTCCGACGAGATGCAGACCGGTTCCGCTATCAACTTCCTAGCCAAAGAGCAATTTGACCTTCTACTGGAGGCAAGAGGGGCTGCATTGCTGCTGGCCCCGGTAAGGAACCACACCACTTACCTCATTCGGCTACTCGATGATGAGCGATTCAATCAGGTTTTTCATTACCCATGGACCAACCCTCAGGATCTTCTGACCCTTTTTGCGGAGGCAGACACCCGGCAATTGTATACACTTGATCGTCAGGCATTGGAGTCTCTCATTGAGGCTGGATTGCTGAACCAGCTCGATGGTACCGGGCAACCTTTGTTAAGCGATGTCCGCTTCAATGCGCTCAATCGCCTTGCATTACTCGGCAATGAGGCTGCTTTCTATCCAGACGCCGGGCGGTTTGACGCTTATTTGCAGCAATTCAATGGGGCTGAAACCTTGGTCAACAGTGTTCTAGACGGACACATGGGCGCCAGCTCTCTTGCCCGGCAAGACGTGCAGCGCCTGACACCTGAACAGGCTGCAAAAATATACAAAAAGTTGGGGGCGAAAGAACGAAGCTACTTGACTGTCGCCCAAACCACCTATCTGCTAACTCAGCCAAGCACCGGCATCTCATTCGACATCATCAAGGATTTCGATCGAGCAGTTCAAGTTGCCACCATAGAGCTCTGGCTAGGAAAAATTTTTCAACAAAAGTATCGCCGAGAATCTTTCGAACGTTGGGTACAACAAATAGGGCTTACTTTTCAGGACGTCGCACACCTAGGGTATGCAGTAGAAATGCTGCCTATCGAAATGCGTACTATCTTAGTACGAAGCATGACCATTGACGATGTTCTTGCTAACCTGTGGTGGTTTACGCGGCAGGAAATTGAGGGAATACCCGTCCCCTTCTTCAGCCAGCAGATCGCGAGTGGAGAAACAAGCCTTTTACAGGCATTGGACACCGCTGGGGTTCTCAATATAGCCATGTGGATGATGCTTGGGAGCGATGTAGATGAAGATGAGATAGTCAGTGGACTGCGCCCAACACAAATCTCTCTCTTGGAGCCTAAAATTCTTTCGCGTATTGCAAACGACCTCGGGAATGCGCAAATTGCAGCATTAACTTTCTTTCAGATTGACCAGTTACAGCCCCGCACCGCACACCGATTAGCACCATTTCTCAGTGGGCCTCAGACCGTCCGGCTTTTCCAACGCGACGACGACGATTATGACAGCTATACACTGAACGCTGACTCTTTCGCATATGTAGTCAACCACAGAGTTGAGGTATCTGAGCAGATAAATCTTTGGTTGACGAGAGAGATTGAGGAGTTAAGCGATGGGACCTCCCCACATTTCAACCATCCGCCGTTGGTCGCCGCGTTGTATGAATACTTCAGCGACGCGCAGCGCTTGCTGGTTTCAGTGGCCGCCATTCAAGGCATGACCCGGGACGAGGTGGCCCAAATGCTCGACGCTGTCCCGCTGGCGCAGCACATCGCATCGCTGACACCGACGCAACTGGCCATGATGGACTCGCAGCGCCACTTGATCGTCAACACGCTGACCCCAGCGCAGTTCGCGGCCCTGACCGTGGATCAGCTCAGGGGAGTTGATAGCGAAAGCGGTCAACCGCTCGCGACCCTGTTGGATGCCGCGCATTTGCGCCTGCTGACGCCTGGAGTTCTTGCCGGGATATTTGACCAGTTGGGGATGGAGCAAATCACCATAGCGGTGGTGCAGCGCCTGGAGGTGGGACCTTGGCTTCTCGATCTCTTGACCCTGCCAGCGTTCCTCCCCGACTATGTTGCGTGGCTCTCGCCGGAGCAACTGCTAACGATAGTGCAGATAGTGGACTCTAACCAATTTGTGCTCGGACAGGCCCTGAGTCCTCAACAGATACCCTATCTCACCGTTGCGCAGTTGACGGCAAGACTGGATCGCACCACAAGCCTTCATCGGGCGGGGCCTTTGGTCCGCGAACTCCGCGAGGCACAGGTCACTGCGCTGACGCGGGCGCAGATTGCGAGTGGCGTGCTTTTTGAGATGATGCCCGCGCTTCAATTTAGAGACCTGACGTACCAACAGGTACTCGGCGCCCTGGAAGATGAACACTTTCCGATTGATTATTTTGGATCTTCGTTAATTCCACTGTGAATTTTTTCTAGGCCATCGCCAAGTTCAACTTGCCACAATGAAACAGAATCCTTGCCCGGTAGTTGGTGAAGTTGCGAAACCCACGGGCATTTGCCTTGATGAGTTGGATGGCGCTGTTGAAACCTTCCGCACAGGCATTGCTGATTCTGTGCTGGCTGAAGTTGAGTAGCCCTTCTTCGTGGCGCCTGAGCATCTTGACGACCTTTTTGACAGGCTCCAACTTGCTGCGCATCGCGTTGTTCGACCAGGCTTTGAAGAAGCGTTTGGCAGCACCCTTGTAGCTGTAGCTCCAGAACTGGGTGAAGTTTTCCTTGATACACCAAGCTCTGCTGGTTTTCAGATTGAGCTGGTTCAAGGCCCGAAACGAGATGGCTTCAGCGCTGCGTCCATCGGGGTACTTCTTGAGCCATGCCCATTTGCTGCCAGCCAAGGGGGAGGTTCCTGCTTGGGACAACTTGCGGTGCTCCTGCTTTCTCACCGCATCCACTGCCTCGCCGAGGTACTTGGAGATGTGAAACTTGTCATGCACGATGTCCGCCTGCGGCATGCATTGTCTGGCGGCACTCATGTACGCCGGCCACATGTCCATGGCCACCGCCTTGACCGACAGGCGCTGCGCCGGCGTGAGTGTTTCCAACAAACCAACGGCCGCTTCAAGCTTTCGCTCTGGCACCAGGTCCAGCACCCGCGAGCGGTCAATGTCGGTCAGAATGCTGGCGTAGGTGTGCCCCCTCTCGGAACTCTTCTCATCGATGCCAAGATGCGAAATCTCTTCTTCGGTGCGCCGCAGCATGCCTCTTTCCACGGCACTGACCATGATGGCGTTGACCGTGCTCCAGGACAGTCGTGTGAGCGTGCATACGGCTTGCGTGGTCGGACAGGCCTCAAGCAGTTTGATGACAAAGCCGGCCATCAGCGTGGTGACCCGGCTGTAGCGCTCGGCCCAGGGCACCGTCAATTCCTCGACCGTGCCGTCACCGTATTTGAGCTGGGGAATACGTGCCTTGATGACCGTCTCGAACTGGCAGGTATCGAGGTGGCGCCACTGGCGCTCGCTCCAACCATTGACGTGTGCTCTCTTGGTCGCATCAGTTGGGTCCGCCCACACCTGGCCCTTCTTCAAAACAACTTCGACCACCACACGCTGCTCCGCCAAAGACAGGTCCACCTTCTTCACCGACCAGGGCGACTTCAGTCCAAGAAGATGTTCATACAACGCGGTGTCCTTCATATTGATCTTGATAATTTTGAAAAAAAGGATTTTCCTGCAGCGAGCAAAAAATCACAGTGAAATTGATGAAGAACCATTATTTTTATGAGCTAAGCCCGCACGTTGTCGGTGATCTGAACAGCAATCCTGCAGCCGTCGATCAGTTCGGTCTGACCGAACCCATTCACACATACCTGCAAGGACTGGAAGTATTCAGGCTCTATGGAGATGACCTGGGCGCCGTCTACGAATTCCTGTCCTACGCACAGCAGCTACAACTGACGAGGGCGCAGGTGCAATCAATCCCGGCGCAGCGGCTGGCGCATATATTTCTGGCCCTGACGGATGACCACCTGGCGATGCTTACCCCTGCGCAACTGGGGGGGGCGAACGGTATGGTTAGCTACCTCAGTCCGCAGGAAATTGGCCAGCTCAAAGGGCCGCAACTCCTGGCTGTCGGTCATTTCTTGTCGCGAGATCAAATTGCATCACTTTCTCTCAGCCAGCTAACGCCAGCGTTTGTTGCCGCCATGACGACGGCGCAAATCGCAGGTCTGACAGTCAGTCAACTGAGCCAGCAAGTCGTCGCGGACATGCGGGGCGATCAGGTCGGTGCCCTCAGTGAAACCCAGGTGCTGCGACTGGCCGAGGCAGGGGTGATGCTCAACCAGGTGCAGTTCGACGAACTCGCGCCAAGCATAGTCGCCTACAACCTGACCGAGTTCGAGCAGGCCTATGGAGACGTGCTGCTGGACAACTATTTTGTTAATTTGGACGCATCCAGCTGGTCGACTTTGGAGCAAAGAGACGACTTGCGGTCCGATGCGCCGCATATGCTTGAGTTCCTCACCCACACACAGCAGCACAATGCAAGTTTCGTGGACGTCATCCGAACCTTCGACGTGCCCGCCTGGCTGGACCCGGTGCACACGAACGACGCGCCACCTGTGGCGCTGCTGGCCCCGGACCTTGTGAACAACATAAGCCCCACCGTGCTGACAGAGGTGGTGGAGATTGGCACTCAGTGGGAAGATGTGGCGCATCAGCTAACGCCAGATCAGTTGAGGGCCATGCCTCAGAACCTATTTATGACAATCAGTGCAACCTTTAACAATGACAACCTGCAATTCAGAGACCCGGCCAGCCAGGCCACCGTGCAGCAACTGTTCTCGCAGTATGGACCGCCTCCGTAGCAATCAGCCGTCACGGGCTTCACGTGCATCCGCATTGAGACCCGCTTCAGGGGTTCCACGGTTGGGTCGAGGACTGGCGCGCCGACCTTAGGCTCCGGTGGGTGATCCACGGTTTTCACCGTGGCCCTCAGTCCGGCTACCATCGTCACGTTTCCAGCCCGGTTCTGTCGCAATAAGCGTAAACGACAATCCAGCTCATGCTTGATTTCCGCAAGAGTTCGATTATTGGTGCCTTGCGCAAGGTGCTCATTCGTAAGCGGCCAGTTCTCCCACCTTGCTAGACGTACCGACGTGGGCGATGCTGTCCATCTAACTTTAGATGGGTGCGTATGGATATCAAAGAGAAGCCGCGCCGGCGGCACAGCAAAGAACTCAAGGCGCGGGTTGTGGCTGCGTGTGCGGTGCCGGGCGCATCGGTTGCTGCGGTAGCGCAGTCCAACGCGCTGAACGCCAATCTGGTGCATCAGTGGCGCCGAGGTCGAGGTTTCACCTTGGAACCGGCCGCTACGAAACCAGCGCCGGCCCCGCTGTTGCCGCCGACCGAAAACTGACCCACTTGAGGCTACTGTGCCGACTCAAAACTGACCCAGGTGTTTTACTTGCCTTGCCTATTTTTTGGGCAGGGAAAAAACAAGGTGATCACCATGGAAATGTTGGGAAGAATTCGACGCATGCATCTACGCGACAAGGTGTCGCTGCATGAAATAGCCAAGCGCACGGGACTGTCGCGCAACACGGTACGGAGCTGGCTGAGGATGCCACAGGAAGTGCAGGTTCCGACGTACAGCCGCACGGCTGGGTTTAGCAAGCTCAGTGGTTTTGTTGCCGAACTGGAGCAGTCGCTCAAAGCCGACGCACTGGCCCCAAAAAGGACAGACGTACAGCACGCGCATTGTTTGCGCAAATCAAGGTCAGTGGCTACGCCGGAGGCTACACCCGCGTCACCGACTACATCCGAGCCTGGCGCGCCAGCGCTGGCAAGGACGTCAAGGCATTCGTGCCACTGAAGTTCGACCTGGGCGAAGCATTCCAGTTTGACTGGAGCGAAGAAGGCATGGTGGTGGGCGGCATCTATCACCGCATGCAGGTCTCCCACATGAAGCTGTGTGCCAGCAGAGCCTTCTGGCTGGTGGCCTACCCCAGCCAGGGCCACGAAATGCTGTTTGACGCCCATACGCGGTCCTTCAGCGCGCTTGGAGGGGTTGCCCGACGTGGCATCTGGGGTGCTCTTGTTTTTAGTGCGTTTTAGGACGTTTCAGGAGCCCCTATCCATGCGGGTTTCCAGGGGTCGGTATCTCGCAACCCGCATGGATGCTTGATTCTCTGACCCCCTCACTCCGGAAACCCGCATGGGGCCTACATTCCGTGTTGGCGGCACGATTTCAAACAGTTTGTAACTGTCCCGGCCTTGACCGCCCGCAAGCCGATAATGCCCAGCTCAAAAGCAAAATCAAGGATTCCAGTGGAACATTGGAGAGCGCCCTTCCTGGGACTGCGTGACATCCCGGCAGCCCTGGACGACTTCGAACTCACGACCTTTTTCTCGTACAGCGCCGCCGAACTGGCGGTCATCCGGTCTTTACGTAAACCGCTGCATCGGTTCGGCCTGGCCATCCACATGGGGTTCATCCGCATGAGCGGACGCACCCTGGATGCGGTGGACAGAATCCCGAAAGCGCTGTGGAGCCATCTTGGCACCCAGCTCGGCATCGAACCGCCCGAGATGGGCACGCTGCGTTCCCTCTACATGGAGCGCATGCGCACGCTGTCCGAACACCAGCAACTGGCCTATAGGACCCTGGGGTTCCAGCAAATGACGGAACACCAACGACGCTACATGGTGCGCTGGCTGCGCGAAACCCTCACAAGAAACAGAATCGGTTCCGGCTGTTTTTATGCTGCCGAAGAAGTTGGATTGATCTGGAAGCCGAGCGCGGCGGCGCGGCGCTTGAGGGCGGCGATTGAACGCTGGCGCTGCTGTTCTTCGTAGCGTTGCTGCCCCTGGTCAACGAAGCCTTCACCGCGGGTCAGCATGAAATACACCATGCGCGCGAGCTTGTGCGCCGTGGCGGTATTGGCCCGAGGCTTGTCCATGCGGCTGCACAGTCGCCGATAGAACGCCCCAAGCGCGGAGCCGCTGTGCGACAGGCTCATCGCGGCCATCTTCAGGGCTTGGCGCACCCGGTTGGCTGATCGCTTGGTCTTGGCCGACAGCACTTTGCCCCCGCTGATCTTGGTGCCCGGGCACAGGCCCAACCAAGAGCAGAAATGCTTGACGTTGGCAAAGCGGCTCAAGTCCGGGCCAATTTCAGAAAGAATCTTCATCACCGCAGTCAAACCCAGCCCGTTGATGCGCGTGAGGTCCACCCCCGCCCAGTTGGCCAGGGTCTGGCGGGCGTCAAACTCCTGGCGCAGCTTGCTGCCAGCGCGTGGCACCTTGCCCAGATCGATCTTGCGCTGGCCCAACTCGACCAGCAATGACTGCAGCTTCACGTCGCACTCGGCCATGTGGCGTGCAATGTCGTCGTACATCGCCAATGCCTGGGCAAGCACGAACAGGTGCTCTTCGCGCCAGTTGCCGGTCAACGCCTTGGTGATTTCCTCAGCACTTGCCTTGATGCGGCTGTGGCGGTGCCGCGCCAGCGCCTTGGGGTCGCGCTCGCCGGCAACGATCTCGCGGATGATCGCCTGCCCGGTCATGCCCATGACATCGCTGAGCACCTCGGTGAGCTGGATGTTCATCTGCACGAGGGCCTTCTGCATGCGCTGCACCCAACTGGCCTGCTCGGTGAGCAGCACCTCGCGCTGGCGGGCCACGGCGCGCACGACGCAGACCTCCCTGTCAGGGCGCCAGGCTGCGCGCAGAAACCCCAGGCTCATCAGCTTTTGCAACCACTGGCAGTCCTGCACATCGCTCTTGCGCCCGGGTACGTACTTCATCTGCCGTGCATCGACCAGCCACACCTTCAGCCCGCGCTGCTCCAGCACCTCGTACACCGGAATCCAGTACACGCCGGTGGACTCCAGCGCCACCGTATCGACCCCGCACGCGAGCAGCCAGTCGGCCAGCGCACTCAAATCGTCGGTCATCGCCCCGAACTCGCGTACCGACTCCTCGGACAAATGCGCCGGTATCGCCACCCAGTGGCTTGATGCACCGCCATCGATCCCCGCAGCATTTGGAAACACCTCGTCTTCTCGCTTGCGAATTGCCATGGCTTACTCCAAAATTGTTGACGAACGGCAGCGCCATGGGAAGCGTCGAATTTGACTCGATCTCACAAACGGGATGCGCATCGCTGCGCTCACCAATGTCGCCGACGATTCCCGGACCATGCTCAATAACGGGCTCACTCAGCGGTGATGGCGATCACCGCAAGCTCGCACCAATGACTTGTCGGTCATCTCGGCGCTGCCGTTCACCTTGTAGCGCAAATCTGTTTCTTCGGGAACGCCTGGCCCGCGCGCGGGATTGGGATGCTCAATAGCCGCTCGGACCACACCTCGCTTCTTCCAGAGACCAAGCGCTGGTTCTACGACCACCGCATACTGCAAATTGCGCCCCGTGAACTCAAAAGCCTGATAGCTGGTGCACTCAAAGACCATGAAGCGCAACAGCTCAAGGCGATTGAGCATGCGTATGGCCAGCAAAAGCTTCAGGAGTGGGAGTTGGCCCTGAACTCCAAGACCAAGGATGGCACCCCATTGCAATCCTGGCTGTGGGCGGCACCGCTGAAGCAGTCCACGGTCCAGATCACCCAGTTTTTTGACAAGGTGGACCATTTGCGCACCATGGGTGTTGCCGACCATTGGCCCGCCACCGTGAATGACGCGGCCGTTCGCCACTATGCCCGGCGTTGCGCACACCGCGCGCCATCGGTCAGCAAGCGCATTACCCCGACACGCCGCAGTCTGGAAGTCGCGTGTTTTCTGCGCTATGCCCTGTGCACGTCCTCGGACCAGTTGCTTTTGATGCTGCGCCGCTGGATTCGCAAGATGGCCAACGATGCCGCGCGCGAAACCACGCCCAGCTATGCGGACGCCCACGCCAAACTGACGAAGTTTGCGCTGAGCGTCAAAAAGCTGGCCAACGAGGAAGCGCTTTCGCACGCCGATCTCAAATCCAAGCTGGTCGAAGTGACTACTGCGGTACTGACCGACCCCAAAATCAGCCGCTCTGCGCTGGCAAGAACCTACCTGGTTGATCATCCAAACCAGTCGCGTGCTTTGTTGGGCAGGCTGCTGACGCTGCCTCTGGCCGCCCAGGCAGATCATCCAGTGATGCAAGCGCTGGAAGTGCTGCGCAAAACCTACGCCGCCCGTGCGACATCCCTGGCCACGACACCAACCATCAAACTGGGGAACCGGTGGCAGAAGGTGATCGCTGGCGCCGACCGCCAGAAGGCCCTGGCCGCGTTTGAATGGGCGACGCTATTTGCCTTGCGCATGGCGCTGCGAAACGGTTCCGTGTACCTGGATCACAGCTTCGTGTTTCGCAGCCAGGCCACGCTTTTCATCACCAGGGAAGACTGGCAAAAGAGTCGGGACATGCACTATTCCCAACTGGGCCTCTCCATGGACCCCAAGGAAACCCTGGAGCCGTTGGCAGAACACCTGGAAAAGCGGCTGCAAGACTTTGCTGCGGCCGCGTCATCTGGCCAAATTCAGGTTGACGCTGACGGCATTCACCAGGAGCGCAAGGTGGCCAGTCCTGAAGAGGTTCGGGTGACCGCGTTGCGCCGCGCCCTGATGGAAGGCAGACCACTGGGCCAGTTGCCGGAAATCGTGTTGGAGATTGACAGCGCCGTGCGGTTTAGCTGGATGCTGTTGGGCCGCGAACCCAACAGCCGACGAGAGCTCCTGATGGTCTACGCGGCGGTCTTCGCCCATGGCACCTCGATGTCAGCGTCTGACGTATCGCGCATGATTCCGGAATTGCCGGTGGAGGCGGTACGCCAGACCATGAAGCGTCTGAGGGATGAACGCCGGTTGCGCCAGGCCAGCGATGCTGTCGTCCAGTACCTGCACCGGTTTGAAATTGCCAAGCACTGGGGCCGCTCGGATCTGGCGTCCTCGGACATGATGAGCCTGGAGACCGAGCGCGCCATTTGGCAATCGCGCGCCGATCCACGGCGGAAAACTGCATCCATTGGGATCTATACCCATGTTCGGGACGGCTGGGGCATTGTGTACGACCAGCCCATTGTGCTCAATGAGCGCCAGGTCGGGGTCGCCATCGAAGGTGCTATTCGGCAAAGCGCGGTGGAAGACGTGGGCCAACTTGCCGTCGACACCCATGGGTACACGGATTTCGGCATGGCGGTGGCCAAGCTGCTCAGGTTGGACCTGTGTCCCTGCCTGGCGGACATCAAGCACCGCAAGTTGTACGCGCTCAAAGGCTACACGGTGCCGGACGTTCTGGATCGAGTCGTGGCTTGCACTCTGGAGCTTTCTGTCATGGAGGCTGTGCTTGACGAATTGGTGCGCATTGCGGCGTCCATTCGCAGCGGTCAGTGCAGTGCCGTACAGGCGTTGACCCGGTTCGGATCTGCCGCGCGCGGCCAATCCGTTTATGACGGCGGCGTTCAGTTCGGGCAGTTGCTATGCACGATCTTCAAGGTGGACTATTTGTTGAATCCGCTGTTCAAATCTGAGATCCGTCATGCGCTCAACCGTGGGGAGTCCTCCCACACCTTGCAGCACGCCATCCATTCCGGGAAGATTCCAGCAGCGCTTTCCAAGCGCACGGAGTCGCTCGCGGCCGTGTCGTCGGCACTGAGCCTTTTGTCCAACAGCGTGATGGCGTGGAATGCGGGGCACATGCAACCCGCTTGGGAGGGGATCAAGGCTGCTGGCGGCGAGCCACTCACTGAGGATCTGCGCCGCGTTGCGCCCACCAACATTGAGGGGATCAACCTGCGCGGGACGTTTGATTTTCCGGTGGAGAAATTTGCTCAGCGAATTCTGCCCAGCTCTGTGAATCTCAAAGATTTGGGTAAGAGGCGTATCGCATGATGAGGTAGTCCGCTGGGACCGCCAAAAATTCCGCGGCTACCCTACTTGTTAATTTAACCTATTGGGTTATAATGACGACATGGAAAAAGGCACTCCTCACTGCAAGCTGCCAGTCGTTCAAGCCTTGATCGAAGCCGGGAGGGTCCAAGCAACGGCAAGCGCCTTCGGCGGTGCTCGTGACTTGGGTATCAATGACCTGACTGGGATGTGCGCTGTTGTCATGTCGCTCACGTTCGCCAACTTCTACAAGAGCATGACGACCCATGCCGATCACCGGATTTGGCAAGACGTGTACCACGCCAAGACAGCCAACAGTGCCGATGTGTACTTGAAGCTAACCGTCATTGATGACGTTTTAATTGTTTCTTTCAAGGAGCTGTGACCATGAAATGCCCATGCTGCGGTGCCGCAGAACTGATCCACGACACCCGCGATATGCCCTATACCTACAAGGGCGAATCCACCACCATCCCAGCTGTGACAGGCGACTTTTGCCCGGCTTGCGGTGAGATTGTATTGAACCGTGAACACGGTGACCGCTACAGCGAAATGCTGGGCCAGTTTCAGCGCCAGGTGAACGCAGCCTATGTCGATCCCGGCTACATTGCCACCATGCGTAAGCGGCTTGACCTAGACCAGCGTCAGGCCGCTGAAATATTCGGTGGAGGGGTCAATGCCTTTTCTCGTTACGAGAACGGCAAGACCAAGCCACCATTGGCCCTCGTCAAGCTGCTCAAGGTGCTTGAGCGTCACCCAGATCTGCTCAACGAAGTCAGAGTCGCCTGACCTCGATTGGACACTCCCTCAATGCTCGCTCCATTGCCAAAACCAGCTTCCACAAATTCCCGCAAATGCGCCAAGTCAGTCTTCGCATACGCGGCAGTAGTCTGTACCGATGCGTGGCCAAGTAGCGCCTGCGCGGCGGGCAGTGGAACACGTTTGTCCACAACCAGCGTTCTGGCATAGGCATGGCGTAACCAGTGCGGCGACACGGTGCGCAGCAGCGTGCCACTCTGTGGATCGCCTTGCTCAATTTCTCGGGCCACCGCCAGCAGCACTGCTTTGACTTCGTTGTAGAGTCCGCGTGCGCCAAGGTACCCGGCCTTTTCCCCATGGATGAGCGGTATCTGTTCAAGGGTATCTGGCAGTTCAGGCAGGCCTCTTGCCAGTCGATAGCTCAACAGCACATGGGAGCAAATGGTGGGCAATGGAATTTGGCGAATCTTGTTGCCCTTGCCAACCACGGTCAGGGTGACGGCGCCAACTTTGTCGGACTCAACGCGTGGCAAGGCCTTCGATGGATTCCAGGCAAGCTCGGCAAGCCGCGCCCCGCTAAACCGGAACAAATGCCAGATTGCACAGCGGCGCCAGACGTTGGCATCGGCTGTTTGTAATGGCGGCGACGTCTGCAAGCTGCGCTCGATAAACGCATCGCACCGCGCCAAAAGCTCCGAACTCACCATGCGCGTTGGCGCAAACCCGGCTTGTGCCCTGGAGCCACCGGTAAGGCCTGCCGCGGGGTTGCCCTGTAAATATCCGGTGTTGTGCCAGTAGCGGTAAAGACTCGCCACGACCGCGAGCGAGCGCGCCTGTGACTTTTCTGCCATGGGCCGCATCTGTGCCGGCGTATCCCCCTCGAGCGGTTTGTTGCCAGACTGCATTTTCTGCATGCGCGACTTGTATTTCAGCAAGTCCTGCCGCGTCAGATCTGAGAGCGGCCCCAGGTTCTGCTCTTGGCACCAGGTGACCAATCGTTCTAACTCTTTCGTGTACGCCCTCCAGGTGTGCCTGGAGCGGCTGGTACGCTCACGCAAGAATGCTGACAGCGCCGCATAGTCATCGCTGGCGCCCAAGGTGTTGGTGTGTTCATGGGGGTTATAGAGCCTGCCGGTTCTTTGCAGCCAGGCGCGCAGTGCGAATGCAAATGGAACTTGGCTGTCGTTCGGGCTGGTTTGGGTGGTCTTCGCCGGCATGCCCGCCGTCACCAAACGAAACCGCGTTTTGTGCGACTTGAGCACCGCCAAAACAATGCTGGCCGGATCCGGCGCATCTGGCCCCGCCACCACATGCAGTTTGCCCTTTTGCCAATACTCCACGACTGCCGGGGCATTCAACAGGAGTTTGCAAACCCGCGGCTTTGCGCGCCGAGCGTGCGGCAGTGCCCCGTAAACCTTGATCAGTCGCTGCCAATTCCAGTTTTCGTACACCGGGTGCATCAGTGCGTTGGCCAGGTACTGGGCGGCAAGTTCTGGGGTGGTCGGTACCGCATGTGCTGGCTCCACGCCATGGTCTACCCACAATTGAGACGATGCTGGCAAAGCCGTCCCACGCACGGTGACCTCGGAATGCGTGTCAATCACGCGGCGGGCCTTTTAACGGTCCTACGCCGCTTGGCCAGACCCGGCGGTGGCGCCGGTACCGTATCGTGCGTGCGGCTCTTGAGGAACCCATCGACCTGGACCTTGAGCGATGTATTGATGTATTTCAAGGCGGACACTTCACCGGCCGCCTTGTCACGCTGCGTGCGCACTTCCAGCAAATCGGCTTCCAGTTGTTCGATCCGCCCCGCCAATGTGGCCTCCCGTTTTTCGGCAAACTTGGACTGGCTGGCCATGCGACTGACCTCCACCTGGGCAGTTTGGCGCTGTTGGGCGGTTTCTTGCAGCAGTTGCTTGGAGAGACCGTCGTAGCGCTCCCGGGCGGCGGCGATGGCCTCCATCTTTTCATCTTCCAGTGCCGCACGCGCCGCCAGCAATTCGGATTCGCGCCCACGGCTTGCCTGCAACTCGGTTTGAAGCCCGGCATTGCGTTCAGTCAACACGGCATTTTGCGACTTCGCGTGCGCCAGCTGGGTATCGCGCTCAGCCGCTGCTGCCCGCAATTCGGCGAGTTCCTGCAGCAGGACCTGGCTGCGAAGCTTTTCTTCGACCAGTTCACTTTTGGCGGCGTCCGCAATGCCCTGGGCCTGCGATTTGAGCTGCAGGACTTCGGTGAGCTGAATCCCCACGGCGGCCTGCCACAGCTGACCCATGAGTGCCGCAATGTCGGCCGGCACTTCCGGAATGGGCGGGATTTGGCTGTCGGCACCCACGATGTCCTTTTCCAGGGCATTGATTTCGTGGGCGATGGTGGCGGGGTTGCCGCCACCCAGGCGCTCGCGAACCTTTCGCACGGAGACGGCCCGTCGGAAGGAAGGCGTTGACGCCGTGCCGGCGATCCCGGCCTCCCGGAGCAGGCTGGAGATGGTTTCACGCACTTGGGCAGGGGTGGCGACGGTGGGACGCGGCATGGTGAGCAAAAACAGGTTTGTATAACATTGAAATATAACGTTAGACAATTAATTTTTCAAGGCTTTAAATACATCAATATCTGATAATTCTTATTATCAGAGCTATTGAGGCGTTGAAACGAGTCAGGCGTCGCTCATGCGGCCAGGCGGGGCCTGAAA
This sequence comes from Polaromonas sp. JS666, assembly GCF_000013865.1. NCBI lineage: Bacteria > Pseudomonadati > Pseudomonadota > Betaproteobacteria > Burkholderiales > Comamonadaceae > Polaromonas > Polaromonas sp. JS666. Next base: position 308,903 of record NC_007950.1, read on the forward strand.
AGGCTACAAAAACGGGGAATGGAGGGGGTCAGAGAATCCAGTATCCATGCGGGTTACAAGAGACCGACCTCTGGAAACCCGCATGGATAGGGGCCTCCCAAACGTCCTAAACCGCATCAAAAACAAGAGGACCCCCAGTTAGAGTTGCCGGACACAATGAAAATTGGTGTTTAATAAACGTTCGTTAAGCTCAAGGCAAATGGCAGCTTTAAAACTTCAAGGTTAGCCATTCGGCACAGGCCGCCATCCGGGTAGGGTCAACCGCCCGGACACCGGTTTTTGCCAGTGTGCCAAGCTTTTAGAACGGCCCTGTCATGACCCACGGAATGCCCAATCGGCGGCTTTGTTGAATGCGGATTAACTGAATCACTTTTAGGAGGTAAAACATGTCACGTCTATTCTCAAAAACCACGCTGGGATCACTCCCGCTGCAAAATCATCTGCTCATGTCGCCGTTGACGCGCAACCGCGCCACCGGCAACATCCCGAACGCGCTCATGGCGCAGTATTACGCGCAGCGGGCCACGGCGGGGCTCATCATCAGCGAGGGCACCTCACCGTCGCCCAACGGACTGGGCTATCCGCGCATACCGGGCATTTTTTCGGCCGAACAGATAGCCGGCTGGAAACAGATCACCGATGCGGTGCATGCCCAGGGCGGCAAGATGTTCATGCAGCTCATGCACTGCGGACGCATCGCCCATCCGCTCAATCTGCCCCAGGGCGCACGCGTGCTGGGGCCGTCGGCCGTGGCCGCCGCCGGTGACATGTACACCGACGCCGAGGGCCTGAAACCGAACGCCCTGCCGCAGGCGATGACCGAGGCCGACATCAAAACCGCCATCGAGGAGTTCGCCCAAGGCGCGAAGAACGCGGTGGCGGCGGGATTCGATGGCGTCGAGCTGCACGGGGCGAACGGTTATCTGCTCGAACAGTTCATTCGCCCGAACTCGAACCAGCGCACGGACGGCTACGGCGGCGCCATCGAGAACCGGGCGCGCTTCGTGCTCGAAGTCGCTGACGCCGTGATTGAAGCCATCGGCAAAGACAAGGTCGGCATCCGTTTATCGCCCTTCGGCGTGTTCAACGACATGCCGCTGTACGACGCGATGCAAGCTGATTACACCTGGCTGGCGCAGCAACTCAACGCCCGCGGCGTGGTCTACATCCACCTGGTCGATCACTCGGCCATGGGTGCACCCACCGTGCCGGACGCCATGAAAGCGGCATTCCGCCAATTATTCAAGGGCACCCTGGTTCTCTCCGGCGGCTACGACGCCGCATGCGCCGAGGGCGACCTGGTGGCAGGCAAGGCCGATCTGGTCGCCGTGGGCAGGCCTTTCCTGGCCAACCCCGATCTGATCGCACGCTGGCAGGCGGGCGCGGCGGTGAATGCGCCGGACATGAGCACGTTTTACACGCCCGGTCCCGAAGGCTATACGGATTACCCGACGCTGGCTTGACCGTAAAAAGGACAGTTTCACTTTTGAATTGATGGGTCTCTAACCATGGCGAAACAAGCTTTCAGACATACACGCGAAGAGATACTCGGGCTGTCGGTGCCGCTTTTCGCAACGATCGGCTTCGACGGGGTTTCGATGCGGGCTATCGCGGCTGCCGTGGGTGTGACGCCTGCGGCCCTCTACCACCACTTTTCGGACAAGGAGCAGCTCTGTCTGGAGGCTGTCGGCTACGCTTTCATGGAAAAGGTGGGGCCCTTGAAATCCCTTTTGGTCAGCGCAGGAGAACCCTGGAGCCGGCTCGAAGCATTCGTCATCCAGTTCACGCGCATGCTGGCCAGGGAGAAAGACTTCCGGCGCCTGATGCAATGGGTGCTGCTCGACAGCAATGAACCGCGCCTGCAAAGCCTGGTGGACTGCGTCTTTCGGGACCTGTTCAACGCGCTGCACAAGCTCGCCTCAAAGCTCGCCCCGGAGCATGATGCCCACTTGCTGGTCATCTCCATCATCGGCCTGGTGAACTACCCTTTTGAAACCCAGTCGGTGCGGCGTTTCCTGCCGGGCTACACCGATCAGCAGGAAGACCCCGAGGTCATTGCGCGGCATGTCATCGGCCTGCTGCGCCATGGTCTTGGCGCGGGCCACGACGAAAAATCATAGCAATGCCCCGACCAGGGCAAACGTGCGGAGCAGACGTCCCTGCTCCATGACTGCAAGGAGAAGCAACGATGAAATTGAAAACATGCCTGATCCTGTCGGCACTGATCGTCGGCGCCAGCGTACAAGCGGCGCAAGATCCCGCAGCCAAGCCGGCCGAGCCGGCCAAGGTGTCCGTGCTGCAAAAAGCGGAGGAAGGCGCGAAGAAGGCGGCAGCAGAAGCCAGGGAGGCAACGCACAAGGCTGCAGAGGCCGCCCAGCGGGCCGCGGAGAAGGCCGAGCAGGCCGTCAGCGACACCTCGCAAAAAGCTGCGGACGCTGCCCGGCAAGCGGCGCAGGAGGCCGATGAAGCCGCTAAAAAAGCAGTCCGCAAGACGGCAGAGGCCACTAAAAAAGCGACCGTAGCGACCAAAGAGGCCGCCCAAAAAGCCGAGGAAGCGGCCAAAAAAGCAGCGGCAGCCACCAAGGAAGCTGCACAGAAAGCCGGGGAAGCTGCCAAAAAAGCGGCCAAGTCGGGCAAGGAGGCAGCGCAGAAAGCGGCCGAAGCCACGCGGGACGCCGCACAGAATGCCTGGGAAGCAACCAGGGAAGCCGCCGACAAGGCGCTTGAAACGACCAAGGAAACGGCGCGGGACATCAAGGATGCGGTGACGAAATAAGCCTTTCCGGGCGGGCAGACTGGCTGCCCGGAAAACTATCACATCGCTGTGCTTTCGTTTTTCATTTTTATCACTGATAGAGAGGTTTTCCATGTCCGAATCCAACAAACCCGGCGCCACGAGCAAAGACAAACTGATCGCCGACATGAAGCGCATCGTCGCCGATGCCGATGAGCTCCTGCGCGCCACCGCCGATCAAGCGGGCGAGAAGGTCGCCGGCTTGCACACCCGTCTTCAGGAAAATCTGAAGGCGGCCCAGGACCGACTTGCCGAGTTCGCGGCCACGGACGTCGACAAAACCAGGCAAGACCTCCGGGACGCGCTGCAAAAAATCTCGGACGCGGCCAATCAAGCGGCTGAAGCCGCTGGGGACGCGGCGCAGAAGGCCGAGGATTCGGTCAAAAAGGCGGTCGAGTCCGGTAAAGATGCCGCCCAGCACGCCGCAGCAGCCGCCAGGGATGCGACCCAGAAAGCAGTTGCAGCCACCAGGGACGCTGCCGACAAGGCACTCGATGCGATGAAAAATTGGATGTGATGAGGGGAATGGCCCATAAGGCCAAAAACGCCATCAACAAGTAGTTCATGGCAAGCACGACCCGCCCACCGATGCGGCCGGGTCGTGTGGAAGACATAGGCGCTGGCTACGCTTTCCCACCCGGCGACGGGTATTTGTGATGCGCGGTACCACCATGACATCCAGTTATTCAGGTCACCCCTTCAAGAGGATCACCATCATGCAAAACGAAACAGTCAACACCATCGGCGGCGGTAACGATGCAGCGATGCTCGAAGCTGAAGTGCGTAACGCCGTCGAGCAGGGACACGATGTGCAGAACATTGTGCGGCAACTCACCTTGCGCAAGATCAGCGCGCGCTCGCTCGATATCGAATCCCTGCGGCAGATCGCGAGTGCGGTTTTGCGCGGCGCGCGGGCAGGAGCGCAAAAGGAGTTGCAGCAGTCAGCGGCGCAAACCGAAATCATGCGGACACGCCTCAAACAGGCCGTCGCCGGGCTGGACGCGGCACTGGCACAGTTTGCCGAAGCCTCCAAACTGGCCCTAGAAGAAGCGGCGGCCCGGGCGCAGACATTTTCCAGTGAGGACCTCGCGCGCGCGCGCACCGACCTGGAAAGCCTGGAGGCGATGTTCCTGGAAACCCTGCAAAACTCGGCCTCGGGTGCCAAGGATGCCACAGGAGAAATCCTGTCCGATCTGGCAAGGCACGCCCGCCTCTATGGCTCCGCCGTGCGCGCACAGTTGAAGGAAACCCTGGCCGTCATCACGCACCAGCTTGGCACGACGGGACGCACTCAGGTTGTTGCCGGCCTGCATCTGGCACAAGCCACTTCCAACCTGGTGCGCCAGATCGCCGCCGGCGTGCTCACCGGTCTGGCCGATCACGTCAAACCCGGCCATCCCAAAGGCAAGGGAGACTGATGCTGTGGCAGGCACTGACGGCGGTGCGCGACATCGGCCGCCTGCACGACATCGCCTCGATCCTGATCCGCTACGGCTTTGGCGACATGGTGCGCCGGATGGGGCTGGCCAATGCGCTGGAGCGGGCCGGGCAGGCGCTGCACTGGAACGAAGCGCAGGAACTGGCGCACCTGGAGCCGCCCGCCCGGGTGCGCCGGGCGCTGGAGGAATTGGGCCCGACCTTCGTCAAGCTCGGCCAGGTGCTGGCTACCCGCATCGACCTGTTCGAGCCGGAATGGATCATTGAATTCGGCAAGCTGCAGGACAGCACGCCGGCCGCGCCCTGGGCCGACATCCGTCAGCAACTCTGCGAGGACCTGGGCGCACCGCCCGAGGAGGTGTTCGCCGCCTTCGATCCCGAGCCGCTGGCGGCGGCCTCCATCGCACAGGTGCACCGCGCCCGCCTCGAAGACGGCAGCGAGGTGGTGGTCAAGGTGCGTCGGCCCGGCATCCGGCCGATCATCGAGGCCGACCTGCGCTGGCTCGCCAGGCTGGCACAACTCATTGAAAGAGAAAGTCCGGAACTGCGCAGTTTCCGCCCGCAGGAAGTGGTGCGCCAGTTTACCCAGTCGTTGCGGCGCGAACTCGATTTCGCCGGCGAATGCCGCAACGCCGAGCACATCGCAGAGAATTTTGCCGGCTATGCCGACCCGGACTCGCCCGGTCTCCCGTCCAGCGGGGAAGTGGTGCAAACAGAGGCACCCGAGGAGCGGCCCGCCCTCATCGTCATTCCCCGCGTCTATTGGCAGTGGACCGGCGAGCGGGTGTGCGTGCAGGAATTCATCAATGGCATTTCCGGGCGCAAGCTTGCCGCCGTTGACCAGGCCGGCCTCGACCGCAAGATCCTTGCCCGGCGCGGCGCGCGCGCGGTACTGAAGATGATCGTGGAGGACGGTTTCTTTCACGCCGACCCGCACCCCGGCAACGTGTTCTACCTGCCCGGCAACCGCATCGCCTTCATTGACTTCGGCATGGTCGGGCGGCTCACCGAGGAGCGGCGCGACCAGTTGACCGGGCTGCTGCTGGGGCTGGTCAAGCACGAGCCGCGCCGCGTTGCCGACGTGATGCTCGACTGGACCGGCGACGGCGCCATGAACGAAGACGGCCTGCTGCTGGAAATTCAGACGTTTGTGCAGCAGTACCATGGCGTGGCGCTCAAGCAGCTCCGGCTCGGCGCCATGCTCTCCGACCTGGTGGCCATTTTGCGTCAGCACCAGCTGGCCTTGCCGCCCGATCTGAGTCTGCTGATCAAGGCCTTCATCTCGCTCGAAGGCATGGGCCGCGAGCTCAACCCCGACTTCGACATGGCTGGCGAGGCGCTGCCTTTGCTGGAACAGGCGCTGCGCGCACGTTATGCACCTACGGCGCTCCTGCAGCGCGGCTGGCGTGGGGTCAGCGAAGCGCTTTCCCTGGTGGCCGGTCTGCCCCAAGACCTCTCCCGGCTGCTGCGCGCGGCCCGGCGCGGGCGGCTGGAAATTCACATTGATGTCACGCACTTGAAACGTGTCGGCAACCAGCTCGACAACGCCGCCAGCCGGTTGACGGTCGGCATCGTTATCGCCGCGCTCATCGTCGGCTCCTCCATCGTCATGACCGTGCCCGGTGGCCCCACCTGGCTGGGCCTGCCCTTCTTCGGCCTGCTCGGCTTCATCGGCGCCGTCATCGGCAGCCTCTGGCTGCTGCTCTCGATCTGGCGCAGCGGGGGCAAGGAGTGAGCGGACCGCAGGCGTTTGGTCTGGATCCGCTCGTCACGCTCGCGCTGGCGGTCGCGTTCACCCTGTTCGTCGTCCTGGCATGGCTTGCGCTGCGACGCGGCCGGGCGCGGCGCAGGGCGGCGGAGGCGCCGGCAGCAGGCGATGCCGGGGCTGCCCAGCCCCGCAAGATCGTCATCTTCTACTCGTCCATCGGCCATGGCCACATCAGCGCCGCGCAGGCCATAGAGCAAGAAATTGGCCAGTTGGAGCCTGGTGCGCGCGTGATCCTGCAAGACATCCGCGAGTTCATGCACCCGCTCTGGCGCTGGGTGGATGAGCGGCTCTACTGGTTCATCGCCGGCAATCTTCCCGAAAGCTTCGACGCGCTGTTCCATGCCCTGCAGGCGCGCGGCAAGCGGGTGCCGTCGCTGGCCTGGCTGTCCAACGACTACCCGCAAGACAAGGTGCGCGCCTTCCTAGAGGCGCAGGCGCCCGACGCGATTCTTGCCACGCATTACGGATCGGCGCAGGTGCTCGGGACCTTGCGCGAGCGTGGGCTGCTGGCGCAGGTGAACATCGGCTGGCTGCACACGGACTTCTTCGAAGGCTATTTCCCGCGCATCTCGAAAATGATCGACCGCACCTTTCTCGCCCACCCCGAGCTGGAAGCGCGCTGGCTGGCCGCCGGCGTGGCACCCGACAAAGTCACCACCAGCGGGATGCCGGTGCGCGTGGCGGCCGCCGACTGCGGTACCCGGGAGATGGCGCTCACCGCGCTGGGGCTGGCCCCGGATGCGCCCACCGTGCTCATCACCTCGGGCAAGGAGGGGGTGGGCGACTACGCTGTCGTGGTGGAGAGCCTCGCCCGCCACCACCAAGGCCCGCTGCAGATCATTGCCGTCTGCGGCGCCAACGCGCGGCAGCAGGCGCTGCTCACTGCATTGCAAAAACGCCTGCCGGCGCCGGCAACGCTGAAGGTCTGCGGCCTGGTGCCGCACGCCGACCTGCTGGCCTGGATGCGCATGGCCGACCTGTTGATCACCAAGGCCGGGGGCATGACGCCGGCCGAGGCCTTTGCCATGGGCACGCCGACGATCCTGCTGGACGTGGTGAGCGGCCATGAGCGGGAAAACGCCGCCTTGTTCGTCCGGCTGGGGGTGGCCGAGCTGGCCGACACCCTGGCGCAGGCGGGCGAGCTGGCCGCCGCCGTGCTGGCCGACCCGCAGCGGCAGGCGGCGATGCGCCACGCCCAGCACGCCTTTCACGACAGTGCCGACCTCGGGCGCATCGCCCGCTTCGCGCTCGACCCGGCCCTGCCCGCGCCGGGTATGACGCCGGACTTCGGCGCCGAGCACGGCAGCGCCGTCACCGACATCGACGCGGCGCTGGCGCGGCTCCAGGCCGAGGCGCCCTGCGACATCGAGCTGCTGCTGTCCTACTCGACCGCCCAAACACCGCAGCGCGTGGTGCTGGAAAACCCGTTCGGGCACATTGCCATCCGCGTCGACGACACCGTCTACAGCGCCAACTATGTGGCCGTGCCGGGACACGACCCGAACCTGCTGCAGCACGTGACGCTGGCCGATTACCTGTACGGCGTGCAGCCGCCGTCGCAGGTGCACACCAACACCTACGGCATGGCCTACGGCCGCGAGACGCTCGGCTTGCGGGTGGCGGGCGTGGCGGCAGAGCGCAAGGCGGCGATGGTTGCCGAGGCGCACCGGATCGAAGATGAGTTTGGGCAAGGCCGCCTGCTGTGGGATCGCAGCGAGTTCAATTGCGCCGACGTGGTGGTGCGCCTCCTGCGCGCGGGCGGCTATGACCGCTCGCCACCGCTGGGGCGGCGGTGGCTGCCGGTCATGCCGCTGGACATTTTCGAGGAAGCCCGGCAGGCCTGCGAGGACGACGCGTCCTTGTACATGGAACTGGTGGCCTACCGGCAGATACCGGGCGCCAACGCAGCCTATCGCTTCTCGCGTTTTCCGCTCTCGCTCGGACAACCGCTACGCTCAATGGCGCGGGCGCTGCGCGAGGCGCCGCAAGAACCCCTCGAAGCGGCCGCGTCCAAACAACTGACCGGTTATTTCGGCGACCAACAGCTTTATTTCGAGGACCTGCGCGGCCACGGGGCTGGCGCCCTGGCCGACGATCCGGCGCATTTCAGCCGCGCGCAGCGGCGCCTGGCCGACGCCCTGGCGACCGACCTGCGGCGCCTGCTGGCGGCTCAGGCCAGACGGCCCCTGCGCGAGATCGGGCGCCTGGGTGAGCTTGACGGCGCCCAGGACATCCGGCGCCTGCTGGAGCGCAGCCTGGCGCTGGCGCGCATCGCCACCGAACGGGCCGACGAGGTGCTGCAAGACCGGGGGGCGCGACGCATGCGGGCGCTGTTCACCGAACTCGTGGACGGGTACGGCCGGATCGACGCCTGGCGCCTGCGGCGCCAGGAGATCGAGACCTATCTCAAACGCTTCCAGGTCTTCGAGGCCGCCGTAGGGCGTGAATTCCCGGCCCGCCATGGCGCGCGACATGCGCGCGCAACGACGCTTCAGCGATCACTGCGGTACGGGATTCGGCGTCTGCGCCGGCGCGTCGGTGGGCTGCACCGGCCCACGGGTCATGGGCCAGACAAGGGGGCAAGCCAGTGAACGAACCACAAACCAGCAAAGCCCCGGCCGCAGGCCTGACGCCGCCCAGGCGGCCCCGGATCGGCTTGGCGCTGGGCAGCGGTTCGGCGCGCGGACTGGCGCACATCGGCGTGCTGCGCGCCTTGAAGGAGGCCCACATCGAGGTCGATGTGGTGGCCGGCACCAGCATGGGGGCGGTCATCGGTGCGGTTTTCGCCGCCGGCAAGCTCGACGGCCTGAGCGCCAGACTGCGCAATCTCGACTGGCCGGGCATCGTCGCCTTGCTCGACCCGGTGTTCCCCCGCTCGGGGCTGATTGACGGTCAGAAAATCGCCGAATTCGTGCGCGCCCATGTGCCCAGCGCCCGCATCGAGGACCTGCTGCTGCCCTTTGCCGCCGTGGCCACAGACATCACCAATGGTGAGCAAGTCGTGGCCACGACGGGCGACCTGACCGAAGCGGTGCGTGCCAGCATCGCCGTGCCCGGCATCTTTACCCCGGTGCGCAGCAACGGCCGCATCCTGGTCGATGGCGGGCTAGTCAATCCGGTGCCGGTGAGCGTGGCGCGCGCCATGGGCGCCGACCTGGTCATCGCGGTCGACCTCAACCACGACATCGTGGCGGGCCGGCTGTCCCACCCCGCCGCCCACGCCAATGGCAACGGCCATGGCCCCATCATGGCGCGCCTGCTGGAGAGCCTGCAGGCCATCAACAGCCCGGTGCTGGCGCAGTTCGAGGACTGGCTGCACAAGCCCCCCCTGGAGCCGCTGCCCGGCATTTTCGAGGTGCTGCTGGCCTCGCTCTACATCATGCAGGCGCGCGTCACCGAAGCCGACCTGCGGCAAACCCAACCCGACCTCCTGATCCAGCCGCCACTGGGCGCGGTGCGCTTCATGGAGTTCGACCGCGCTGAAGAAATCATCGACATCGGCTACCACAGCGCGGCCGAGCAACTGGCCCGCTGGACAAGAACGCCAACCCATGACTGACACGCATTCCATGAACTTCCCCGAGACCGTGATCGCCGGCGTCCACGCCGCCGTGGCGAGCACCCTGACCTGCGAGGCCGTGCCGGTCCGCGGCGCCTTGCGCCTGCTGCTGTCGGACCAACATACGCCGATCCGGGCACTGGTGACCTGCAGCCTCCATGCAGGCCAGCCGGGCATCGACGCCGGCACGGCGCTGGACCTCATTCACATCGGCTTGCAGCAATTGCATTCACGCGTTGACGCGACAACTGGCGCGTCCGCGCTACTGGGCACCGGCGCCACCGTGCTGGCGGGTGACTACTTGACCACCGGGGCTTTTCGCTTGCTGGTGCGCTGCGCTGACATGCGCGTCCTGGCGCTGGTTTCCGAGGCGGTCAACCGGGCTTCGGAGCTGGAAACCACCCAACTGGGCCTGGATCCAGACGCCCGAGACGATCCGTCGCGGCTGTTGCAGACCCGGCAACAACTGGCGGCCCCGCTGGGTGAGGCGGCTGGTGCTGCGGGTGCCACCCTCGCGGGCTACCCGGAGCCACTCGCCGGCACGGCCCGGCGTTACGGCCAATACCTTGTTTCAAGCCACGTTTTGCAACAGGAAGCCGATGCCATGGACATCTCCGAGGCACGCACGGCCCTGCAGGACGCCGCGCTCGATCTGTGCCGCCAGGCGACGCAAGAAGCGCGGGCCATCGCCACGGCCACAGGCAACGGACGCCCGCTCGAACTGGCTGAACTGATCGCGGCCAGCCTTGGCGCCAAGGCATCGGCATGCAAACCCAAAACTATTACCTCGACATCATCATGAAAGACCCTCTTGTGGAAAAAAGAAAAAACCGCCTCCTCTACCTGGCGCCGCTGGCGCTGGCCGCACTCCTGGGTGCTTGCGGCAAAGCGCCGGAGGCCCCTGCCGCATCGACGACGATCAGCCGCCCCCTGCCGCTCATGACCGCGTCCGCCGGGGCGCCACTTGAATACACGGCGGTCGGCTCGGTGGTGTCGGACCAGCGCGTCGAGGTCGCCTCGCGGTTGAGCGGCTATATCCGCGACATCCTGGTGCAGGAGGGCGACCGGGTGCGGCGCGGGCAGTTGCTGGCCCGCCTGGACGCGTCGGACGTGGAAGGCGGCATTCGCCAGGGCCAGGCGGCGGGCGGCGCGGCAGAGGCGGCGCTGCGCGATGCACAGATTGACCTGGAGCGCTTCCAGCGTTTGTTCGAGCGCGGCAGCGTCTCGGACAACGAATTGCGCAAGGTGCGCCTGAAGTTCGAGGCCGCGCGCGAGGCCCGCAACCAGGCGCGCGCCGGTCTGGACACGGCGCTGGCCCAGCGCGCCTACGCCGAGATCATCAGCCCGGTGGACGGCGTGGTGGTGGCGCGCCACAAACGAACTGGCGATCTCGCCCTGCCCGGCATGCCGCTGCTGACCCTGGAGTCGGGCCGCGGCCTGTTGTTCGAGACCTTCGTGGCGGAGGGCCAAGTCGCCGCCATCGCGGCCGGCCAGCCGGTGCAAGTCAACATCGACGGCGTGCCCGCGCCGCTCAAGGGCACGGTGAGCCGGGTGGTGCGCTCGGGCGACCCGGTCTCGCGCAGCTACCAGGTCAAGATCGCCCTGCCCGAAACGGCGGGGCTGATGCCCGGCATGTTCGGGCGCGCGGCGTTCGGGCTCGGTGCGAGCCAGGCGCCATTGGTGCCCAGACAGGCCTTGGTCGAGCGCGGCGGGCTCACCGGCGTTTTTGTGGTGGACGGCGAAGGCCGGGCACGCTTTCGCTGGCTGCGCATAGCCCGCGAGTGGCCCGATCAGGTCGAGGTGAGTGCTGGTCTGGCCGCCGATGAGCGCTTCGTGGCAGCGGCTACACCGGCCCTGCGCGAGGGCGACCGCGTCACCGCCGCGAAGGAGGCGCAATGAGCCAGCACAAGCTCAACAGCGCCGGCCGCCTGGCGAATCTCTTTGTCACCTCCAAGCTGACCATTTTGTTCATGCTGGCTTGCATCCTGCTCGGGCTACTGGCCGTGACGCTGACCCCGCGCGAGGAAAATCCGCAGATCGTGGTGCCCGGCGCCCAGGTATGGGTGACACTGCCCGGCGCCTCCGCCGAGGAGGTGGAGGAACTGGTGATCCGCCCGCTGGAGGGCATCGTCAAGCAGATTGCCGGCGTTGATCACACGTATGCGACCGCCGTGAATTCGATGGGCGTGCTGATGGTGCAGTTCAAGGTCGGCGAGGACAAGGAAAAATCGCTGGTCAAACTCTACGACCGGGTGCTGGGGCAGCGCGAGCGCCTGCCTGCGGGCGCGGGCGAGCCGCTGATTCGCAGCGTGGATGTGGACGACGTGCCCATTGTCACCGTCACGCTGGCCTCCGAGATCTACGACGATTACGCCCTGAAGCGTCTGGCCGACCGCCTGATGGAAGGACTGCGCAGCCTGGACAAGGTCTCTGCCATTTCCGTCAAGGGCGGGCGCGACCGGGAACTGCGCATCGAGCTGGACCCGCAGCGCCTGCAGGCCTTCGGCGTCACGCTGGACCAGGTGCATGCCACCCTGCGCGCAAGCAATGTTGCCGCGCCCCTGGGAACGGTCGTGCAACAGGGCCAAAACCGCCAGGTGTTCCTGGACGGCTTTCTGAGCTCGGCGCAAGACCTCAAGCGCCTGATCGTGGGCAGCCACGCCGGACGCCCGATTTACCTGGGAGATGTGGCGCAGGTGATCGACGGCCCGCCGCAAGAGCGCACGCACCTCAGCCGTCTCGCTTTCGGCCCGGCGGACGGGCGTTTTGGCAAGACGCAGCAGGCGGAGATGCCGGCCGTCACATTGGCAGTGGCCAAGAAAGCCGGTAGTAACGCCGTCTTTGTTGCCAACGATGTGCTTGAGCGCATCGAACGCATGAAGGCGCAATTCGTGCCGACGGGAGTCGAACTGGTCGTTACCCGCAACGATGGCCAGAAGGCGGATGCCGCCGTCAGCGGGCTGATTGAGCACCTGGGTATCGCGGTGCTGGCCGTGTTCCTGGTGACTGCCGCGTTCCTGGGACTGAAGGAAGCACTGATCGTGGGCGTGACCGTGCCGCTGATCCTGGCCCTGACCCTGGGCGCGGCCTATCTCTTTGGCCTGTCCATCAACCGGGTTTCGCTGTTCGCGCTCATCCTGTCGCTGGGGCTGCTGGTCGATGGCGCGATTGTCGTGATCGAAAACATCCACCGCAACTACAGCCGTCTTGGCAAGCAGGACAAACGGCTGGTCACGGTGCAGGCCACCAACGAAATCGGCAACCCCACCAACCTGGCGACGCTGGCGGTCATGCTGGTGTTCGGCTCGCTGCTGGTGGTCAGCGGCATGCCGGGGCAGTATTTCTACCCCGTCGCTTTCAACGTGCCGGTCGCCATGGCGGCCTCGCTGCTGGTGGCCTACGCGGTGGTGCCCTGGGCCGCCAACCGCTGGCTCAAGCTCGGTGAAGGGCACGATCTGGAAGACCACGATACCAAGGACCGCCTGCATCGTTTCTACCGTCATCTGATGTCGCCGCTGGTGGATCGCTCGCGCAGCCGCTGGCTTGCGTTCCTGTTGGCGGGATTGGCCATTGCCGTATCGCTGTTGCAACCGGCCTGGCAATTCGTGCGCCCGGCCGGTTTGGGTGGGCCGCAGTCCTGGTTCGGCGTCGAGCTGGCCATGATGCCCAAGGACGACAAGAACACCTTCAACATCACCCTGGACATGCCCGCGACCGCGCCGGTGGAGGCGACTGATCGGTTCGCGCGCGAAGTCGGTGCGCTGCTGCGCGAGAACGCCTACGTTCGCAACTACCAGAGCTGGATCGGCGAGGCCGGCGTGATCGACTTCAATGGCTTGCTGCGTGGTTCCGGCAATAAGCAAGGGCCACACGTCGCCGAGATCCGCGTCAACCTGCTGAACAAGGCTGATCGGAGTAAGACCTCGATCGCCATCGTGCGCGAATTGCGGCCCACACTGCAGGCTATGGCCGCGCGTTACCCCGGCAGTACGGTGCAGTTGGTCGAGGACCCGCCCGGGCCGCCGGTGCGCGCCACCGTGCTGGCCGAAATCTACGGCAAGGACTTGCAACAACTGCGCACGCTGTCCGCGCAGGTCAAGGCGGCCTTCCAGCAGACGCGCGACATGGTGGAGGTGACCGACTCCGAGGCCCAGGACGTCTACCAGTACCGCCTGACGGTGGACCGGGAAAAGGCCGCGCTGTCCGGGCTGAGCGTGGCCGAAGTAGCGGTCGCGCTGCGTCGGCTCATCGACGGCGAGGAAATGGGTCGGGCCCGTATCGCTGGCGAGAAGAACCCCGTGCCCATCCGCTTGCAGATTCCCCGGCGCCACCAGATCGATCCCGCACTGCTGGCACGCGTGTCCGTGACCAACCGGCAGGGCCAGCGGGTGCCGCTGTCCGAGGTGGTACAAGTCGTCCCCGGCGCAGTCGACCGAACGATTTCGCACAAGGATGGCGAGCGCGTCACCTACGTCGGCGGCGAACTCGAATCCACCGCCCCCGTCTATGCCGTGCTCGACCTTGACCGGCGATTGGACGGCTTGCTGCTCGCCGATGGCAGCCGACTCACCACCGGCAACCTGCGCCTGAACCCGGTCGCGCCCGACACCCTGGAGGGCCCCCGCCTGCTATGGGACGGCGAACTGCGCATGACGCTGGATACCTACCGCGACATGCTGGGTGCGCTAGGCCTGGCGCTGACCTTCATCTTTCTGGTGCTGGTGGCCTACTACCAGTCCTTCAGCCTGCCGCTGGTCGCCATGGCGGCGATCCCGCTGGGGCTGGCGGGCATTTTTCCGGGGCACTGGCTCATGGGGCAGCCCTTCACGGCCACGTCCATGATCGGCATCATTGCGCTGGCCGGGGTGGTGGTACGCAATTCGCTGCTCATCATCGATTTCGTGCTGGATTACCGGCGCCAGGGCATGGACTTGCGCGAGGCCATTCTCGAAGCCGGCGCGGTGCGCCTGCGGCCCATCCTGCTGACGGCACTGGCCATCATGCTGGGCAGCGCCGTGATGCTGTCCGACCCGGTGTTCGGCGGACTGGCGATCTCGCTGATCTTCGGCACATTGGCCTCCACCGCGCTCACCCTGGTCGTGGTGCCGCTGTTGCTGTATCTGCTGCTGCGCTACAAGGACCGGAAAGAAGCCATCATGGAAAAAGGAACCTTATGAACCGCTCGATAAAAGTTCGCCGCCTGTTGCCGCTGGCGGCTCTGGCCGCTGCGCTGCTGGCCGGCAACGCCGCCGCTGAGTCCCTGCAACAGGCATGGGACACCGCGCTGACCGTTGACCGTGGGCTCAAAGCGTCACGTGAAAGCAGCGCCGCCGCTGCGAGTCTGCTGGAGGCGGCGAAATCCGCCCGTCTGCCCAATGTGGCGCTGGAGGCGGGCTATACCGCCCTCGGTGAGACACCGGCGGCCAAAGTTGATTTTTTTGGCCAGTCGCTGCAAATGCCGCTGGCGCAGAAGGGCAGCGCCGCCTACCGCGCCATGGCAACGCTGCCGCTCTACACCGGCGGGCGCATCACGCGCGGCATTGATGCCGCCACGGCGAGCCTGGACGCGGCGCGGCTGGGCGAAAGCGCCGACACCCAAAACCTCAAACTGCGCGTGGCGGATGCCTATGTCAACGTGCTGCGCGCCAGCCGCATGCTGAAGGTCACCGAGAGCCACGTCGCCAGCCTGCAGGCCCATGCACGGGATGTGGGCAACCTGCATGAGCAGGGCATGGTGGCCAAAAGCGACCTGCTCTCGGTGCAGGTGGCCCTGGCCGATGCGCGCCAGCGCCACCTGCAGGTGGCCAATGGGCTGGATCTGGCGCGCGCCGCCTACAACCGCCTGCTGGGGCGGCCGCTGGAGCAGCCCGTCGCGCTCGACGACCTTTCGCCCGAGGCGACGCAAGAGCCGCTCCCCGCCCTGAGCGAGCGGGCACTGGCGCAGCGCAGCGAGCTGGCGGCACTGGCGCAACAGATTGAAGCGATGCGCCACCAGGCCGCCGCCGTGCGCGGCGAAACCGCCCCGCAGGTCGCGTTGTCCGGCGGCTACGGCTACCAGGAGAACCGCTACCAGGTACACCCGGGGCAATGGATGATCACGCTGGGAGCCAAATGGAACCTGTTCGACGGTGGCGTGGTCGGCCACCGCGCCAACGCGGTTGAGCGCCAGGCCGCGGCATTGACGGAGCAACGCGACGAGCTGGCCTCCGTCATCGCCTTGCAGGTGCGCCAGACCTGGCTGGACGTGCAAGAGACCCGCAAGCGCCTCATCGTCACCCAGTCGGCCATCGCCCAGGCCGAGGAAAACCTGCTCGTGGCGCGCGACCGCTATGCCAACGGCCTGTCCACCCATACCGAGGTGCTGGATGCCGAGACCTTGCGTACCGGCAGCGAGGGCAACCATGCCAATGCGCTGTCTGATGCCGCACTGGCGGGGTTGCGGCTCAAGCGCGCCACGGGCGAGCTCTGAATTCGAGGACACTGATGCCATCAAAACACCCCCAAAACGCCTGCTCGTTCCGGCGGCGGTGGCCTTGCTTGCTGTCATGGGCCTCGCCGCCGGGTGGTGGCTGCTGCGCCAGCCGCCGCTGCCAGAAGGCCTGATCCAGGCCAACGGCCGCATCTAGGGCGATCATTACCTCGTCGCCGGCAAGATGCCGGGGCGCGTGGCCGAGCTCTTCGCCAGAGAAGGCGACGCGGTGCAAAAAGACCAGTTGCTGCTGCGGCTGGATGCCGCCCAGGTGGACGCCAGGGTGGTGCAGGCACGTCAGGCGGTGGTCGCGTTAGCGCATAGCCCATGATCAGTCTTCGCACCAAACCGTCGACTGCCAGGTGGTCATGATCACCCCTACAATTTGTAGTGTCAATGCCTCGCGGCACAACCGGTCACGATCAACAGGAATGCGCCGCGCTTCAAACACCTCAAGGAAAACCATGCCCACTTACCACATCGAGATGATGGCAGCTTGCACTGCCGAAGCCCTACTCTAACTTTCATGCTTCGGAATGCGAAGCAGCCCGAGCCATGAAAGTTCGTTCTTTCACGTTAATCCGTGCAGTTGATGAATCCAGGCGCCCAAGCAACACGGCAAAACACCCCTTGAGCACCCCTTCCACCCTTGACGAAATGCAGGCGCACTACGGCCCGCATTATCGCTGGCTCCTGCTGCTGTCGGTCATGGTGGGAACGATGGCGTCCATCATGTCCTCGACCATCGTCAACGTGGCCATTCCCGACTTAAGCCAGCACTTCGCGCTCGGCCAGGACCGCGCCCAATGGGTCTCCTCCGGCTTTATGGTGGCGATGACGGCTTCCATGCTGACCACACCCTGGCTGCTGGCGCGTTACGGCTACCGCCGCACTTATGTGGACACCATGGTCCTGCTGCTGGCTGGCGGCATCGTTGGCGGATTCTCCAGCAGCTTCGCCCTGGTGCTGTCTGCACGCGTGGCCGAAGGGCTGGCGGCCGGCGTGGTACAGCCGATTCCAGCCATCATCATCATGCGCGCCTTTGCACCGCACGAACAAGGGCGAGCCAGCGGCATCTTTGGCATGGGCGTGGTGCTGGCGCCCGCCATCGGACCCAGTATCGGCGGCGTGCTGGTCGATCTGTTTGGCTGGCGTTCGATTTTTTTCATGGTCGTGCCCTTTTGCCTGGCCTCGCTGTGGCTGGCCTACCGCAAAGGCGCGACGCTGGACTGGCGCGGCCTGCTGCTGGGCAGCGCCGGTACCTTGTGCCTGCTCAACGGCATGGTGGCACTGCACGGCGGCGCACCGCTTGAAGCCGCCCTGCTGCTGGGCGCGGCCGTACTGGCGCTGGTCGTTTTTATTGTCTGGCAGCGGCGCCTGGCCAACACCGGCCGGGAACCCTTGATGAACCTGGCGCTGTTTGGCTACCGCCAGTTCGCCAGGGGCAGCATCGTCGCCTTTATTTACGGCACTGCGCTGTTTGGCTCGACCTACCTGCTGCCGGTTTACATGCAGCTGGGGCTGGGTTTGTCAGCCTCGTATGTCGGCAGCATCTTGTTGCCGTCCGGTTTTGTGCTGGCCGTCACAATTGCGCTGGTTGGCCGTCTGGCCGACCGCCATCCCACCTACCTGCTGGTCAGCATCGGACTGGCCTTGCTGGCCCTGTCTTTTGCCCTGATGCTGACGGTGACCCTGAGCACCGGGATAGGGGTATTGGTGGCCTGGGCCATATTGGGGCGCATCGGGCTCGGTTTCATTTTGCCTTCGCTCAACCTCGGCTCGCTGCGGGCGCTGGGCAAAAACCTGATTTCGCAGGGCTCCAGCACGATCAGTTTTGTGCGCATGCTGGGCGGCGCGATTGGCGTCAGCCTGTGCGGCATCGTGCTCGAATGGCGGCTGAGCGCGCATGGTGATTCGCTGGCGCAAACTACCAGCAGCCCGGCACGGCTTGCGGCCTTCAACGAGTCTTTCATGCTGCTGGCGGCACTGTGTGCGCTGGCGCTGGCGGCAGCATGGCAGGTTCGCGACGCCCCTGCGGCTGCACCCGGCAGTCCAAAAGGCTGAGGCGCAAGCCATGTGCCAACGGCTTGCGCCTCAGCCGGCCCGCACCCTCACCCGCTCCGGCGTCTTCAAGGCTGCAGCACCACGCGCCCAATAACCCGCCCGTGCGCCAGGTCGTCCAGCGCCTGGTTGACGCTGGCCATCGGCCGCAACTCCAGCGGAATCTGCGGCAGGTCCACCCGCTGCGCCAGCGCCACCAGCTCACGCAAGTCTTCCAGGCCGGCCACATAGGAGCCGGTGATCTGCAGCGACTTGATCGCGAACATGGGTAGCGGCATGCGGAACTCGCCGCCGAACAAGCCGACGATCACCACCTGCCCGGTGCGGCGCACCAGATTGACGGCCAGCGACGATGTGGACTCAGCGCCGACAAAATCCACCACGCCTGCGATGTCGTTGTTACAGGCCTTGCCGATGGTGCGCAGTGCGCCGGCTTCATTCGGGTCAAAAGCCAGCACGGCGCCGTAACGCAGGGCGGCTTCGCGCTTGGCCGGGTCGGGGTCGATGGCGACGATGCGGGCCTTGGAAGTGGCCGACAGCAGTGCCACTGCGGTCATGCCCACCCCGCCACAGCCGATGATGGCCACATGGTCCTCGGCCGTCATCGGGTTGAGCTTGCGGATGGCGCCGTAAGCCGTGATACCGGCGCAGGCAAAGGTGGCGGCACGGGCCGGCTCCAGCGTGCCGATCGGCACCAGGTAACGGCTGTGCGGCACGCGCACCATGTCCGCATAACCGCCCGGTAACTGGATGCCGAGATTGCGCGCGGCGCGCGGGCACAGGTGGTCGTCGCCGCGCAGGCACACGGCACACTGGCCGCAACCCAGCCAGGGGTAGACAATGACCTTGTCGCCCAGCGCCAAACCGGTGACCTCGGGCCCGATTTCCACCACCTCGCCGCCGATTTCATGACCCATGGTCAGCGGCAGCGTGGCCCCGGCGCGCTCCAGCGAGGTGAGCTTGCCCCCGCCCATGTCAAAGCCTCCGGCCTGGATGTGCAGGTCGGAGTGGCACATGCCGCAGTGCGTGACACGGATGCTGACCTCGTGCCCGCTGGGCGCGGCCAGCTCGTCGGTGTGTTCGCTCAGGGCAGCGCCCCAAGTTGGAAAGGCCCAGCGATGGGCGCAGCGGTAATTCATGTGGGTCTCCATTCGCCGTTTAAAACCGGCGAGTGTTGTGAATAACGATGTATGGCGCGGACGGCTTCGCACGGCCAAAGGGCGACCTGCTGGCTTGCACCAGCGTCTGCTCGCTCAGTTGGCGGTGTAACCGCCATCGACCACCAGCTCGGCGCCATGCACGAAGGACGATTCGTCCGACGCCAGGAACAGCACCGCCTGCGACACCTCGATCGGCTGGGCCGCCCGTCCGAGCAGGGTGGGGCCGAGCAGGGCCGGGCGAATGGCCGGATCGGCCAGCAAGTCCTTCGTCATCTCGGTCTCGATGACGCCCGGATGAACCGAGTTGACACGGATGTTGAAGGGCGCCAGGTCGACCGCGCAGGACTTGGTGAACAGGTGCACCGCCCCTTTGGAGGCCTCATAGGCGCTGGCGCCAGGGGCGCCAACCAGGCCGTAGATCGAGGAGATGTTGATGATGTTGCAGCCGCCGTTTTTCTGCATCAGCGGGATCACCGCCCGGGTGCCCAGGAAGAGGCCACGCACGTTGACGTTGAACACCCGATCCCATTCCTCGTTGGTGGTGTCTTGCACCGGTTTCAAGACCAGAATGCCGGCGTTATTGACCAGCACGTCGATGCGTCCGGCCTTCTCGATGATCTGGGCATAGGCGGCGCTCCAGTCGGCCTCCTGCGTCACGTTGAGCGACAGAAAATCGGCCTTGCCCCCGGTTTTGCGAATGCCGTCCACCGTGGCCTGGCCCCCGGCGGCATCCATATCGCCGACGAACACCCAGGCGCCCTGGCTGGCCAGCAGCTCGCTGTGCGATTTGCCCATGCCCATGGCACCGCCGGTGACGAGAATGACTTTGTCTTGTACGCGTTTCATATTGACTCCTGTAACTTGCTTGCTTGCTTGCTTGCTTGCTTGGTTTGTTGGTGCTTGCCTGAACGTTGAACTGGCGTCGGCTTAGCGGATCTCAAAACCTGGGTAGCCGGTGCTCGTCACCTCGTTCAGTTTTTGAGTGTAGGCTCCCAGGCCGGCCAGGTAAAACATCACTGTCCTGGCTTTGCCCGGGATGTTCGCGCCGAAGATCCACGAATCGGCTTTCGGGAACAGCGTGTAGCCGGCAATTTCGTTGCAGGTGGCGGTCCAGCCGTCTTCGCCTTCGTGGGTGGCTTCAACGAGCTGGCGGCCGGTGTCGTTCATGTGCTTGATCAGATCGGAGATCCACTCGACCTGCGTCTCGATGCTCGGCGGGAGGTTGGTGAAGGGGCCGTTGGGTCCGAGGATCATGAACAAGTTCGGGTAGTCCGCGCTCGCCACGCCCAGGTAGCTGGTCGGGCCGGCTTTCCACTTGTCCTTGATCGTCTTGCCGTTGCGCCCGCGCAGGTCAATTTTGGTGTAGTTGCCGTCCACCGCGTCAAAGCCGGTGGCGAAGATCAGCACGTCCAATTCGTGTTCCACGCCGTCCGACGTCTTGATGCCCCTGGGCGTGATTTCGGTAATCGGGGTCGCCTTGACATCGACCAAGGCGACATTGTCACGGTTGTAAATGGCGTAGTAGCCGCTGTCACACAGCGGCCGCTTGGCATACAGGTCGGTCGGTGTCAGCTTGCGGGCAGTTTCCGGGTCTTTGACAATCTCGGCGATCTTGCCGCGAATGAACGCAGCGGCGGTTTCGTTGGCTTCTTCGCTGGTGGCAATGTCGCAAAAGGTTTCAAACATGAAGCGAAAGCCGCCGCCGGTGTCCCAGGCTTTCTGGTAAACGGCGCGGCGCTCTTCTTCCGACACGCTCATGGCCGGCACGCTGCTCTCCTTGAAGCCGAAGGCCACCACCGAGCTGCGCACGTCCTTCCAGATCTGCTCGTAGTTCTGTTTGACGGACTTGACGTAGTCCGGGCTGACCGGGCCGTTGCCGACCGGCACACTGTACTGCGGCGAGCGCTGGAATACCGTCAGGTGGCTGGCCTGCGGGGCGAGAGCCGTGATCACCTGAAGGCCGGTGGAGCCGGTGCCAATGACGCCGACCCGCTTGCCCTTGAAATCAACGCCTTCAGGCCAGGCGCCGGTATGGTATTGCGCACCCTGGAAAGTCTCGATGCCCTTGATGTTGGGCACGTTGGTGGCCGACAGCAGGCCCAGTGCCGTGATCAGGTATCTGGCCGTGACGGTTTTATCGGTATCGGTCTGGATTTCCCAGAGATTGCGCTTTTCATCAAACCGGGCGCCCGTGACGCCGGTGTTGAACTCGATGTCGCGGCGCAGGTCCAGCCGGTCCGCCACGTGGTTCAGGTAAGACAGAATCTGCGGCTGCGTGACGTAGCGCGTGTCCCACTGCCATTCCTGCAGCAGGGCTTTGTCGAATGAGTAGCAGTACACAAAGCTCTCGGTGTCGGACAGGGCGCCGGGGTAGCGGTTCCAGTACCAGGTGCCGCCGACGTCGCCGGCCTTGTCAAAGACGCGAACGTTCATGCCGAGCTCGTTGCGCAGTTTGTGCAGCATGTAGAGTCCGCCGAAGCCGGCACCCACGACCACCGCGTCGTAGTCGGTCTGGGTTGGGTGGCTGTCTTGTGTTGCCAGGGTCATTATTTGTTTCCTTTATTGTTCAAGTTTTCCCCGTCTGGATGGGGTCAGGTGTTGTCGGAAGGTCGCTTCAAGCAGCCTTAAACCATTGGGCGATGCGGCGCAGTTCGTCATCCGCTTCGACCGCCCGGCCAGCCAGGAACGGGAACACATGCTGCATGCCGTCCACCACCGAGAGGGTGACGTCCACACCTGCGGCTTTGGCGATCCCGGCCAGGTCGGTGGCGTTGTCGAGCAGGGTTTCCTGGGAGCCGGCATTGAGGTACAGGCGCGGAAAACCCTGGTAGCTGGCCTTGAGCGGATTGGCCAGCGGGTTGGTGCGCGAGCCTTGCTCGCCCAGGAACATGCCGGACATGGCCTCCAGCACGGCCTTGCTCACCAGGGCGTCGGTGGCGGCGTTGGTCTGCAGCGTCTTGCCGACGTGCTCCATGTCGAGCCAGGGCGAGAAAGCGATGACCGCGCCCGGCAGCGCCACGCCGTCGTCGCGCAGCTTGAGCACGGTGGCGATGGCCAGGTTGCCGCCGGCCGAGTCGCCGCTGGTGGTGATGTTGTTTGCCTTGAAGCCGCGCGCCAGGAGTGCACGGTACACCGCGGTCGCGTCTTCGAGCTGGGCCGGGAAGGGATGCTCGGGCGCGCGCCGGTAGTCCA
Organism: Polaromonas sp. JS666; assembly: GCF_000013865.1. Classification (NCBI taxonomy): domain Bacteria; kingdom Pseudomonadati; phylum Pseudomonadota; class Betaproteobacteria; order Burkholderiales; family Comamonadaceae; genus Polaromonas; species Polaromonas sp. JS666. Next base: position 331,343 of record NC_007950.1, read on the forward strand.
GCACGATGGCCGTGACGCCCAGGTGTTTGGCCAGGTGCCCGGCGAGCTTGCGGTGGCTGGCGGCTGAGCCGACCGCGAAACCGCCACCGTGGGTGTAGAGGATGACTTTGCGGGGGTCGGCGTCAAGCGGTAGCGCCCAGAGGGCCTCGACCCCGGCGACGGTCTCGAACTTGTAGGTCACGCCTTCAGGCTCACGGGTCGGTTGGTGCCACTCGTCGAAGAGGCCGCGCAGATCGGCGATGGTCAGCGCCGGGTTCTCCGCCATGCGGTCGGACCAGCTCTGGTAGAGCACGCGAAGAAAGTCCGCCTCGGTTGAAGGTTTCATGTTGTCTCCTGCTAAAAATAATTGTTGCAGGCTTCATTCTGCAGAATTCGGACGCTCAAAGTATTGAACCGCCTGTGCATATCTCTTGTCCAGAATTGCGGACTCGCTTTAACCTTGCAACAGGAACCTACGGTGCACGCGAACCATTGAGCAATCGGACGCCGATTGTGGGGACGATGGAGGATTTAGACATGCCGGTCTCCCGAGACGGGGCCGTTGAGGTGTACCCGAAGACAGACTGGAGATTTTGAAAGGGGTAAAATGACCCTCCAATGGGCTGCAAAACTGGTTATATTTGCACAATTTTTTAGTGAAATTTCACTTTTATAAAGTTAGTGACTTGTTACTACACGTTGCAATGTGTTATTCAGACTGTCCATATTGCAGTAGGTCAACCAGATCAAGAGGCCCAATGTGACATACCGTCAATCTTCAGCACTCCTTCAGACGCAACCGTTCTTCGCTACAGAGCAGCAACGACTCGCACTCGCACGCGAGCGCTTTTTCGAGGAAGGGACTCGTCCGTCGGGACTGGTCAGTGAAGGCGTCATTCAGTCCTGGTACCGTTGCATGCAGGCCCACCGTAACCCGAACGAGCCCACCAGCTTCAACACGGTGACCCGCAACCGCGTCCACTCGGTGCTGTCGCGCAACCGCATGTTCCTGGATGCCGCTACCGACGAGCTAATGCGACTCGAAACCATGCTCGCTGGCACCGCCTGCCGAGCCATGTTGACAGACGCCCATGGCGTGGTGGTGCACGCCACGCGATCGACCGCCAGCCATGACAGGTTATTACAGCTGGCAAGCCGCGTCGGTGTCAACCTGGCCGAGGAAAGTGTGGGAACAACCGCACCCGGAATCGTGGTGCGAACCGGCCAGCCCTGCATCGTGAGGTCAGCAGAACACTTCTTCGAGTGCATGCAGATAATCCAGTGCGCAGCCGCACCGATCCGCAACATTCATCAGCAGGTGGCCGGTGTGCTGAACGTGTCGATCGAATCGCATTCGTTCGGCTTTGATGCCGCTTCGATGGTTGCCCTGCATGCCACCTCTATCGAAAACCGGCTACTGCAAGCCCAGTCCCGCGAGCACATCATCGTCCGCCTGCAAACCATGCCCACCCTGCTGGGTACGCCGATGGAGGGGTTGGCAGGCGTGAACAGCGACGGCATGGTAACTTGGATCAACGGCGTGGCGGCGCGCCTGCTCGGCGTGTTGCAAGTCGGCCCGTGGACACAGTTGAGTGAGGTGTTCGGGCTCAAACCCCGGGAACTGGCCGCATTGACCCGGCGGGCCGACGCCACGCTGCATCAGCTCCCGAACGGGCTCGCCGTCTGGTTGCTCGCGCACATGCAGTGCGCTGATGGTGCGAAAGAAGTGTTCAGCCTGGGCAGTCACCAAGAAGACGCGCAGACCACGGCGGAACCAGAACCGGCCACTGCAGCACCGGACATAACACCGGCTTCACCCACCAACCTGCGCCAATCTGAGTTGCAACTGGTTGAACGGACGCTCGCCGAGTACGGCGGCAATGTTTCAAAAGCGGCACGCGCACTGGGCGTCTCTCGTGGTTTTGTCTACCGTCATCTGAATCGCCCGCCTCCGGCCCCAGCGGATGTGAGCACCCCCTGAGCGTGAGCTGGCACCCCTACCGGCGAGGCCGGTCACCCGCCAGCGTGATACGGTGCATGACCCGGCGAAAACCGTGGTAATCGTTGACCGGGTAGTGGTGCGTACAGCGGTTGTCCCAGAGCGCGATCGAACCCACCTGCCAGCGGAAGCGGCAGGTGAATTCTTCCTTCTTTTGATGCCCGAATAAAAATTGCAACAGCGGCGCGCTTTCCTCTTCGGCCATGCCGACAAAGCGTGTTGTGTGGGCGCAGTTGATGTACAAGGCTTTGCGGCCGGTTTCCGGATGGGTCCGCACCACGGGATGTTCGGCCTCGTAATCACTGTGCTGGTCGGCGCGACCGGCTTCGGCCAGGCGGTCTTCGCGGGTGCGCGACACGTCGGCCTTGGCCGAGGTGTTGACCGCCACCAGGGGATCGAGCAGCCGCTTCATGCCATCCGACAAGGCCTCGTAGGCCAGCACCTGGTTGGCAAACAGCGTGTCGCCTCCGTACAGCGGCACCTCGCGCGCCAGCAGCAGCGTGGCCATCGGCGGCTGCGCCAGGTAGGCGGTATCGCTGTGCCAGACACCGCCGAAGTTGACTTTTTCATGCGCCAGTTTCTTCACCTCAATGATGACCGGAAATCCCGCAATGCCGTTGACGAACGGGTATTCCACCGGCGTGCCAACGGCTTGGGCGAAGGCCAGGAACTGCCCGGACGTGATACCAATCCCATGTCATGAGATAACCGGAGCCGAAGGCAGCACTGCCCAGCTGCGCGAGCACAAAGAGCGGATGGCGCCGGGGATTTGCGTGAAGACGTTCCAGGCGTCGCAGCAGGCGTCAACAATCTGCTCATAGCCGTCGTAGCAGCGATTGGCCAGGTGCCGGTCGCGCAGTTGCTGCCACACCTGCTCGGCCGGGTTGAGTTCAGGTGAGCCCGCCGGCAGTGGCAACAATGAAACGTTGGGGAACTGCGGCAGTTTGGGCGTGGTGTGCCAGCCTGCACGATCGAGCACCAGCACGGCGTGGCGCCCCGCAGGCACCGCCTCGCTCAGGGCCTGCAGGTGGTGGGCCATTGCCTCGGTATTGGCGTGCGGCATGACCAGACCGACCGCGCTACCGTGCTGTGGACAGACGGCGCCAAAGATATACGCCGATTCGGACTGCTGCTGGCGCACCACCCGGGGCCGCGTTCCCTTGCGCGCCCACAGGCGCGTTTGCGTGCCGCGCTGGCCGATGCGCATTTCATCCTGAAACCACACATCGACCTGCTCAGACGCAACGCCTGGCGGCAGCGTTGCCGCGACTTCCTGGACAAAGTTTTTTTTTGAATTCGGCTTGTGCAACCGGATCCGCGTACGGACTGACGGCGCGCGCCGAAATCCACACCATGCCCAAGCGCTTTATCAAGTCATACACACCGTTCAGGCTGTAGGCCACGCCAAACTGCCCGGCCAGCAACTGGCGGATGTCTTCGCCCCGCACCCGCCCGCCGCCGCGTTCGCGCTGGAGTTGCTCGACGGCCTGGCGAAACGCTTCTTCGTGCTCTTTGGCAAGGCGCTGCGTACTCCAGTCGTGCGGCAGGCCGGCCAGACGCGCGACGCCGCCGGCGCTAAACCACTGCACCCAGCGCATGACCGCATGACGGGTTACGCGCAGTGCAGCGCCCACTTCGCTGCAGCTCTTGCCGTCCTTGAGGTGTGCCAGCGCGATCAGGCGCAGTCGCCGGCGTCCATCGGGTTCCTTGCGGGCCAGCCGGTCGAAATCATAGGGCTGCAGCTGATCAATGATGTGCTGAGATAACATTTTTGCAACCTCCATCAAGAGCCAAGTCTGTTCAGACTCCGATGCCTGGCTTTGGTTCTTTCTCTGTCGGGATTGGTATGAGGTGCTGGTCGCGCAAAAAGACGACGCCATGCGCCAGCCAGGCACTGCGCAGCGCCGCTAGGTCATCCTGACGCAGCGGCTGGGACAGGTCGAGCCCGGAGAGTTCCGCACCCAGCGCGCCGGCCAGTCGGGTCACGGTCAATGCCGGGGCGCTCATGCTGACACCTCCGCATCGGCGACGACCGGAACCGCTGCGCCACTGGCCAGCAAGGACGCTAGCGCGCTTGCATCAAAGCCGCATTCGCGCAGCACCGATTCGGTGTGTTCCCCCAGTCGCGGCGCGGGCGCCAGCTTGCCGACGTCATAGCCCTCCCAGCGCGCCGGCGCGCCAAAGGTGCGCATCGTCCCTTCGCTCGGGTGCTCGACCTGCTGGAAGAAGCCCACCGCCGCCAGGTGCGGGTCATCGAGCAGGGATTCTATGGTGTTCAAAGGCACCGCCGGCACGTCGATCTGCTCGAACAGCGCCAGCCAGTGCGCGGTACTTTGCCCGCGCAGCGTCTGGCCCAGAAAGCCGTACACCTCGTCGATGTGCCGGGTGCGGCTGGACAGGTTGGCGAAGCGCGGGTCCACCCACAAATCATCGCGCTCGATGGCGCGCAGAAAACGCTGCCAGTGGCCGTCGTTGTAGACCAGCGCGCAGATGTAGCCATCGCTGGTTTCATAGGGCCGGCGCCCGGGCGACAGCAGCCGCACGTAGCCGGCGCCACCACTGGGCGGCTCGAAGGTGTGCCCGTAAATATGGTCCGACAGCACCACGCTGGCCATGGTCTCGAACATCGGCACATCAATGCGGCAGCCGCGCCCGGTGCGTTCGCGCCCATACAGCGCCATGGCCACGCTGTGCGCCGCATGCAGGCCGACCATGCGGTCGGCAATCGTCAGCGGCACGTAGCGCGGCTCACTCGCCCCGCTGCGTTGCTGCAGGGCAGCGATGCCGACCGCGCCCTGGATCAGGTCGTCATAAGCCGGGCGGCCGGCGTAGGGACCGTCCTCGCCATAGCCGTACACGCCGCACCAGATGATGCGCGGGTTGATGGCCGACACGCTCTCGTAGTCCAGCCCGAGCCGGGCGATGGAGGCCGGGCGCAGGTTGTGGACGAAGACATCGGCGCCTTCGATCAGGTGCCGCATCGCGGCCGCGCCCTGCGGCGACTTGAGGTCTAGCGCCACGCTGCGCTTGTTGCGGTTCAGGTGCAGGAACAGCGGGCCCATGCCGGGATGGCGTCCGGGACCGATCCAGCGGGTCGAGTCGCCCTCGGGGGATTCGATCTTGATCACGTCGGCGCCATGGTCGCCAAAAATCTGGGTCGCGTAGGGACCCATCAGCACTGCACTGAGGTCAATCACCCGCACGCCCGCGAGTGGCCCCCCAAGTGCCGCCTGGTCTTGTTGGCTTGTCATCTTTGTCTCCTCTGATTTTTTTGATGCCAGGCGGCCTCAGCGCCGCGTGCTGAGGAAAAACCCGGTTGACGACAGTGCATCCTAACGAATGAAAGGGGCGTTCCCCTGGTTCCGGGTTTTATCGCATTGTGCCGCTGAGCCGCCTGGTGCCACGATGGGAAGCGCAAACTTTTCATCAACTCACTGCAAGGGGAAAGACCATGAGCATCGTCTTTGTTGGCATTGACCTGGCCAAGAATGTCTTTGCCGTCCACGGCGTCAATGAAGCAGGCAAGCCGGCGCTGGTCAAGCCGTCGGTGGCTCGCGGCAAACTGCTGGAGCTGGTGGCTTCGCTGGCGCCCTGCACGATTGGCCTGGAGGCCTGCTCGGGCGCCCACCACTGGGCGCGGCAGTTCACGGCCCATGGTCACACAGTGCGGCTGATGGCGCCCAAGTTCGTCGCGCCCTACCGCCTCTCGGGCAAGCAAGGCAAGAACGACGCGGCCGATGCCGCGGCCATTTGCGAGGCCGTGCAGCGGCCCAACATGCGTTTTGTGCCCATCAAGAACCTGGCCCAGCAAGGCCAGCTCGGCATTCACCGGGTTCGCCAAGGATTCATCGAGCAGCGCACGGCCACCATCAACCGCATCCGCGGCCTGCTGGCCGAGTTCGGAATGGTCCTGCCGCTCAAGGCCTCCACCGTGCGGCGCGAGGCCGCCAGATGCCTGGAGGACTTGCCGGGCTGGGCCAACACGGCCGTGGGCGACTTGCTGAGCGAATTGCACCACCTGGATGAACGCATCGGGCAGTACGACAAGCACATCGCGCAGATGGCCCGCGAGGACAGCCGGGCGCAGCAGCTCATGCGCTTCAAGGGCATTGGCGAAACCACGGCCAGCGCCATGTTGGCCATGATTGGCAACGGTCATGAGTTCAAGTGCGGCCGTCAGTTTGCCGCCTGGCTGGGCCTGGCGCCGAGCCAGTACAGCTCGGGTGGCAAAGCGCGGCTGGGCCGCATTACCAAGGCGGGCGACCCTTACATGCGCTCCCTGCTGGTCCTGGGCGCGCGTGCCGTCCTGAATAAAGCCAAGGACCAGACCGACAGCCTGAGCCGCTGGGCGCTGGCCCTGGCCGAGCGGCGCGGCTACTGGCGCGCCATCGTGGCCATCGCCGCCAAGAATGCCCGGATGTGCTGGGCCATGCTGGCGCGGGGCGAGCGTTTTGCCATGCCCGCCTGAGCGCAAGCCATTGGCATCGGCCAGCACGCTTTCAGGAGACACGAAAGAATTGATGACTACCGCCGCTTGACGGCTTTCAGTGATGAAGCAAGGGTTGGACCTGCGCGGGGAGTGCCTGAATAAAGCACGGAGGTGGTCACTGATCACTTCGACTAACGAATGAGGCCCCCGCGTGCGTCTTTCATCAGGGTTCGCTGCAGTGAATGCAGCAACAAATAA